>NZ_JBITLS010000007.1:54348-202517 GCF_044465465.1 Nonomuraea sp. NPDC049655
CGGGGGGCGGGGCCCCCCCCCCCCGGGGGGGGGGGGGGGGGGGGGGGGGGGGGGGCCGGGGGGGGGGGGGGCCCGGGGGGGGGGGGGGGGGCCGGGGGGCGCCCCCCCCGCCTCCGCCGGCGCGGGCCCTGCGGCGAGGTCAGGTACGCAACCACCTGGAGCAGCCTCTTGCGACGTGACCGTGGGCTACGGAAGGATCGCCAGATCGAGCCCCACCGGTATCCGTAACCCCATGCGTATACCGAGGCCCGTCACCCCCCGCATGGACGACATGGAGAGGCTGTCGTGCAACCTCAGGAGAGCATCGAGCAGTTCGGCTACCGTCAGGAATTACGCCGCGGGGTCGGACTGACCGACCTCGTGTTCTACGGCCTGATCTTCATGGTGCCGATCGCGCCGTTCGCGATCTTCGGCCCGGTCTACAAGGCCTCGGGCGGCATGCCCGTCCTGGCGTACCTGGTGGGCATGGTCGCGATGTTGTTCACCGCTGCCTCCTACGCGCAGATGGTCAAGGCCTTCCCGCTGTCGGGGTCGGTCTACAACTACGCGGGCCGCGGCATCGCCCCGTCGGTCGGCTTCATGACCGGGTGGGCGATCCTGCTCGACTACCTGCTCGTGCCGAGCCTGCTCTACCTGGTCGCCTCGATCGCCATGAACGCCAGCGTGCCGGGGGTGCCGGTCTGGGGGTGGCTGCTCGTCTTCGTGGCCGTCAACACGGTGGTCAACCTGCGCGGCATCCGGATGACGATCACCCTCACCAAGGTGCTGATCACCTGTGAGCTGGTCGTGCTCGGCCTGTTCGTGCTGATCGGGATCTGGGCCCTGCTCCAGGGCGAGGGCCACGGGTTCAGCCTCTCACCGCTGTTCAACCCCGACACCTTCTCCTGGCCGGTGATCTTCGCCGCGGTCTCCGTCGCGGTGCTGTCCTTCCTCGGCTTCGACGGCATCAGCATGCTCGTCGAGGAGTCCGCGGGCGGCTCGGCCCAGGTGGCCAGGGCCATGCGGCTGGCGCTGATCCTGGCCGGGCTGCTGTTCGTGGCCCAGGTCTGGGTGGCCGCGCTGGTGGTGCCCGACCCGGCGGGCCTGCTGAAGACCGGCTCGGAGACCGCCTTCTACGACGCCGCCGCCTCGGCGGGCGGCGAGTGGCTGCGGCACGTCACCTCGACGGCCACCGCCATCTCCTGGGGCTTCGCCGACACCCTGGTCGCCCAGGTCGCCGTCTCCCGCCTGCTGTACGCCATGGCCCGCGACCGGCAGCTGCCGGCCTTCCTCGCCAAGGTGTCGATCAAGCACTCGGTCCCGGCCAACGCCATCCTGCTCGTCTCGGCGCTGTCCGTCGGCATCGGCGTGTGGGCCTCGCAGCTCAAGGAGGGCGTCGGCCTGCTGAGCAGCCTGGTCAACATGGGCGGCCTGATCGCGTTCGTCGTGCTGCACGTGTCGGTGATCGTCCACTACCGGGTCCGGCAGCGCTCGTCCGACTTCTGGTCGCACCTGGTGGCGCCGCTGATCGGCATGGCGATCCTGATCTTCGTGATCGTCAACGCCAACATCCTGGCCCAGCGGGTGGGCCTGATCTGGCTCGCCGTCGGCGTCGTCGTCCTCGGCGTCCTGTACGCCCGCGGCCGCCGCCCGGTGCTGGACGGCGACGACAAGGCCGGTCTGACCGGGATCCGGTCGCCGTGACGCGGCCGCCGCTCCACCACGAGCTGTTCCTCATCGCTCACGACCAGTCCGGCAAGCCCCTGGTGCACCAGCACTCGATGGCGCTCGGGCTGGCCGGGGCGGTGCTGCTCGACCTGGCGCTGAGCGGGCGCGTCACGGTCGGGCGGGGCCGGATCGCCGTCGTCGACCCCACCCCGGTCGGCGACGCGGTCGTGGACTCCCTGGTCCCGCTGATGGCCCGCGACCGGGCCGAGGGCGAGGCCAGGTTCTGGATCAAGAAACTGGCCGAGGACGCCTACGACCGCACCCGGCAGAGCCTGGTCACCGCGGGCGTGCTGGTCATGGTGACCGGGCGGCGTATGGGCATGTTGCCGTACACGCGGTACCAGCTCGCCGACATCGCCTCGGTGGTGCGCGCCTCGGCCGGGGTGCGCTCGGCGGTGGAGGGCTGGAAGCAGCCAGACGGGCGTGGCGCGGCGCTGTGCGGGCTGGTGGGGGCGCTGCGGCTGGAGGCCGAGCTCTACCTCGACCAGCCCTCGGCCCGGCTCGTCGAACGCCTCCGGGAGATCGCGGGCGAGCACTCCCCCGTCGTCAGGGAGGTCGTGCAGCTGATCGACGACATGCTCGGCGAGGCCGCGGTCGCGGTCTTCCGCTGACCGCGGCCCCCTTCGAGAGCCGCTGGTCAGCCGAACAGCTCGCGGATCTGGCCGACGACCTCCACGATCACCGACACCTCGGCGGCGCGGGCCGACAGCCGCTTGAGCGCGTCGAGGACGCGGGAGCGGTCGGGGTCGGCCTGCTCGATCTCCTGGCGCACGTCGGCGACGTCCCGGCGGGCCCGCGCGGGCTCGGTCACCTCCGCCTCGTGCTCGGCGAGCAGGCGTTCCAGCCGGTCGAGCAGCCGGGCCGCCTCGCCGGGGGCCGAGCCGCCCAGGTTGTTGACCGTGGCGCGGGAGTGCGGGCCCACCGCGATCGGGCCGCTCACCTCGCCGCCGCTGATGTGCACGCCGTACGAGCCCGGCATGGGGGTCTGCTCGTTCGTCACGCGCCCTGCCCTCCCAGGTTGTTGACCGTCGCCGCGGCCTGGTGCCCGAAGGCGACCGGGCCGCTGACCGTGGCGCCGCCGCTGACCGACAGCGTGTTCATGGTCACGCTCGCCGCCTGCAACCGGTAGGCGCCGGTCTCCACGCCCTTGTCCTCCAGGAAGTCGAGGACCGCCTCGGTGAGCCGCTGCTCGATCATCCGCACGTACTTGGAGACGTCGAGGACCTGGATGTGGGTCTGCAGGTCGTCGCTCGCGCCCAGCTCCCGGACGCTGAAGCGGGCGCCGTAGGGGTAGACGATGTGCTTGCGCGGGTCGGGCGCCAGCATGTTCTGCCGGACGGCCTGCACCCCCGTACGGACGAGCCGGGCGGGCGCGGCCAGCACGTCGCGCAGCAGCCGCAGCTTCAACGACCTGACCGCCTCCCAGGCGATGCGGCCGCCGGTCATCGTGGGCAGCCGGTCGACCACGTGGTAGGGGCCGTGGGCGGGCGGGAGCACGGTGACCACGAACTGGGTGTAGAGCATCCGGCCCTCGACGGCCAGGTAGATGAACGCGGAGGTCAGCGCCTCCTGATCCTCGGCGGGAGCGACGAGCCGGCCGTTGCGGTCGCGGATCTCCTGCCCGGCGTTGTTGATCGTGACGCGCTGGTAGTAGCGCACGCCGCCCTGCGGATGGCGGACGATCGCCTCGATCTCCTCGGGCGTGGCGTGGGACCTGGGCAGGCCGTTCTTGCCGATCAGCGGATGGGACACCGGAACGCCGCCCTCGTGCCAGTCGGCCACGGTGAAGATCCCCCTGGTGACGACGTGGTCGCCGATGTCGAGCCGCTGGATGCCCTCGTTGGGACGCAGCACCCGGTCGCGCATGTCCTTCAGCCGCTCGCGGACGAAGGCGTGCAACTCGACGGGGTCGAGGTCGACCGGGTCGTCCTGGCGGCGCGGCGGGCCCTCGCGGCCGCGCACCCGGTCGAGCTCGACGGCGATCGACCAGGTCCTGGCGATGGACCCGGCGCCCATGAAGGCGTCTTCGTTGGCGTACATGGTGATGTTGCCCCACTGGGCGCTGCGCACGTAGTCGACGCGATGGGCGGTGCGGGGGCCGGTCGCGCCGGTGACCGGCTCGGGCGCGCCCGGCCGCAGCGTGCCTGCCAGCGTCATGTACGTCGCGATCCGGTAGACCAGCGCCACCCCGAGCGTGGTGAAGGGCACGGCCATCGCCAGCGCCAGCGTGCCGAGCCCCTGGCCCAGGACGTCGGCGACGCCGTAGGAGGGGCCGTCGTCGTAGAACGAGGAGCTGGACAGGCTCTGCAGCAGCAGCACGGACAGCGCGGTGGAGAACACCGCGGCCAGCAGGAGCAGGGCCATGTTCGCGGCCCAGAACCAGAGCATGGCCCGCAGCACCAGCGAGCCGCGCCGGACCCGCCCCGACGTGAGCAGCACCAGCGGGACGAGCGTCGCCACCCACGCGATCGTGGTCAGCGGGGAGATCACGAACCCGACGAGGAAGAACACGGTGATGAGCGCGTCGCGGACGACGAGCATCGAGCGCGAGCGCCGGCAGTGGTGGATCACCGGGACGAGGTCGAAGCCGCCGTAGGACGGGGGGACCGCGCGGTAGGGATCGAACATCAGCTCGCCCAGCACCCGGTCGCGGAACCCGCTGTCGAGGTAGGCGGCGGCGCTGAGGTAGCGGGTGACGTTGCTCATGCGGGGCACGCCGGGGTGGGCCCTGGTGTCCCGCGTGGAGCCGGTGGCGCCGGAGCTGTCGACGGCCATGACCCTCCTTCGTCGGTGAACCCGGCCGAGCTTATGAGGGGCGAGTGCTTTGGGGGGCTCGTTGTTATCAAATAGTCTCGTTCACCGGAAGTGAAGCTCGGGACAAAAGCCCGATAAATTGAAATTCTTCCCTTTACGGAGCATTACGGGAGGGTGTATTGGTCCACCATTCAGGCGCCGAGGGGCGGTGCGGGCGATGCGGCAGCGACACCGGCGCCCTCACCCAGTGCCCCCGCTGCGGCGCCCTCCTCCCCGCCCCCACACCCCCCACCTCCACACCTCCCGCCGCCTCCGGCCCCTCACCCGCCGACCCCGCAGACACCGGCGCCCCACCCGGTGGCCCCGGTTCCCCGCCCGCCGGCAGTGGCGTCCCGTTCGTAGGGGTCGGCACGCCGGGGGCCGGTTCCGGTGGTGTTCCGCCTGTGGCGCGCTCGTCCGGGGAGGGGGCGTTCGCCGGTCTCTCGCGGGGGCCGCTGGGGGACGATCATCCGCCGCCGCCCTCGCGGTTGCGTCCGCCGGGGTGGCGGCGGCCGGTGGTGCTGGTCAGCGTGGCGGCGGCGTGCGCGACGACGGCGCTGGTCTGGTGGGTGGCCGGGAGCCGCCCGTCCTCTCCGGCGGAGGCGGGCGGGCGCTCGGGCGGCGCGCCGTCGGCCGTCCAGCCGCAGACCTCGGACGAGGCGACGGACGACCCGGCGACCGAGGACGCCACCCCCACCGGCGACCCGGCCGCGAGCACCGACCCGACACCGAGCACGGACCCCACGGCAGGTGCGGCCGGGCAGGCCGGGCGGGTGGACGAGCTGCTGTCCAGCAGCAGTTCCGCCCGTTCCAGCCTGTCGGCGGCGATCGCGGACGCGACCGGTTGCCGCCGGTCCGGCGTGACCACGATCGAGGACATCACCGCCGGCCGCCGCGACCAGCTCGCCGCCGCCCGGACGCTGGAGGTGACGGCCCTGCCCGAGGGCGCGGCGCTGAAGCAGACGCTCATCACCGCGCTCGACGCCTCCTACGACGCCGACACCGCCTTCCTCTCCTGGGCCCGGCGCCATCTGGCGGGCGGCTGCACCGGCCCGGTCTCGGACGACCGCGATTACCGGCGAGGTCTCAGCAGATCGGAGGCCGCCCAGACGGCGAAGGCGCAATTCGCGCAGGCGTGGCAGCCGATTGCGGAGACATATGGCCTGACAATATGGAAAGCCGACCAGATCTAGCCATATTGGCCCATAATTCAGCGTAAGCACCGAAATTCCGAGCGCCGATCGACGAGAGGCCGCGCAGACGGCACGTTCCGCCGGTGACACGTTCCGTCCGGCGACGCGTCTCGTCAGTGACACGAAGGAGTGCTGCGATGTTCCTGCCACGCCGTGTGTTCCGGCTGGCCGCGGGGGCGGCGGCCGGATACCTGCTCGCCGTGCGCCCCTGGCACCTGCGCTGGGGCGCGACCGACAGAGAGGTGCACGAGGACCTGCCGGGTGACGACATCGTGCCGCTCCCCCAGCTCCAGGCCACCCGTGCCGTCACCGTGAACGCGCCGCCGCCGGTCGTGTGGGCCTGGGTGGTCCGGCTCGGCGGCTACCCGGGCCCGAGCACCCGTCCCGGCACCCGTCCGGGCACCGGAACCGACGCGCGGGCGGAAGCCGCCGGCGAGCCCGCGCAGCCCCCGCACGACCTCAAGCCCGGCGACGTCATGGACGGCGGCGCCTTCGTCGTCGAGCGGATCGAGCCCCCGCACAGCCTCGTGCTGGCCGACCGCGGCGCCGACGCCACCACGACCTGCTCCATCGCGCTCCGCGACACCGGCGGCGGCACCCGGCTGATCTACCGGCTCCGGATGCGCGGCGAGCCCACCGTGCGCGGCGCCGCCCACGTCGCGATGACGGACGTCGGCGACTTCGTCGCCATGCGCAGGCAGCTCCTCGCCGTCAAGACGGGAGCCGAGTCGGCGAGGTGAGCCACTGAGCCGAGCCGGTGAGCCGGGCTGGAAGGCCCTGGTTCGGGCCCTCCGCCGCTGCCTTAGGGTTCATGCTGTGGATCAACGGGCAGCGAGCGCGACGGCCGAACGCGCATCCGCCGGCAAGCGTCCCTCACCCCGGCGGCGCAGGCGCTGGTTCGCCTGGACGGTGGTCGCGCTGCTGGCGGCCTGGGCGGCGCTGCGGGTCGGTGGCCTGGAGACCGGCTCCTTCCTCATCCAGCTCATGACGGTGACGCCGATCGGCGCGGGGCTGGCCGCGCTGACCGCGCTGCTGGCGGTGCTCAGGCGCAACCGCCCGGCGGGGCTGAGCGCGGCCGTCGTGGGCATGGTGTTCGTCGCGTGCCTGATCCCGAGGACGTCCGGGGTCGAGCCGGGCAAAGTGATCGAGGGCGTCCCGCTGCGGGTGTTGTCGGTCAACCTGTTCGGATGGGCCGACGCCGAGACCGTGGTCCGCCTGGTGCGCCTGTACGAGATCGATGTGTTCAGCGCGCTGGAGCTGACCCCCGACGCGGTCCGGCGGCTCGACCAGGCGGGGCTGCGCAAGCTGCTCCCCTACCGGGTGCTCCAGGCCGCGGACGGCGCGATCGGCAGCGGCCTGTTCGCCAAGCACCCGCTGCGGCCGCTGCGGGGGCTGTTCACCCCGATCGGCCACAACATGCCGGCCGCCACGCTGTCCCTGCCCTCGGGCGGCAAGGTCGAGGTCGTGGCGGTGCACCCCGACCCGCCGCTCGGCCGGATGGCGGCCGAGTGGGACGCCTCGCTCAAGGCGCTGCCGTCCCCGTCGCCGTCGGTGATCAGGATCCTGGCCGGCGACTTCAACGCCAGCCTCGACCATCGCGCCTTCCGCGACCTGCTGGCCCGGGGCTATGTCGACGCGGCCGACCAGGTGGGCAAGGGGCTCGTCCCGACCTGGCCCAACAACAGGGCGATACCGCCGATCATCACGATCGACCACGTGCTGGCCGACCGCCGGGTGAACGTGGCCAGTACGGAGATCCTCGACGTGCCCGGCACCGACCACCGCGGCGTCTTCGCCGACCTGCGTCTGCCCGCCATCGGCTGACCCGCCGCTCCCCGCCCGGTCACCGCCCCCGCTGCCCGTGCAGCATTCTGAGGGACGCCCTGAGCAGCTTGCCGGCGCCGTTCCGCGGCAGGCCGGGGACGAGCTCCAGATACCTCGGGATCTTGAAGCGGGCCAGGCGGCCGTCGAGGTGGGCGAGCAGTTCCTCGGGCTCCGCGCTCGCCCCCGGCCGCAGCACGACCAGCGCCTTGCCGGTCTCCCCCCACTTCTCGTCCGGTACGCCGATCACCGCGCACTCGGCCACCGCCGGATGGGCGAGGAGCAGGTTCTCGATCTCGGCCGGGTAGACGTTCTCGCCGCCGGAGATGTACATGTCACTGATCCGGTCGCGGATGCGGACGTACCCGCCCTCGTCGGCCACGCCGATGTCGCCGGACCTGAACCAGCCGTCGGCGGACAACACCTTCGCGGTCTCCTTCGGACGCCGCCAGTAGCCGGGCATGACGTTGGGGCCCTGGACGTACACCTCGCCGGGCGCGCCGGGGGCGGCGGGCGAGCCGTCGTGGGCGACCAGCCGCACGTCGGAGAAGAAGCACGGCACCCCGGCCGAACCGAGCTCGGCCTCCGGGTGCCCCGCCCCGAGGAAGAGCGCGCCCGGGGAGGTCTCCGTCATGCCGTACCCCTGCAGGAACGGCAGCCCGCGCTCCCGGTACGTCCTGATCAGCGGCTCGGGCACCGGCGCTCCTCCGCACAGCAGGTGCCGCAGGCTGGACAGGTCGGCGTCCGCCCAGCGCGGCGACCGCGCGAGGGCCGCGAACATCGACGGCACGCCGAACATCATCGTGACCCGCTCGGACTCGACCAGGTCGAACGTCCTGTCCACCCGGAACGACGGCTCCAGCAGCGCCCGGCCGCCCTTCAGCACGGTCGGGACGAGCGTCTGCGCCAGAGCCGCGATGTGCCACAGCGGCGCGCTGACCAGCGTCACCTCGTCGTGCGCGAGCGGCACGTCGACCAGCAGGTTCACGGCGTTCCAGATGAGGTTGCCGTGGGTGAGCATCGCGCCCTTGGGGCGGCCGGTGGTGCCCGAGGTGTACATGATCAGGCAGAGGTCGTCCTGGCTCACCGGCTCGTCCACGGGGTCGGCGGGCGCGCCGGCGATCAGCTCCTCGAAGGCGTCCTGGCTCAGGTGCCGGCCGGGCAGGCCGCCGCCGTCCTGGCCTTCGCCGAGGACGACGACGCGGGCGCCGGAGTCGTCCAGGAGGAAGCGCAGTTCGGGCGGGGCCAGCCGGGCGTTGAGCGGGACGAACACCGCGCCCAGCAGTCCGGCGGCGAAGAACGTCTCCACCAGGGACGGGTGGTTGGGCCCGAGATAGGCGATCCGGTCGCCGCGGCCCACGTCCAGGCCGGTCAGCCCGTGGGCCAGGCGGGTGACCCGGTCGTACAGGTCGCCGTAGGTGCGGTCGATTCCCTGGTAACCGACGGCGGGCCGGGCGGGCGTCATCCGCGCCCTGCGTGCCGGCCATGACCCAAGCCCCTGATTCCGCATCGGCACTCCTTGACGGTCAGGACTCAAGGTAGGTCACCAAGCGCTTGCTGTCACCGGAATGCCATACTTTCTCCCGTCCGCCCTCTCTCGTGCTCCTGGGGCGTCGGCGGTTTCCGTGGGTGGCGGCCTCTTTCAGCGGCGGCATCCGCGCGTGACACTGGACGGCGTGTCCCCAGTCACGCGCGTTCCCGTGTTACGCGGCCGCGACGCGGAGGAGAACGTCCTGCTGCGGCTCCTCGACGACGCCCGGGCCGGCTCCGGAGGGGCGCTGCTGCTGACCGGCGCGGCGGGCATGGGCAAGACGGCGCTGCTCGACCTGGCCGCCGCGCGGGCCTCCGGGTTCCGGGTGCTGCGGGTGTCGGGGGTGGAGCCGGAGTCGCGGGTGCCGTACGCGGGGCTGCACGGCCTGCTGAGGCCGGTGTCCGGGGTCGTCGCGGCGCTGCCGGCCGCCCAGGCCCGCGCGCTGGCCGAGGCCCTGGAGTCCGGGACCTGCGGAGCGGGGCTCGTGCTGCCCGCCGCCGTGCTCGGGCTGCTGTCGGCGGTCGCCGCCGAGCGTCCCGTACTGGCCTGCGTGGACGACGCCGACCGGCTGGACGCGGCGAGCCTGGACGCGCTCTCGTTCGTGGCCCGCCGCCTGTCCTGCGAGCCGATCGCCCTGCTCTTCACCAGCAGCCCCCCGCCCTCCCACGCCGTCCCGTACGGCGAGCGGGAGCCGGAGGGGTTCGACGGCGAGGCGATGCGGCGGCTTGAGGGCGTGCCCGCGCGGGTACTGCGCGGGCTCGACGGGCCGGCGGTGCGGGAGCTGGCCGCGGACCTGGCGCCCGGCGGGCTCGCCGAGGACCTGTCGGCCGCGCTCGACCAGATCGCCCGCGGGAACCCGCTGGCGCTGCGCGAGCTGATCGGCGCGCTCACCCCCGACCAGCGGGCCGGGCTCGCGGCGCCGCCCGCCGTCCTGCCTCCTGGTGGGCGGTTGTGGCGGGAGCACACGGGCGTGCTGGCCCGGCTGCCCGCGCGTACGCGCCGGCTGTCGCTGCTGATCGCCGCCGATCCGGCCCTGGACGTGGCGACCCTGGCCAGGGCGGCGAGCCCGGCGTGCGCGTTGTCGGTGCTCGAACCGGCCGAACGGGCGGGCGTCCTGCGGGCCGACGGGGACGCGTTCGCGTTCCGGGAACCCGCGATGCGGGCGGTCACGTACCACGCGGCGTCGCTGGCCGAGCGCCGCCGCGCCCACCGCCTCCTCGCCGACCTGCTCACCCCGGGCGGGTGCCACACAGGTGGTTGGGAGGGGTTGCGGCGGGCGTGGCATCGGGCCTGGGCGGGGGATGGCGGGGAGGAGGCCGGGGACGAGCTGGCGCGGGCGGCGCTGGCCGTGCGGTGGGCCGCCGGGAGCTCCGAGCCGTGCCTGGCCTCGGAGCGTCGTGCCGGGTTCCCCGAGCCCTACCTGGCGTTGGAGCGCGCCGCCGAGCTGACCGCTGATCCCGCGGTCAAGGCCGGACGGCTGGCCGCCGCCGCCAGGCACGCCTGGGTGTCCGGACGTCCCCTGGCCGCGCGTTCCCTGCTGGCCCGGCTGCGGTCGCCCGGCGCGCCCGAGGAGCTGCGCGGCCACGTCCAGCTCCTGCGCGGCAGCCTGGAGCTGCTGGGCGGCGAGACCGGCAGCGCCCGCGAGGAGCTGCTGGCGGCGGCCCGCGGGCTGCTGGACAGCCACCGCGTGCTCGGCGTGCGCGCGCTGGTCCGCGCGGCGGACGCCAGCTACCGGGCGGGCGACAACCGGGCGTTCATCGCGATCGCCCGGCAGGCGGCGGCCCTGCGACGTCCGGACGAGCCGGCGCCGGCGCAGCTCATGTTCGAGTACCTGGCGGGCATGGCCCACACCTTCAGCGGCCTGCACCAGGAGGCGGCCGGGCCGTTGCGGCGGGTGCTGGAGCTGTCCGGCTCGGTACGCGACCCGGCTGTGCTCACGTGGGCGTGCGTGGCGGGCATGCTGCTGGGCGAGGACGCGGTGGCCCACCGGCTGTCGGCGCGGGCCGTGGAGGAGGCCCGGCTGCGCGGAGCCGCGTCGGCCGTGCCGCAGCTCCTGGAGTTCACGATCTACCCCGACGTCTGGACGGGCCGGTACGCCTCCGTCGCTGCCACCGCCGCGAAGGGCCTGCGGCTGGCCCGCGAGACGGGCCAGTACAACACCGCGGCCCAGCACCTGGCCTGGCTGGCGATCAGCGCTGCCGTGGAGGGCGACCAGGAGACGTGCCGGATCCGCGCGGACGCCGCCATCGAGCTGGCCGACGCCCACGAGCTGGGTCTGGCCGGCGCGGTCGGCAACTGGGCGCTGGCCTGCCTCGACCTGGCCGCGGGCCGCGTGGCCGACGCCGCGGGCAGGCTGCGGGCCGAGCGGCGCAACCGCCACGTCGTCATCAGGGTCATGTCCACCCCGCACTACATCGAGGCGGCCGCCCGCACCGGCGACCGCGAGCGGGCCGCGGCCGCCCTGCGGGTGCTCGAACGCTGGGTCGGCAGCACGCGCAGCCCCGGCCTGCGGGCGCTGGTCTCGCGCTGCCGGGCGCTGCTGGCGGTGCGTCCCGGCGAGGCCGAGGAGCTGTTCCTGGACGCCCTGCGCCTGCACGGCCAGGGCGTCTGCGCGTTCGAGGCGGCCCGTACGCACCTGCTGCTGGGCAGCGCGCTGCGGCGTGACCGGCGGCCCGGCGCGGCCAGGAACCACCTGCACACGGCGCTGGAGACGTTCGAACGGCACGGCGCGCGGCTGTGGACCGAGCAGGCCAGGGCCGAGCTGCGGGCCTCCGGCGAGCCGGTCCGGCCGGCCGCGGACGCGACGGTGTCGCAGCTCACCGCGCAGCAGGCGCAGATCGCCCGCATGGTGGCCGCCGGCGCCACCAACAAGGAGGTCGCCGAGCAGCTCTTCCTCAGCAGGCGCACGGTCGAGCACCATCTGCGGAACATCTTCAGCAAGCTCGGCATCCGCTCACGGGTGGAGCTGGTCAGGTTCATGTAGCGCCTGAACCGGGCGGCGGGCGGCACGAGACCGGTGATTTCACCGATGCACGGCTGACCGCGCGTCCCGACAATGGCGACAGACAGCAGTCATTCCCCCGATGAGCAGGGAGTTCGACGACGTGCAGCTCTCCACCCCCCACTTCGGCGCGCGAACGTTCACCAAGCTCGCCCTGGCCGTCACGCTGCTCGCCGGTGGCGTCGCGGCGGCGCCGGCGGCCCACGCGGCCGGTCCGTACGAGCGCGGCCCCGACCCGACCGGCGCGATCCTGGAAGCCGCCCGCGGCCCGTTCGCGACCGCCGAGCTCGGCGTCTCGCGGCTGAGCGTCTCCGGCTTCGGCGGCGGGACGATCTACTACCCGACCGACACCAGCCAGGGCACCTTCGGCGCGATCGCCATCTCGCCCGGCTATACGGCGACCTGGTCCAGCCTCGCCTGGCTGGGGCCGCGGATCGCCTCGCACGGGTTCGTGGTGATCGGCATCGAGACCACCACGATCTACGACCAGCCGGCCAGCCGCGGCCGTCAGCTCCTGGCCGCGCTGGACTACCTGACCTCGGGCAGCCCGTCGGCCGTGCGCGGCAGGATCGACGCGTCCCGGCTCGCGGTGGCCGGTCACTCCATGGGCGGCGGCGGCACGCTGGAGGCCGCCGACGCGCGCCCGTCGCTCCAGGCGGCGGTGCCGCTCGCGCCGTGGAACCTCACCAAGAGCTGGTCGGGCCTCCGGGTGCCGACGATGATCATCGGGGGTGAGGCCGACACGATCGCGCCGGTGGCGACCCACTCCGAGCCGTTCTACCAGTCGATCCCGTCGCCGGTGGAGAAGGCGTACCTGGAGCTGAACGGCGCCTCGCACTTCTTCCCGCAGGTCACCAACACCACGATGGCCAAGTCGATGGTGGCCTGGCTGAAGCGGTTCGTCGACGACGACACCCGCTACGACCAGTTCCTGTGCCCCGCCCCGCGCGGGACCGCGATCGAGGAGTACCGCGACACCTGCCCGATCACCTGACGGGCGCGGATCCGGAGCCGGTGACGCCCGCCGTCACCGGCTTCTGCGGCGTTACCGGTGGTTGTCCGGCTGCCAGCCGGCCGGCGGGTCCTCGCCCACCAGGCCGTCGACGGCCTCGCGCAGGAGGTCGGCGTGGCCGGTGTGGCGGCCGTACTCCTCGATGAGGTCGCACAGCAGGCGGCGCAGACTGGCGTGGCGGCCGTCGGGCCAGGACAGGTGGACGAGCCGCGCCGGGCCGCCGTCGGCCAGCGCCGCGCCGATCCGGGCGCGTGAGCGCTCGACCGCGGCGTCCCACAGGGCGTAGAGGTCGGCGGGGCTGTCGTGCGCGGCGGAGGTGAACGGCCAGTCGGGGCCGTCCCAGTCGGCCGACTCCCACGGCTCGCCGAGCGGGGCGCCGGTCAGCCTGACGGTGGACAGGTGGTCTTCGACCAGGGCCAGGTGTTTCAGCAGGCCGCCGAGGGTGAGCGCGGAGGCGCCGACGCGGGCCCGCAGCCCCTCGGCGTCGAGGCCGTCGGCCTTCCAGCGGAAGGTCGTGCGGAGGCGGTCGAGCGCCCCGAGCAGGTGTTCGGCCTCGCTGCCCGCGATGGGCGGCTCCCAGGGGGTGTCGCTGTCGGTCATGCGGACCACCGTAGAACCCGCCACCGACAAGACCGGCGGTGTTGGGCCCGTCGCCGGTGGTCAGCGGAAGGCGGCGGCGTTGCGCTCGGCCCAGGCGGCGAACGGGCGGGCGGGACGGCCGAGGACGCGCTCGACGTCCGGGCTGACGCTCCGCTCGTCGGGGGTGGGCTCGCCCAGGATGGCGAGCGTGCCCTCCACCACGGGCAGCGGCATGACCTGCGCCATCTGCGCGTGGGCGGCCTCGCGGGTCTGCTCGGCGAAGCGCACCGGCTCGCCGAGCGCCGCCGCGATCGCCGCCGCCCGGTCCCGCGGGGTGGTGGCCTCGGGGCCGGTCAGCACGTACGTCGCCCCGTCGTGCCCGTCCTCGCGCAGGACGGCGGCCGCCACGGCGGCGACGTCGGCGGGGTCGACGAAGGGCAGGCCGACGTCGCCGAAGGGGGCCTCGGCGGTGCGGCTCAGGCGTACGGGCTCGGCCCAGGCGTAGGCGTTGGAGGCCATGCCGCCCGAACGCAGGACCGTCCAGGACAGCCCCGACCCGCGGACGGCCTCCTCGAACCGGACGGCGTGCGGGTAGGCCCCCGGCCGGGTCCCGGCGCCCTGGCTGGACAGCAGGACGACCTTGCGCACGCCCGCCTCCCCGGCCGCCGCGATCACGCCCTCCGGGTCCTCCCCCGCCACCAGCAGGAACAGCACGTCCGCACCCGCCAGGGCCGGACGCAGGCTCGCGACGTCGCCCAGGTCGGCGGCGACGGCCCGGACGCCCGGCGGCACGTCGGCCTCCGTGACGCGGCGGGCGACGGCGGTGACCGGCAGGCCCTCCTCGGCCAGCAGACCGACCAGCGTGCGGCCGACGTTCCCGGTGGCACCCGTGACAACGAACATGGTGGTTCTCCTCAGTCATTAGTTAGTTACCTGACTAAGAAGAACCGTAGCACAGGAACTAAGTCAGGCAACTAACTTCTTGTCGGGAAGGTGTGAGACCTCCGCACGCCGGGGACATCTGGGCAAATGGGGACGGCGTTCGCCACGACGGCACTGGCCGGACAAGGATGGACCCAGCTGGGAGAACTGGGTCTGGCCCTGCTGCTGTCGGCCGCCATCGGGCTCGAACGCGAGATCCGCCAGAAGAGCGCCGGCCTGCGCACCCACACGCTGGTCGGCTTCGCCTCGGCCCTGATCATGCTGGTGTCCAAGTACGGCTTCGCCGACGTCCTGGGCGAGCACGTCACGCTCGACCCGTCCCGGGTGGCCGCGCAGATCGTGTCGGGCATCGGGTTCATCGGCGGCGGCCTGATCTTCGTCCGCCGGGACGCGGTGCGCGGGCTCACCACCGCCGCGGTGGTCTGGCTGACCTGCGCGGTCGGCATGGCCGCCGGGGCCGGGCTGTGGCTGCTGGCGGTCGCCGTCACCGCCGGCCACTTCCTGGTCCTGTTCGCCTTCACCCCGCTCAGCGCCCGGCTCCCCCGCTCCAAGTACGCCCAGTCGCGCCTGCACCTGACCTACCTCGACCGCCACGGCGCCCTCCGGCGGGTGCTCGCGCTGTGCAGCGACAGGGGTTTCGTCATCGCCGAGCTCACCCTCGAACGCGACCAGCCGCCCAAGGACCGGGAGTCGATCTCGATCTGGCTCGTCGTCCAGGGCCCGGGGCCGGTCGAGGTGCTGGTCACCGAGCTGCTGGAGATCGACGGCGTGCTCGGCGTCTCCAGCGTCGACCTCGACGTCACCACGCCCTGACGCCGGCGCGGGCCGCACAACCGTTCAAGACCGGAGCCGGTCCCTGCCGCTACAACGGTGACGGCGGGACACGCGGAGCGGGAGGGCGGATGGCCGGAACGGGATTCATCGGACTGGGGATCATGGGCCGGCCCATGGCGCTCAACCTGGTGCGGGCGGGCACGCCGGTCGTGGTCTGGAACCGTACGGCGGCCGGGTGCGAGCCGCTGCGGGCGGCCGGCGCGCACGTGGCGGCGAGCCCGGACGAGGTGTTCGCGCGGGCCAGGGTCGTGCTGCTCATGCTGGCCGACGAGGCCGCCGTGGACGCGGTGCTCGGGCGCGGCACGCCGCGGTTCGCGTCCATGGTGGCCGGGCGGATCGTGGTGCACATGGGCACGACGTCCCCGGCGTGGTCGGCGGACCTGGGCGCGGCGGTGCGGGCGGCCGGCGGCGACTACGTCGAGGCGCCCGTGTCGGGCTCGCGCGGCCCGGCCGAGGCCGGGCGGCTGGTGGCGATGCTGGCCGGCGAGCCCGCGGCGGTCGAGGAGGTGGGCCCCCTGCTCGCGCCGATGTGCGCCGGGACGATCGCGTGCGGCCCGGTGCCCGGCGGGCTGCTGATGAAGCTGGCGGTGAACATCTTCCTGATCACCATGGTCAGCGGCCTGGCCGAGGCCGCGCACTTCGCCGCCCGGCACGGCCTGGACCTGGACAGGTTCGCCCAGGTGCTCGACTCGGGCCCGATGGCCAGCGACGTGTCGCGGGGGAAGGTCCGCAAGCTGCTGGACGGCGACCTCGCCGCCCAGGCGGCCATCGCCGACGTGCTGAAGAACAACCGGCTCATCGCCGGGGCGGCGCGGGCGTCGGGCGTGGCCTCGCCGCTGATCGACGTCTGCCACGCGCTGTTCGCCGAGACCCTGGCGCTCGGGCACGGCACGCTCGACATGGTGGCCGTGATCCGCGCGATCGAGGCCAGGACCGACGGGCGTCAGGTGGGCGCCGCTGTGGACGCGCCGGGCGTCAGGTGAGGGCGGTGGTCCATTCGCCGGGGGTGAGCCCGTAGGCGCGCTTGAACATGCGGGTCAGGTGGCTCTGGTCGGCGAAGCCCGCCCGCAGCGCGGCCTCCCGCAGCGGCAGGCCGCCGCTCATCGCCCGCCGGGCCACGTCCAGCTGCCGCATCGTCCGGTACCGGGTCGGGCTGGTGCCGAAGGCGGCGCGGAACTGGCGGGCGATCGTCCAGCGGTCGAGCCCCGAGACGCGTTCGAACTCGGCCACCGGGTGCCGGGTCGCGGGGTCGGCGGCGATGAGCTCGCGCACCCGTGCCAGCGCCTCGATCGCGAGGGGATCGCGCCGCCGCCGGACGGGGACGTCGGCGTGACGCTCCAGGGCCGCCGCGACCAGCAGCGCGACCTCCAGCCGGGCCAGCTCCTCCAGGGGCTCGTCCAGGTGCCGCAGCCAGGCGAGCAGCGCCGGCGACATCCCCTCCGGCCGCACGACGGGGTCGGCGACGAACGGCAGCGGCCGGCCGCCCAGCGCCTCCTGGATCAGGTACGGGTCGACGTAGAAGATCCGGTAGCCGAAGCCCGCGTCGGTGCCTGCGGCCCCGTCGTGCAGCTCGTCGGGGTGCAGGACGTGCCACTCCCCCGGCAGGCATCGCCGCAGCTCGCCGCGGTAGCGGAAGGTCTGCACGCCGGCGAGCGTGACGCCGATCGCGTACGTGTCGTGGCGGTGGGGCGCGAACGCCTCGCCGACGAGCGAGGCCGCCAGCCGCTCGATGCCCTCGGCGGCCGGGCCGAAGCGCAACCGGTGCCCCGGCCGCCCCGCCCCGCCGCGGACAGGTCGTGTCTCCACCACCCCAGTGTCGCGCTTCACCCCTCCGGCGCGGTCACCCCTCGGGCGCCCGTCAGCGCCCGCGCGTCGTTGCCGACGATCGGGTTGCGCACGCTGCCCAGGCGTTCGGCCTCGACCTCGACGACGTCGCCGGGCCGCAGCAGCCACGGCGGGGTGCGCGCGTAGCCGACCCCGGCGGGGGTGCCGGTGGCCAGCAGGTCGCCGGGCCGCAGCGTGAACGTGCGCGAGATCAGGGCGAGCGTGTCGCCGACGCCGTAGACCATCTCGTCGGTACGCCCGTCCTGGACGACCTCGCCGTTCACCCGGGTCCGCACCCGCAGCCCGTCGCGCAGGTCACCGACCTCGGACGCGGGCACCAGCGGGCCGAGCGGGCCGGACCGGTCGGCGTTCTTGCCGAGGATCCACTGGCTGGTGAGCTTCTGCGCCCTGCGCGCGGTGAGGTCGTTGAAGACCGAGTAGCCGGCGACCGCGGCCAGCGCCTCCTCCGGGTCCGCGTCCACCAGCGGCGCGCCGACGTACGCGACCACCTCGCCCTCCCAGTCCAGGCCGTCCTCGCCCGAGGGCACCGGCACCGGGACGCCGCCCACGGTCAGCGACCGCGTCCAGCGGGCGAACAGCGTCGGGTGCGGCGGCACGCCCTCCCCCGCGTAGGAGCCCTCGGCGACGTGCCTGAGGTAGTTGAGCCCGATACAGATCACCCGGGCCTCCGGCAGCACCGGCGGCACGAGGGTGACCGACGCGACCGGGAGCCGCTCGCCGGCCGGCTCGCGGGCCAGGAAGGCGGCCGCGCCGGCCCAGAACCGCTCCAGCGGGGCGAGGACGGTGACCTCGGCCCCGTCGGCCGACAACGCGCCGGCCTCGACGTCCCCGGCGGCGTGCCGGCGGATCCCGACGATCCTCATCGCTCATCTCCTCACGGCGGCGAAAACCTGCCAAAGGTTCGCAGGTTTTGTGGTTGGATCCGGACTATGCCCTACTCCTCCTCGCCCGGACAACCGGCCGCCGCGCTCGGGCAGGGCGCGGGCACGCGGGCCGAGCGGCTGGCCGCCGCGCTCGACGAGCGGATCAGGTCGCGCGGGCTGGGTCCCGGGGAGCCGGTCGGCACGCTGGAGGCGCTGCGCGCGGAGACGGGCCTCGGTTACGCCACGGTCAGCGAGGCCGTCCGGCTGCTGCGCGACCGTGGGGTGCTGGAGATCCGGCCGGGCCGCGGCGGCGGGCTGTTCGTCGCCGACCCCGGCCCGGTGGTGCGGCTGCGGCACACCCTGCTCGGCGTCGCCGAGGAGCCGGGCACCGTCGCCGACGCCGTCGAGCTGCGCGACCACCTGGAGGAGCTGATCGACGTCGGCGCCGCCCGCCACCGCACCCGCCGGGACGTCGCCGACCTGCGCCGCCTGCTGCGGCGGCTGCGCGCCGCGCCCGGCTGGGACGCCTTCATGCGCGCCAACTGGGCCCTGCACGAGCGCATCGCCGCCATCAGCCCGAACGCCATGGCCCGGGCCGTCTACCTCGGCACGCTCGGCCATCTGGGCGCCGCGTCCGCGCGTCCCGACGACGCGGCCGGCGCCGGCTACCGCGAGCTGCGCCACCAGATCCACGCCGACCTGGTCGAGGCGATCGCGGCCGGCGACGAGAGCGCCGTACGGGTCGCCGTCGCCCGGCACAACACCACCGTCTGAGACAGACCGGAGAGCCCTCATGCCCGGCGAGTTCCGCCAGTACCTGTTCCCGCACGACCACCCGCGGCTGGCCGGCGTACGCGGCCTCGACCCCTACGCCTACCGCGAGCTGGCCAGGAGACCGGGGACGTTCACCTGCGGCCTGATCGAGGGCTGGACCCCGCTGTACGGCAACGACTTCCGCGGCGTCACCGAGGACGGCGTCCTGCGCGACGGCCTGTACCCGCTGACCCCGGCCGCCCGCGGCGAGCAGGCGCCGGTCGCCGCGATGGTGTCGGCCGCCCGCGACCTGCTGGCCTGCCTCGACGACGAGGACCGCGAACGCCTCTCGCACGACGCCGACGACGTGGCGTGGCAGACCTGGGCCAACCCGGAGTTCATGCAGTTCGACACCGGCCTGCGGCTGGACCTGCGAGCTCCGGCCGTCAGGGAGAAGGCGCTGGCGCTGGTGGGCGCCTCGCTCTCGCCCGCGGGCGGCCGGCTCGTCCGCGCGGTGATGCGGGTCAACGGCTTCCTGGGCGAGGTGGTCGGCCTGGAGACGATACTCAACGAGTTCAGCTACAACTTCGCCCTCTACGGCACGCCTGACCCGCGGGCCCCCTGGGGCTGGCAGCTCTACGGCCACCACTGCGCGCTCAACTGCCTGGTCGTCGAGGGCCGCATGGCGCTGTCGCCGGTGTTCCTCGGCGCCGAGCCCGACGAGATCGACGCCGGTCCGCACGCCGGCCTGCGCGACCTGTTCGCCGACCGGGTCGCCCGCGGCCTGCGGCTGATGGCCGCCCTGCCGGAGGAGCAGCGCCGGCAGGCCGTCGTCTACGAGCACATGGTCGACCCGGCGATGCCCGAGGGACGGGTGCACCCGGGAGACGAACGCCACCTGGCCGGGGCGTTCCAGGACAACCGCGTGATCCCGTTCGAGGGCGTGCGGGTCGCCGCCATGCCCGCGGCGGCCCGGGAGCACGCGCTGGCCGTCGCCGAGTCGTTCGTCGGCCTGCTCCCGGCGGGGCCGCGCGCCGCCCGGCTGCGCGAGATCGCGGCGCACCTCGACGAGACCTGGTTCTGCTGGATCGGCGGCCACCGGCCGGGCGACGTCTTCTACTACCGGCTGCAGTCACCGGTGATCGTCGCCGAGCTCGACCACCACCGCGGCGTCTTCCTCGACTACGACACGCCCAAGCCGTTCCACGTCCACACCGTGCTGCGCACGCCGCACGGCAACGACTACGGCCGCTCGTGGGTGCGGCAGTGGCAGCAGGGTCAGGGCTCGGGCTGCAGGTAGACGACCGTGGACATCGGGACGCGTTCGCGGATGCGCCGCTCGGCCTTGGCCAGCGCCTCGGCCACGGCGTCCCCCTGCTCGGCGACGGTGACCCGGGCGGCCACGAGCAGCTCCTCCGGGCCCAGGTGCAGGGTGCGCAGGCGGGTGAAGGAGGCGACGGCGTCGTCCTCGCGCAGGGCCTCCTCGATGGCCCGCTGGACCTCCGGCGACGCCGACTCACCGATGATCATGCTCTTGGTCTCGGTGGCCAGGGTGACAGCCACGATGATCAGGAGCACGCCGATGGCGATCGAGCCGATGCCGTCGTAGACCGGGTCGCCGACGACCAGCGTGAGCGTGACCCCGATGAGGGCGAAGGCCAGCCCGAGCAGGGCGGCGGTGTCCTCCAGCAGGACCACGGGCAGCTCGGGGGCCTTGGCCTCGCGGATGTAGCGCAGCCACGACCGGCCCCCGCGGGCCCGGTTGGCGTTGCGCACCGCCGTGCGCAGGGACAGCCCCTCCATGACGATCGCGCCCACCAGCACCCCGATCGCCCACGGCCAGCTCTCCAGCGGCTTCGGGTGGCTGATCTTCTCGTAACCCTCGTACAGGGCGAACAGGCCGCCGCCGAAGAACAGCACGACGGAGACCAGGAAGGCGTAGAAGTACCGCTCGCGCCCGTGGCCGAAGGGATGGGACGGGGTGGGCCCGCGCTTGGCGCGGGACTGGCCGAGCAGCAGCAGCCCCTGGTTGCCCGAGTCGGCGAAGGAATGGATGCCCTCGGCGAGCATCGAGGACGAACCGGTGAAGAAGAACGCCACGAACTTGGTGACGGCGATCCCCAGGTTGGCGGCCAGCGCCGCGTAGGTCGCCTCCTGCGAGCCCCCCTTACCGCTCACGCCGACCCCGCAACCGGCACTCGTCCAGGCTGTCGCGTCATCACGTTCCTCCCGTGCGGGTGAGCTGTCGGATGCGTGCCTTTGCCCCGTGGGCCCGCGGGCACACCTTGACCCGGCGATCGAATGGACATGCACAACGTGCATTGATGCGCGTCATGCATCTTTGTAGGGTGGAACGGCCCGCACCCGAGAGAACAGGACGTGCCGATGAGCGACCGCAGCCTGACCGACGACTCCCCCGGTGCGAGTCCCACGGCGATGCGCCGGATCCTGCCCGCCGACCTGGTCGTGCGCGGCGGGTGCCCGTTCGACCCGCCGCCGGGCCTGCGGGAGCGGCGCGGCCAGGACCCGGTCCGGCCGGTGGAGCTGCTCAACGGCGCGCGGGCGTGGCTGGTCACCGGTTTCGACGAGGCCCGCACCGTCCTGTCGGACGCCCGCTTCAGCGCCGACCGGGTCCGCCACCGCGAGGCCACGTCGCTGCAACCGCACGAGGTGGCCGAGCAGGCGGCCGGCGCCCTTCCGGCGGGCCCGTCCGTCGAGAGCCGCGAGGACGGCTTCTTCGTGTTCATGGACCCGCCCGAGCACACGCGCATCCGGCGGCTGCTGACCGGCCAGTTCACCGTCCGGCGCATGCGGGAGCTGGAGGCCCGGGTCACCGAGATCGCGGTCGAGCACATCGAGGCGATGAAGGCGGCCGGCACGGAGGCCGACCTCGTGCCGTCGTTCGCGCTGCCGCTGCCGTCGCTGGTCATCTGCGAGCTGCTCGGCGTCGACTACGCCGACCGCGCCGAGTTCCAGGAACGCACCTCCGTCGGGCTGAACGCCGGCTCCACCGACGAGGAGCGGGCGGTGGCGGGCGTCGAGCTGTACGCGTTCATGCAGCGGCTGGTGGCCGCCAAGCGCGCCGAGCCGGCCGACGACCTGCTGTCGGGGCTCGTCCACGACGCCGACCCGCCGCTGACCGACGCCCAGCTCGTGGACGTCGCCCTCGTCCTGCTCGGCGCGGGCCACGAGACCACCGCCAACATGCTGGGACTGGGCGCGTTCGCCCTGCTGGAGCACCCCGACCAGCTCGCCGCCCTGCGGGCGGACCCCTCCCTCGTCGACAACGCGGTCGAGGAGCTGCTGCGCTTCCTGAGCATCATCCAGCTCGGCGTCAGCCGCGTCACGACCGAGCCCGTCACGCTGGGCGGCGCCGACCTCCCCGCCGGCGCGACCGTCGTGATCGCCACGCCCGAGGTCAACCGCGACCCCCGCCACTGGCCCGACGCCGACCGGTTCGACGTCAACCGCGCCCGCGTCCCGCACCTGGCCTTCGGGCACGGCGTGCACCAGTGCCTGGGCCAGCAGCTGGCCCGGGTGGAGATGCGCATCGGCTTGACGGAGCTGATCACCCGCCTGCCGGACCTGCGGCTGGCCGTGCCGGCCGGCCAGGTGCCGGTGCGCGACGAGATGCTCATCTTCGGCGTGCACTCCCTGCCGGTCGCCTGGTCCTGACCGGGCGCAGTGCCCGCCGGAGCCCCGTCGCCCTGCCGGAGCCCATAATGAGGACCGTGGCAGAGGAGGCCGGGGTGGTTCAGCTCGCATCGGGCGGCGGGGAGCCCGCGTCGCCCGGCCGCCGCGAACGCAAGAAGCAGGCCACCCGCGCCGCCCTCCGCGCGGCGGCGCTCCGGCTGGCCCTGCGCCACGGCGTCGAGAACGTGACCGTCGAGCAGATCGCCGGCGAGGCCGACATCGCGCTGCGCACGTTCTTCAACTACTTCTCCAGCAAGGAGGAGGCGGTCGTGGCCTCGCTGGCCACCGCCGCGCAGGAGCTCGTCGCCCGGTTCAGGGCCCGGCCGCGCACCGAGCCGGTCCTGCGGGCATTCCGCGAGGCCGTGCTGACGGTCATGAACGAGAGCGACGCCGCCGGCCGCGACCACGTCCGGGCGTTGCAGCTCGTCCGGTCGGCGCCCACGCTGGTGCCGCAGCAACTGGCCGTGCTCGCGGCGCAGGAGCAGGCCCTGGCCGAGGCGATCGCCGAGCACGTCGGCCACCCCGCCCCCGGGCGTCCCGGCGACACCGGCTATCCCCTGCTGTGCGCGGCCGCGGCCCTGACGGCGCTGCGCGTCGTCCTCGACCAGTGGCTCCGGCAGACCGCGGCCTCCGCGGGGCCGCCGGACACCGCCCTGCTCGGACGGCGCATCGACACGGCGATCGACCAGCTCACCGCCGGCCTCGACCACCCCGGCCGGCCCGGGCCGTGAGGTGAGCGGCCCCTTCGGCGGGCCGCACGGGCTGTCCGGGCTGTCCGGGCTGTCCGGGCTGTCCGGGCTGTCCGGGCTGTCCGGGCTGTCCGGCGAGGAGATCCGCCGCTAGTGTCGGCAGTCTCCGGTGATGATCGACTTGGGAGGGCGTCGTGCGGCGTGTCCTGATCCTGCTGGCCCCGATCGCGGCCCTGGCCGCCGGGCTGGCCGCCGGGCTGGCCGTCGCCCGGCGGCGCCTGGTCGTCGTCCGGATCAGCGGGGCGAGCATGTTGCCGACCTACCGCACCGGCGACCGGGTGCTCGTCCGCAGGACGACGGGGGCGGGCGTCGGACGCGGTCAGGTCGTGGTGCTGCAGACGTTGCCGCCCGGTGGCGAGTGGCGCACCGGCCCGCTGCCGGCGCCGGGGGCGGCCATGTGGTTCATCAAGCGGGCGGTGGCCGTGCCGGGCGACCCGGTTCCGCCCGAGGTCGCGGGGCGGGTGGGGGCGTCGCCGGGCGACACGGTCCCGGCCGGACGGCTGGTGGTCCTGGGTGACGGGCCGGTCAGCGAGGACTCGCGGGTGTGGGGTTACGTGCCGTTCGACCGGGTGCTCGGCGTCGTCGTCCGGTCGATGTCGCCCGTCCGCGGGTCCGGTGGGGTGGCCGGTTCGTAGCCCTGGGCCTGGAGGGTGAACAGGCTCGCGTACTCCCCGCCGAGCGCCATCAGCTCCGCGTGCGAGCCCTGCTCCGCGATCCGGCCCTCGGCGAGCACGACGATCGCGTCCGCCTCCCGGACCGCGCCCAGCCGGTGGGAGATCAGCAGGCTGGTGCGTCCGGCGCGGTGGCGGCGCAGGCTCTGGTGGATGGCGTGCTCGGCCTGCGCGTCCAGGCCGGAGCTCGGCTCGTCCAGCACGAGCAGGTCGCGTCCCTTCCGCATCAAGGCGCGGGCCAGCGCCAGGCGCTGCCACTGACCGCCGGACAGCACCACTCCGGCCTGGGGGTCGTCCCGGTCGCCGAAGAAGATCCGGCTCAGCAGCGTGTCGTAGCCGCGCGGCAGCCCGGCGACCGTCTCGTGGACGCCGGCCAGCCGGGCGGCGGCCTCGACCCGCTCCCGGTCGCCGATCGCCGCGACGTCGCCGAGGCCGATGTTCTCGGCCGCGGTCAGGTCGTAGGACATGTAGTCCTGGAAGACCGCGCCGATGCGGCCGCGCAGCTCGGCGGGGTCCGTCTCGCGCAGGTCGACGCCGTCCCAGAGGATGGACCCGCGCACCGGGTCGTACAGCCGGCAGATCAGCTTGACCAGGGTGCTCTTGCCCGCGCCGTTCAGGCCGACGAGGGCGAGCGAGCCGCCGCGGGGGACGAAGAGGTCGACCCCGCGCAGCACCCACGGATGGGCGTCGTCGTACCGGAACCAGACGTCGCGCACCTCGATGCCCTCGCGCAACGCCGGGACGGGCCGCGGCCGCCGCGGCACGGGCAGGTCGGGCGGGTCGGCCACCACGTCGAGGTAGTGCCCGAACATCAGCAGAGCGTTGTGCGCGTCCGCCGACTGGCCGACGATCGACGCCAGCGCCGACTGCACCCCGGCCACGGCCGCGACGAACACGGCGACGTCGCCGACGCTCAGCGCGCCCGACGCGGCGGCGATGATCGCCCAGAGCAGTCCGGCCGCCGCGACGGCCGCCCCCACCAGCGACAACGCGCCCTGAGTACGCAGGGTCCGGCGGGCCAGCCCCTGCTCGGCGGCGTTGACCGCGCGCAGCTCGGCCAGCATCCGGCCGCGCAGCAGGTCGCCGAGGCCGAACAGGCGGATCTCCTTGGCCGCGTCGGGGCTGGTGAGCAGGCCGGCGAAGAAGATCTGCCGCCGGGCCCTGGAGCTGACGCCCCACATCATGCCCGCGCGACGCCTCGACAGGTCGAGCTGGGCGCGGACCGACGGGATCGCGGAGAGCGCCACGACGGCGATCATCCCCGGCGCGAGCACGGCCAGCGCCGCGGTGAACCCGGCGAGGGTGACGGCTCCCTGGGCGATCCCCAGGGTCGAGCGGACGATCCGCTGCGGCGCGTTCTGCCCGGCCTCCTGCGCCAGCCGCATGCGGTCGTGGAAGGCCGGGTTCTCGAACCGGCTCAGCCCCGGATGGGCGTTGACCGCCTGGAACAGCCGGTCCTGGATCAGCACCTGGAGGGCGCGGCGGAGCTGCTCCTGGGCGTACTCCGCGACCGCGGGCAGGGCCGCGCCGGCCAGGCCGGTCACGCCGAGGGCCACGCCCGGCGGCAGCAGCTCGGCGGGCCCCGCCCCGGCGGCCAGGCCGTCCAGGACGAGCTTGGTCAGCCACGCGGCGGCCACCGGGACCAGCCCCATGAGCAGCACCGCGATCCCCGACCCCAGGACGGCGGCCGGATGCGCCCGCCAGGCGAGCGCCACGGCCGCGCGCGCACGCCGTCCCCGGGCGGCGCCGCCGGGCCCGGCGGGAGGGGTCATCGGCGGGTGACCGCCGGCAGCCTGCCCGGGGCGGTGTCGGCCGCCACGACCACCGCGTCACCGTCGACCAGGAAGAAGCTGGGGAACTGCGAGACCTGCAACGCCCTGCTCACCGGGCCGCCCATCGGCTCCACGACGACGGTGGCCGAGGTCAGCTCGCGGGTGAACCGCCGGGCCTCGTCCGGGTCGCCCGTGACGACGGCCAGCACCCGCTCGGGACGCGTGTCGGCGAGGTAGGACGTGAACTCCGGCAGCAGCTCGTGGCAGGACGCGCACTCGGTGGAGAACACCGCCACCACGGAGACCCCCGAGAAGAACGCGCGCGACACGGTCCCGCCGTCGGCGGTCGTCGCGCTGAACTCGCCGATCGTCGTGCCCGGCTGCACCGTCGGGGGACGCGTCGGCCCCAGCTCCGACAGCCGCAGCGTGTGCGCGCGCAGGCGGCGGATCACCGCCAGCGTCAGCACCAGGTTCACCAGGCACAACAGTCCGACGATGACGACGGCGGCGACGAGATAGGGCATGCGGGCTCCTCAGGGGTGACGCGGTTGTGCGGCGAACAGGTCGGCGAGGTCGTCGAAGAAGATCACGATGACGGCGAGGACGCCGCCGGCCAGCACGCTCAGGGCGACGCCCGCCGGATGCGGTGCGGCGTGCCCCGGCACGAGCCCGGCGGCGACCAGCGCGAGCAGCCCGGCGTTGCGGACGAGGTGGCGGCCGCCGAGCGGCGTCCCGGCGGCGCCGAAGCACCGGCACGGCGTCGTGGCGCCCGAGCGCATCGCCCTGACGATCCCGGCGCAGAAACCCACCAGGACGGTGCCGGTCAGCAGCACGCCGGCCCGCACTGTCCCGGGGATCGCCAGCAGCACGACGACGCACCCTTCGGCCAGGACGACGGCGCCGCTCAGCGCCGTGACGGCCCGCGGCCCCAGCGGGACCAGGCCGCGCACGGATCCGCGGAACCCGGCGAACGCGGACCTGCCGCGCACCTTGCCGGCCACCGCGACCAGGAAGACGACGCCCAGCGCCACCCGGCAGGCCGGCGCGACGTACTGCATGGCTGTCATGGGAGATGGGGAGGAGGCGTCAGCAGTAGTCGAAGCTGCCGCAGCTGACCGTGCCGCTGGAGTCGTGGTAGCAGCAGGTCCGGCAGAACTTGCCCTGGCAGCACCAGTCGGTCCAGCACGCGGCCGAGGCGTTCGCCGAGGGGAGGAGTTTGTCGAGGAGGCGGTCTCCCAGCTGGTTGAGTGCGCGGATCATGGCAGCTCCTTGCGTGGGGATCTTTACGCGATCAACGTCGCCCAGCAAGAGACCGGAGTTAACGGAGAGATCGGCTGATGCTGGAGATGGCTTTGAGCAGCAAGTGATCTTGACATTTCCGGACTGATCGTTATCCGCACGTAGGCCGTCGGTGTCGTTCACTGCCCGTTCTGGTGGACCAGGGGGCCCGAGTTCTTGAACGCCGCGCGCGAGGCGTCCTTGAGCCACTTGGCCGCGGCGGCGGCTCTGGTGAGGTTCGTGTGGACGGCGAGGGTGCGGATCACGTACCGGCCGCGCTGCCCGGTCCACGAGGACAGCTGCACGTCCCACCAGTTCGACGTGTAGCAGATTCCGGTCGACCCCGGACCGGTCTGAGGGCACCGGATGCCCCACTCCTGCGCGTAGGCGTCCTTGAGCCTCGCGTACGCGGCGCGGGCCCGGCCCGAGTCCTTCAGCGGGACGACCCAGACGGTCACCATGACGCGTCCCTTCGGGGCGCCCGAGCCGACGTAGACGCCCACGGCCATGTCGTCGCAGCGCGCCTTGCGCAGGGCGGACTTGACCCTGGCGACGGGCCACGGGCTCGGGCAGTCCTCCACCCCGGCCGCCTTACGGCTGAAACGCATCCCCATGGCACTCGTGAAGGACTGCGGGAGCAGGGCGTCGGCGGTGATCGGGGTCGGGTCCGTGCTCTCCTTGTCGAGGTCGGCGGGGGTGAACGGGTCCTCGCGCGGCTTTTCCGAGGGTGTCTGTGCAGGTGTCTGTGCAGGTGTCTGTACAGGTGTCTGTACAGGTGTCTGTGCAGGTGTCTGTGCAGGTGTCTGTGCAGGCATCGGTGTGTCGGAGGGGCTCGGCTGGGGGGAGGACCCGGCGGTGGAGGGCTGGCCGATCGACAGCGCTCCCCGTATCGCGCCCTTGACCACCGCTCGTACGCCCACCACTGCCAGCACCAGAGCGACCGCTCCAGCGCCGACGGCCAGGGCGGCCCTCTTCGACCGCCCGCCGCCGTCCTCGGATGGAGGCCGGGGAGGGGCACCCCATCCAGGTGACCCGTACGGCTCCGTCGGGGCGGGAGGCTCATCGCCGGTCAGGCGGCGGACCAGGGTGGCGGCGTCCGGACGGGCCGCGGGATCCTTGGCCAGACAGGCCGTCAGCGCCGGACGCAGTTCCCCCGGCACGGACGACAGGTCGGGTTCGCGGGTCAGAATGGCGTGCATGATGGCGGGAAGGGCGTCTCCACGGAAGGCCTGCTGCCCGGTGGCCGCGTAGACCATGGTGGACGCCCAGCTGAACAGGTCGGCCGCCGGGGTGACCAGCGCTCCGCCGAACTGCTCCGGCGCCATGTAGACGGGCGTGCCCACCACGCTGTGCGTGGCCGTCAGGGCGGTCACCCTGGCGATGCCGAAGTCGATCACCACGGGCCCCTCCGGACCCATGATCACATTGTGCGGTTTGAAGTCGCGGTGGACGATCCCGGCCCGGTGGATGGCCGCCAGCGCGGTGAGCGTGGCCACCGCGAGCCGCTCCAACCCGCTGCCCGAACGCGGCCCTTCGGTCCTGACCAGCAGGTCGAGCGACGGCCCCGGGATGTGCTCGCTGACGATGTACGGCCGCCCGCCCACCAGGCCCGTGTCGAGCACCCGCGCGGTACAGAACGCGGCGACCCGGCGGGCCGCCTCGGCCTCGCGCAGGAACCGGCGGCGCGCGTTCTCGTCCGCCGCGGCGTCGGCGTGCAGGACCTTGACCGCGACCTGCGCGCCGGACTGCCCGTGCCCCAGGTAGACCGTTCCCTGACCGCCTCGTCCCAGCACCCCGACCAGGCGATAGGGACCTATTTGAGGTAAGTCTTCCGGCGTGAGCGACTGCACAAGATCTCACCCTAGCGTTCGCCGGCAAGATCTCCTCAAAGTCACACACAGCGGGTCAAGTCACTGCCGAGCACCCCATCGAGAGTTGCGTCGCCACCGGGCTGCCCGGACGGCGTCGGAGCGGCTTCTCGGCGGCGCCGGGGCGCCGCGTGCCGCAGGTCCGGCGGCGCCTGGTGGTGGTCCCCATCCGGCAGGGCGCCGGGCCTCCTTGGGCAGCGGGCCGTTCAGCGCACTGGCACCGTGGCGGCCGGACTTCGCCTTCCGGCCGGCGGCCGGGGAGGTCCCTTCCTGCTCGGCGACGTCGAATCTGGCCAGGTAGGGCGTCGATGAAGTGGTCGCGGACGCCGTCGTATGCCGCTCTCCATGTCGGCGCGCTCCGGCGTCTGGTCCGGGCTGCCGGTCAGGCCGTTCACGTCGAGGGTGAAGGCCTGCCCGTCGGCGGGGAAGACGATGTCGGGCCGGTCGGAGCCGGTGACGTCGTCGCCGAGGTGGGTGGGGATGAAGGCGCGGTCGCGCCAGCGTCCGGCCAGGGCCTCGACGTCGTCCAGGCCCATGAATGGCGTAGCCCAGCGCGATCGGTGTGGTCTGCTGCGCCGGCGGGGCCCGTACCAGGTGGTCGCGCCCCTGGCCGGGGCCCTCCCATCGGCCGCCGGCGGGGCCGAACTCGTTCCTCCAGCCCGGCGGGGCCGAGCAGGACGAGCTCACGGTCGCGTTCGCGCAGCAGCCCCTGCTCCATGAGCAGGAAGATGATGTCGAAGAAGTGGTCGGCGTGGAACTGCGTGATCAGGCAGAGGTCGATGGCCGTCAGGTCGATCCCGCCGCGGCGCATCGCCTTGACCGAGCCGTTGGGTGTGTCGACCAGGAGCGTGCCGTCGATGAGCGCACTCGCGCTCATCCGGTCGGTGAAGATCGATCCGGTGCCGATGAGAGGCAACCGCATGCGGTCCTTTCCGTCACGGCGATGCGGGCACGGAGAGGTGCTCTGCGTCAGGTTGCCGGGCGCCCGCCCGGGGCACCCCGCAAGGCGCGGGCGGAGGACCGGCGGGAACGCTCGGCGCCGCCTGGCGGATCGGCCCGCCGGGTGAGCGGCCCTCCGGCCGCTCCCGGCCGCCGCCGGACCGGCGGCGCTCACGATGCAGTCACCAGTCCCGGCGTTTCGCGGACTTTCCGGACGAACTCCCCCACGCGCCCACGACGGTTCGGGCCACCGGTCTGAGCCGCCGGTCTGAACCGTCGGCCGGTCAGGAGGTCTGGAGCCGCCGGCATCCTTGACCACGGACCCACAGGCTGCCTTCGGCCCAGCCGGTGACGCAGCGGTAGACGGCCCGGTCTCTGGAATTGATGACGAAGTCGGACAGAGGCCCCCAATGGTCGGTGTCGCAGGCGCGGGCGAAGATGTCCGGCAGTTGCGCGTCCACCTCCTGGCACGTGATGACCTCGCCCGCCCGCGCCACCGGCGCGTTGAGCGAAACCGCGGTGGCGGCCTGGGCTGTGGCGAGCGGGGCCATCGCCACGGCGCCGGCGGCGGCGAGAGCGGCCAGCGCGATCGGGATGCGTCGCATGATCGATTTCCCTTCGGGACGGGAGCGGCGGATGCCGCCCAACCCCAACCCTAAGCGTAGAGTGATTAATCAACTACTATCCGTTACGTAAGTAACCGGGGGCCTAACACCCGCCGCCCTGCTGCTCCTACGGTGAGCACCGAAACCGGCCAAAAACTCGTGGACGTCTGTCGAACACCTTGCGACCATCGCACGGTGACAGATGAAGCCGATCGCCAGACGTCATTCCCCACCAGTCCGAAGCAGGTGCGCTTCGTCGAGCTGTCGAGCACCGCGATGTCCGCTCTGCTCGACGGGGATCTGACCACAGCCAGCAGTACGGCCGGGGTCGCCCTGACGGATTACTTCGTGACAGACAGAGCACGGTGGCTGTGGCAGATCCGGATCGACCGGATGGCCGCCGACCCTGACCACGCACCGTGGATGGCGCGGCAGGCGGTGACCGGGCCCGAAGGGGTCGTCGTCGGCCATGCGGGCTTTCACGGACCGCCCGACGAGGCGGGCATGGTGGAGATCGGCTACGCGGTCGCTCCAGAGTTCCGTCGCCAGGGGTACGGCCGAGCCATCCTGATCGAGTTGCTGCACCGGGCCGCGGCCGAACCGGCGGTCAAGACCGTACGGGCGACGATCAGCCCCGACAACGCGGCATCCCTGGCCACGATCGCCGGCTTCGGCTTCGTCAAGGTCGGAGAAGACTGGGACGAAGAGGACGGCCACGGCCTCATCTTCGAAGCCCCCGCCAACCACAGCCACTGTCGGTGATGATGAATCGCTTACAGCCGTTGACCTTCTTGCCCGTGTCGTAGCCGCGGCTGTCACGGCCGACGGTGTCGGCGCCCTTGACGCTGGGGGAGTCGATGATGGCCGCCGTCGGCTCATCGGGGCGACCGTCCTGGCGGCGGGCCTTGATGCGCAGCTCGCGCAGCAGTGTCCCTCGGTGCCACTGGCGGCTTCCCACTGTTGGAAGTACCAGTACACGGTCTTCCAGGGTTGCAGGTCAGTTGGCAGGTACCGCCAGGGCAGCCCGAGCGGACCACGTGCAGGATGGCGTTGACGATCTCCTGGCGTGGCTGCTTCTCCGGGCGTCCGCCGCGTTCGGCTTGGGCACTAAGGGCTCGATCAGTTCCCGCTGCGCGTCGTTCAGATCCGAGTGGTGACGGTCCGGGGGCATCGGGCCCCCCTGGCAGCGTCAGTGCTGCTCGTCACACCGCCACGCCGAGCCCCACTGGCTTCTCAAACACCCATTTAGTGACGTTGGAGTGCGGGACTCCTTCTGAGAGCCACCGTCGGTGACGCCGAGGCGCACGACCCGTTCGCTCGCCCCGTCAACGTCCGCGGTGGATCCGACCCGATCGGGGATACCGAGCTGCGCGGATCACAGCTGCTACCGCATACAGAATGCGCGCGCGTTCCTGCGGGGGCGTTCCCCGTAGTGCGATGCTAACGACAGCGATAGTTACGGCGGCCATCACCATGACAACTGCGAGCGGCGCGATGACATACACGGCAATGGTCATGACACTCTCCAGCCATTCAGGCCGCCTCGTCTTCGGGCGACTTCCCTTGCCGATTCCATACGTCTCGGGATCTCGGAGAGAACAACTGCCGGATCAACCGGATCGGATTGACGTACCTACAGGTCAGAGAGGCTGCCGCTGCCAATCCGGCCGGACGCACCGGACCGGCCGAAGCACAGGCGTCCGGCGTTGAGCGGTAACCACACGCCTGGTCCCGGCAGGCGGCTGCTGCTGGAAGACTTGGCACGCCTGGAGGCTCGCGCACTCACACCCGAACGAACGCGGGCACAAGCCATCGCCGAGGCCAACCGAAGGCGCGTCAACCTCGGACTGTCCTCACTCAGTACCAGTACAGTGAGCGACTGGTTCAATCACGGCAACCCGGCTAGAGACTTCACCGCCCTATGGGCTTTGATCGAAGTCCTGCTGGAGTGGGCGGATCCCCGCGCCCACCCGGGCCAACCGGGTCAAGCAGCTGTCATTGACGTGTATCGACGGCGATGGAAGCTGCTGTGGGAAGATGCCCGGGATGAGCGGCGACCGCCCGGCCCGGCGCCAAGGCCAGTAAACGTCCACCCCGGGCAGAAGAAGGCGGCGGCCGACGGTGCCCCCCGGAATCTGAAAGACGTACTCCTCTCCACCCACATTGACCTTTTCCTTGATGTTTCTGACATCATTTCCGACCCGCTTGCGGAAGTACCCCGGAGCGAGAATCGTCTCGGCTGGCGATTGTTTCCGCCAAGGCCGATGTTGAGATGCGAGATGACCTGGCCGATCCGCCACTACAAGCACCGCGTCGGCTACCTGGCATTCCACAGTGACGACAATCCCAGCAGCTGGAGCGTGGCGGTGCCCGAATGGCGCTGGGAAGGCTGGACGGAGGGCTACGACGGCTTCGTCGAGCAAGAGCTCGATGAAGATACCTTGTACGCGCGCCGCTATGCACACGTGCGATACCTCAGAACCCCGCCGGCTGAGCGTGCCGGCACAGCAGCAGCGTGGGCTGACCCCACGAGTGCTCTGGTGGCCCTCGCCAGGTGGCACTACTGCCCGCGCGCCGCGCTGACCGCCCTCTTTCGCCTGGTCGACGCGGGACTCGCCGCGCGGGAGGCAAGCGTGGCCGTGCACATCGTCCCGGCCGTAGGCGAGAACCTGGTACAGCGGGCATGCGAAGTGCGCAGCGAAACGGGCCGACCGATTCTGGATCAGGTGGACGATTTCCTGCCCATTGGGGAGTCCGGCTGGGAACCGGGAGGGGAAGAGCCATGGTGAGGAAGGCGGATGCGCCGCGACAACGGCGACTCGATCCTTCTCTCGGCGGCTAACGGCAAGGAGCCGGCGCCAGATCCCGGCCGAGGCAGAGGCTCAGCACGAGGGGCGGACATCTTGCTGTAGGCGACCGGCATCAGACGTCGTGCACGTGAGGCTCCCCGCAATCAGCGTGCATTGAGGTGATCTCAGCGATTACCGCAGGTAGTCCGGGGTGCCCAGCAGATTCCGGACAGTCGGCTACATAAGCCGACAGAAGTCTGGAAGAGGTTGGTACGTGACGAGGCGTCGCAGGCGGTTCTCGCCGGACGCTGGAGGGCGATCGGACGTGGGCAGCGAGGTGAACCGGCATCGGCTCGCGAGCGCGCAGGAGGAACGGCAGGCGCTCTCCGGGCCGGAGCGGGCGCGGATCCGGGAGTTGGAGCGGGAGAACGCCGAGCTGCCCGAGAAGCTGGTCTTCTTGAAAAAAGCGGCCGCCTTCTTCGCGTCCGAGACTCGATGACGCTCGCCAAGTACGAGCTCCTCGCGCAACGCCGGACGCTGCCGGCCGCGTCGGTCGCCGAGATCTTCGCCGACTCGCACGAGATCCCTCGAAGTGCTCAACGAGTCCCTTTCCATCCCGATGGCCGCATGGGCTACGCCCACAAGGCAGGCGTGGAGGGCACTGTCGCCCAAGGCGTCAAGGGCTTTGGCCTGCGGCGGTCGCCGTGTCAGTAGCAGCGCATGTCCGTCCAGGTGTCGTCGTACATGCCGTCCAGGTTGATGATCAATGAGTTTGTGGCGGAGGTGTCATCCACGGGGGTGCCGGGCTCGTCGAACAGCGTGAAGGCCACCACCTCGTAGTCGCCGAGGTCCCCGTCGGGGTCTTCGATCTTTGCCTGGCGGTAGTGGTTCAGCACTTCTTGGACGGGCCGTTCGGTGGAGAGCTCGAAGCGGATGGTGTACCAGCAGTCGCCGGAGTCGCCGCTCACCTCGACTTGCGGGTCGAAATACCCGAAGTCTGTTCCGGATGGCAGCGGATACGCCTGGATGCGGTCCACCATGCGCGCCAGCCGGTGGTCATTGATCCACACTGGCGCCATGACGATCGCCGCGAGCAGCAGGAGCGGCACCAATAGCAAGGCCAGGCAGCCGGTTCGGCGAGCCACTCGTGAATGTCTGGACTTCTGCGGTGGTGCGGGTGCGGGCGGGTCCCGGGGGATCGACATGGATCACATGATCGCGTACCCGTTCCCCCTCGCGTGAAGTCACCGCCCTGCTCGGTGGAGGGACTCAGGGATCAAAGACACTCTCGATATGCCCTTGCTTGCCCGGCGTGCACTTCCTGACACAGGAAACGCCCCGTGATCACAAACGTGACCAGGGGGCTGTTTCTGTTTGGCCTACTTCGCCAACGGTGTCCCATCACAGGGAAGCGGGGTTCTCGGACGTCAGGGGCTACTTCGCCAGTTGGCGGGCGATGACCAGGCGCTGGATCTGGTTGGTGCCCTCGAAGATCTGCATGATTTTGGCTTCGCGCATGTAGCGCTCCACCCGGAACTCCCTGGTGTAGCCGTAGCCGCCGAATACCTGGACCGCGTCCGTCGTGACCTTCATCGCGGTGTCCGTGGCGACCAGTTTGGCCACGCTGGCCTGCCGGCTGTAGTCGAGGCCGGCGTCGCGGCGGCGGGCGGCGTCCAGGTACGTCGCCCGCGCGCTGTCCACCCCCGCCGCCATGTCGGCCAGCAGGAAGCCGAGGCCCTGGTGGTCGATGATGCGCTTGCCGAAGGTCTGCCGCTCCTTGGCGTAGGCGACGGCCTCGTCCAGGGCCGCCTGGGCCAGGCCGACGGCGCAGGCCGCGATGCCGAGCCGGCCGGAGTCGAGGGCGCTGAAGGCGATCTGCAGGCCCTGGCCCTCCTCGCCGATCAGCCGGTCGCCGTCGATGACGGCGCCGTCCCAGTGGGCGCTGGTGGTCGGCACGGCGTGCAGGCCCATCTTCTCCTCGGGGCGGCCGAACGTCAGCCCTTCGGCCGCGCCGGGCGCGAGGAAGCAGGAGATGCGCTCGCCGGTGCGGGCGAACAGGGCGTAGAAGTCGGCGATGCCGCCATGGGTGATCCAGGCCTTGTTGCCGGTGATGCGGTAGTCGCCGCTCTCGGTGCGCTCGGCCCGGCAGGTGAGCGCGCCCGCGTCCGAGCCCGCCTGCGGCTCCGACAGGCTGTAGCCGCCGACGATCCGTCCGGCCAGCATGTCGGGCAGCCAGCGTTCGCGCTGCTCGGTGGTGCCGTACGCGGCCACGGGGAAGCAGGCCAGCGTGTGCACGCTCGTCGCCACCGCGACCGCCGCCCAGCGGGCCGCCAGCTCCTCGATCACCTGGAGGTACACCTCGTACGGCTGGCCGCCCCCGCCGAACTCCTCGGGGTAGGGCAGCCCGAGCAGTCCGGCCGCGCCGAGGGTGGCGAACAGCCCCTCCGGGTACGTCTCCGCGCGCTCGTGCTCGTCGACCCGGCGCGCGAGCTCCTTGTCGGCGATGTCGCGGGTCAGCTCGATCAGGTCTTTGGCGTCCTGGTCGGGGAGCAGGCGGTCAACGGTCACGACGACTCCTTGGGTGCGGCTTCGGCGAGGCGGGCCAGGGCGGCCGCGGCCCGCTCACGGAACTCGGCGACGCGGGCGAGCTTGATGTCCTCGTACCCGCGGATCGACTCGGGAAGGCCGGCGATCTCGGCGACGGCGTCGATCGTGCCGGGGGTCAGCCGGGCGAGGGCGGCACGCATGAGATCACGATATTCGGTGATCAGTTCCCTTTCGACCCGGCGGACCTCGGCCTGGCCGAACACGTCGAGGGCGGTCCCGCGCAGCACGCGTGCGGCCCGCAGGCCGCGGAACAGCACCGGCGCGGAGCGGCGCAGCCGGATCTTGCGCTTCATGCCCATCGCGCGCAGCAGCGGCGGGTGCAGCAGCACGGACACGACCGCGTCGGCGCCGTACTCGCGCTCGCGCCTGGCCTGCTCCTCGGGGTCGAGGTGCAGCCGGGCGACCTCGTACTCGTCCTTGTAGGCCATGAGCTTGTGCAGGGAGCGGGCGTAGGCGAGCCCGACGCGCGCGCCGGCCTCCTCCCCCGCGCGCCCGGCCGCCTCGGCGACCACGCGCCTGACGTCGGTCTCGTACGTACGGGCGTAGGTCTGGTTCTGGTAGCCGGTCAGGTCCGCCACCCGCAGGGCCAGCGTCTCCTCCAGGCCGGGCGCGGGCCGCTCGGCGGGCTCGGCGAGCGCGGCCCGGCGTACCGCCTCACGGTCGGCGACGGCGGCCCGGCCCCAGCGGAAGGCCGCGAGGTTCTTCTCGACGGCGGCCTTGTTGAGCCTGATCGCCGCCTCGATCGAGGCGGCCGAGACGGGCAGGCAGCCGTGCTGGTACGCCGCGCCGACCAGCAGCATGTTGGCCGGCATGTGGTCGCCGAACAGCGCCTCGGACAGCTCGTGGGCGTCGAGGTACAGGTTGTCCGCGCCCTCCGTGGCGGACTCCAGCCTGACCACCGCATCGGCCGAGGAGCCGGGCACGGTCGCCCGTCCGGTGACCATGGCGGCGGTGGGCACGATGGAGGTGTTCACCACGGCGACCGTCCGGCCGGGCGCGGCGACGGCGAGGTTGGCGTCGGCGGCGACCCCGAGCAGGTCGAACCCGATCAGCACGTCGGCCGTGCCGCGCGAGGCGCGCACCGAGCCGTCCACCGGCCGCTTGGCGATGCGCACGTCGCTGACGACCGGGCCGCCCTTCTGCGCGAGGCCGGTCTGCTCGATGCCGGCGGCGTGCAGGCCGTCGAGGTGGGCGGCCATCTGCAGGATCTGCGAGACCGTGACGACGCCGGTGCCGCCGATGCCGGGCATCCGGATCAGCGTCTCGGCGTCGCCGTCGAGCCTGACGACCGGCTCCGGCAGCCGCACGGGCAGCGGCGGCAGCTCGCGCGGCGCCCTGGTGCCGGGCTCGACCAGCAGGAACGACGGGCAGTCGCCCTTGAGGCAGCTCAGGTCGGAGTTGCACGACGGCTGGTGGATGCGCGTCTTGCGGCCGTACTCGGTCTCGACGGGCTGGACGGACAGGCACGTCGAGACGTCGCCGCAGTCGCCGCAGCCCTCACAGACGCGCTCGTTGACCACGACCTTCGCCGTCGGGGTGGGCAGCTTGCCGCGCTTGCGCAACCGCCGCTCCTCGGCCGCGCACTTGTCGTCGTGCAGCAGGACGGTCACGCCGTCGAGGGCGGCCAGCTCGCGCTCGACGTCGGCGAGGTCGTCGCGGTGCCGCACGGAGGCGATCGGCGCCAGCCGCACCCCGCGGTACGTCTCCGGCTCCGGCGTGGTGATGACGATCCTGCGCACGCCCTCCTCGGCCAGCGAGCGCGTGAGCGCGGGCACGTCGAGCCGCCCTTCGGCGCGCTGGCCGCCGGTCATGGCGACGGCGTCGTTGTAGAGCAGTTTGTAGGTCATCGTCACCCCGGCCGCCACCGCGGCCCGCACGGCCAGGGAGCCGGAGTGGTGGAAGGTGCCGTCGCCGAGGTTCTGCACGAAGTGCCGGTCCCGGGTGAACGGCGCGAGCCCGATCCACTGGGCGCCCTCGCCGCCCATCTGGGTGATGCCGATCTGGGTGCCGCGGCCGTGCCCGTCGAGGGCGATCATGGCGTGGCAGCCGATGCCGACGCCGACCAGCGTGTCGTCGGACGTGCGGGTGGAGGAGTTGTGCGGGCAGCCCGAGCAGAAGTACGGCGTGCGCGCGGCGACCATCGGCAGCAGGCGGCGCGCGGCGGACGCGGGGCGGGACAGGTGCACCGTCCCGCGCGGGAGCCGGTCGGGGCCGAGGCAGGTGGCCAGCGCCTTGGCGACGTCCTCGGCGCCGAGGGTGCCGCGGGCGGTCAGCAGGTCCCGGCCCGACACGACGGGGGCGCGTTCGCCGCCGTAGAGGGCCTGCTTGAGCTGCCCTTCCAGGAACGGCACCTTGTCCTCGACCACCAGCACCCGGTCGAGGTCGGAGGTCATGGCGGCCAGGTCGGCCTCGGCCAGCGGGAAGGGCATGCCCAGCCGGATCAGGCGCAGCCCGAGGTCCTCGGTGGCGCTCTCGTCCAGGCCGAGGTCGGCCAGGGCGCGCAGGACCACGGCGTACGTGGTGCCGGAGGCCAGGATGCCGAGCGTGGCGCGGGGGGCGTCGCGCATGACGCGGTTGAGCCCGTGCCTGCGGCCGTAGTCGCGGGCCAGCTCCAGCCTGCGGGTGAGCAGGTCGTACTCGGCGTCCAGGGCGGAGGGGCCGACCAGGATCGGTGACTTGCCGCGGTCGGCGTGGTCAGGGGTGGGGATGTCGTACGGCGCGCCCAGCTCGACGGTGGCCGAGGCGTCGGCGATGTCGGCGACGATCTTCAGGCCCGTCCACAGGCCGGTGGCGCGGGACAGGGCGACCGCGTGCAGGCCGAACTCGATGATCTCGGCGACCGAGCCGGGCGCGAGCAGCGGCATCGACAGGCTCTGGCACATCGGCTCGCACGAGCTGGGCACGGTGGAGGACTTGCAGCCGGGGTCGTCGCCGATCCAGGCCACCGCGCCGCCCAGCGCGGCGGTGCCGGCCATGTTGCCGTGCCTGATGGCGTCTGCGGCGCGGTCGAGGCCGGGGTTCTTGCCGTACCAGAAGGCGGTGACGCCGTCGTGGCTGCGGCCGGGGACCTGGCCGAGGAGCTGCGTGCCGGCCACGGCCGTCGCGGCCAGCTCCTCGTTGAGTCCGGGCTGGAAGACGACGCCGGCCTCGTCCAGGAAGCGGGCCGCGCGGCCCATCTCCAGGTCCAGGCCGCCCAGCGGGGAGCCCTGGTAGCCGGAGACGAAGGCCCTGGTGTTCAGGCCGCGGTCCCGGTCCAGGCGCCGCTGTTCGAGGGTCAGCCGGACGAGGGCCTGGATGCCGGAGATCAGCACCCGGCCCTCCGGCGCGGCGTACTTGTCGTCGAGCGACACGGTCGCGCTGTTCACGCTCACGCGAACCTCCTGGCGGGCAATGCGTATGTGGGGTTTCCCAGCACAGCAACGGAGAGCTACTGTGCGCAAGTATCAGACGTGAAACCACAACGAAGACGCAAATAATGTGAGCTGGGCGATTCTGGCGCAGAAGAACTTTGCGTCACCAAGGAGGATTCTCACATGCCGGACATCGACGACATCGACCATCAGGTGCTCCGGCTGCTGCGCGAGGACGGCCGCCGCACCTTCTCCGAGATGGCCGAGCAGGTCGGGCTGTCGGTGGCGGCGGTCAAGCGGCGGGTCGACCGGCTCAGGGAGATCGGGGTGATCACCGGGTTCACCGTGCAGATCGACTACGCCAAGCTCGGCTGGGGCATCGAGGCGTTCACCGAGCTGCGGTACCCGGGGACCACGCCGGTGGGCGAGATCGTCCGCACGGCGACGGACGTGCCCGAGGTGCAGGCCGTCTTCACCATCGCCGGCGACCCCGACGCCCTCATCCACGTACGGGTGCGCGACCTCGGGCACCTCCAGCAGGTCATCGACCGGCTACGCCGGGCCGGCAACGTCACCGGCACCAAATCCCTGCTGGTCCTGGGCTCCTGGACGCGCGACGCCCTCACCTGACGACCCGGCCGTCCGCTCGCGGCGCGCGTCGCCGGAGGGTCGGTTCACCCAGGCGTACTCCAGCTCGGGCAGCTCGAACCCCTGCCGGAAACGGCACATCCGCTCGTCGGTGCGGCGTGCGCCGTGCCGTTCGTAGAAGCCGATGGCCCGGGTGTTCGCCCTGAGCACCTCCAGGTAGACCTCCCGGCCGGGATGCTCGTCCGCCGCCCAGGCCAGTCCGTGCCGCAGCAGGCGCGATCCGGCGCCGGAGCCCGTGCTCCCCGGCCGCACGTGCAGGTTGTCGAGCAGGATCCGGCCGTCCGGGGACGGCAGCAGGTAGGCGAAGCCGAGCAGCTTCCCCTCGTCGTCGTGGCCGACGAACAGGCCCGCCCCCCGGACGGGCGGGTCCAGCCGCTCCCGCCAGAGCGCGAGCCGGTCGTCGTCCAGGGGGCCGTTCAGGAAACCGGCGGGCATGATGCCCGCGTAGGCCGTGCGCCAGCTCTCCACATGCAACGCCACGATCGGGGAAATGTCGTCAATTGTCCCGTTTCTTATCAGCATGGCGGAGAGCATTCCATACCGGGACGGGCCTCACCCCACCCGGCAGGAGACCGCGGGCCAGGTCCGGTCGCCGTTGTGCTGGACGGTGAACCCGAAGGTGTTGCCGTCGCCGTTCGGCCGCATCGTCATGACGTTGCCGGTGCCGTCCCAGGTCGGGGTGCCGTTCCAGGTGGCGATGATCTTCTGCGGGCTGCGCACGGCGACGGTGGCGATCCAGGAGTTCGTGCCGGAGACCGCGACCGACAGGTTGAAGCGGTCGGCCCACTGCCGGCCCGCGGAGACGGTCGCCGTGCAGGCGCCGCCGGGCGGCGGGGACGAGGGCGGCGTGGACGGGCCGCTCCCGTCGGGCGCGACGGCCCGGCCGGTCGCCGGCGAGATCATGCCCGCGCACATGTTGCGGGCACGCAGGTTCGCGGCGATCTGCGGGATCGCGGCGATGGTCGTCGCGTAGTCGTCGTGCATGAGGATCACCTGGCCGTTCTGCAACCGGCCGGCGGCCTGGACGATCTGGGCGGTGCTCGCGCCGTTCCAGTCCTGGGAGTCGACGTCCCAGATGATCTCGGTGAGGCCGAGTTGCTGCTCGACCGACCGGAGGGTGGCGCCGGTCTCCCCGTACGGCGGCCGGAACAGCCTCGGCGCGACGCCGGTGGCCTGCTGGATCGCCTGCTGGGTGCGTTGCAGCTCGGACTGGATCTGGGCGGCGCTCAGCTGCGTCAGGTGCGGGTGGGTCCAGCTGTGGTTGCCGATCCACATGCCCGCGTTCTGCTGGGCGCGGACCAGGGCCTGGTTGTTCTGCGCGTTCTGGCCGACGTTGAACATCGTGGCCCGCAGGCCGTTGGAGGTCAGCGCGTTGAGCAGGCTGGAGGTGGTGGCGGGATCGGGGCCGTCGTCGTAGGTGAGGCCGACGTAGCCGCCGCCGCAGTCGGCGGCGTTCGAGGGGGTGGTGGCCCAGGTCAGCGCGAGGCCCGCGGCGAGCGTGCACGCGGCGCCGAGGATGAGCAACTTCCTGATCATGGTCTGCCTCCAAGGCGGGCGGCGGGTACGGGAGCTCGATCGCGAGTGTGATGACCATGCCGAAACATGTCAATCCATCACAGAAACTTTCGCCACCGCATGGCGGACAACACCAGGACGAGGTGCGGCGATCGGGAGAGAAAGTTTCGGTGCGCGGAAAGCTTCATGGCTCATACGTAGATTTCCCGATGCTTTGCCCGCCGGATGTCCCTACTGTCGGGCCCATCCGAAGCCTTCCGAGCAAGGTGGGTTCATGCGCGCGCTGACCGTCCTCCTGTCCGGACTCCTGCTGGCCACCACCCTCCAACCGCCCGCCGTCGCCGCCGTCGCCGGGAAGGACGCCGCCGGGACGAAGCCGGGCCCCGTCGTGCCCGACGTCGTCTACCAGCGGGCCGACTTCGCCACCGGCACCGGCGAGGGCACGTCCGCCGCCGACGGGCTGTCGTTCGCCTCGGCCGCCGGCACCACCTCCTACACCGACGCCCTGGGCACCAGGACGTGGGAGTACGCCCGCTGGACCGGCCCCGAGCGCACGGTCGGCTTCCCCGCCACCCAGCTGATCGCCTCCTGGACGGCCGACGTGCCCCAGGGAAGCTGGCTGCAGGTCGAGGCCAGGGCCAGGAACACCGCCGGGCTGAGCAAGTGGTACGTCCTCGGCCGCTGGTCCTACGCGGAGGGCGACATCCTGCGCACCTCCGTGGCCGGCCAGGGCGACGCCGACGGGTCCGTCGCCGTGGACACGCTGGTGGCGGCGTCCGGGCGGCAGCTGTCGGCGTACCAGCTCCGCCTGACCCTCTACCGCAGTCCGGGCTCGGCCGTGACGCCCCGGGTGCGCACGTTCGGCGCGATGGCCTCGAACGTGCCCGACCGCAAGACCGTCCCGGTCAGCCCCGGCGGCGGGGGGTGGGGCGTCGAGCTGAACGTCCCGCGCCGCTCCCAGAACGTGCACGCGAGCCACTACCCCGAGTGGGACGGCGGCGGCGAGGCGTGGTGCAGCCCGACCTCGACCACGATGGTGCTCGGCTACTGGGACAAGTGGCCGAGCGCGCAGGACACCTCCTGGGTGGACCCGTCCGACCCGAACCCCGAGGTGGACCACGCGGCCCGCTACACCTACGACCACGCCTACCAGGGCGCCGGCAACTGGCCGTTCAACACCGCCTACGCCGGCCGCTACGGCCTGGACGGCTTCGTCACCCGCCTGCGCACCCTGACCGAGCTGGAGCGGCTGATCAAGGCGGGCATCCCGGTGATCACCTCGCAGTCGTTCAAGAAGGGCGAGCTGCCCGGCGCCGGTTACGGCACCGACGGCCACCTCATGGTGATCGTCGGCTTCACCGCGTCGGGGGACGTGATCGCCAACGACCCGGCCTCGTCCAGCAACGACGCCGTCCGCCACGTCTATCCGCGCGCCGACTTCGAGAACGTGTGGCTGCGCGGTTCGAGCAGCGGCGGCGTCGCCTACGTCATCCGCCCGCCCGGCCACGCCCTGCCCGCCACGACGCCGGGCCTGCCCGCCAACTGGTGATCAGTCCAGCACCGGGTAGTTGGCGCGGAACACGCCCTGCGGGTCGCGCGACCGCTTGATCTCGCGCAGCCGGGCGAGCGCCGGCTCGGGGAACGCCTGAGCCGCCCGCTCGCCCGGCGACAGGAACGTGTACGGCTTGCGCCCGCTCACCCGATCGCCCAGGGCGGCGACGACCGCGTCCTGCTTGGCCCGTACGGCCTGGCCGAGCTCGGGGCTGATCCCGGCCCCGAGCAGGTAGAGCAGGTACGGCTCGGCCAGCGCTCCCCCGGCGCCGCCGCCCGGCCGGGTCAGCGCCCCGCCCAGGTGCCTGACCTGCATGGCGACCAGCGGCCCGACCGGCTCGGCCAGCAGGATCTCCACGGCGCCGGCGTCCAGCCCGGTCAGCAGCTCGGTGCGGGCCACCGCGGGCGCCGGGTCGGTCGGCTCGGCGGTGATCGCGCCGAGGTCGGCCGTGGCCATGGCGGACCGGGTGTCGCTCAGCACGCCGTCGATCTTGGCGAGCCGGTCCAGCAGACTCTCGGCCTCGGCCGCCTCGCCCAGGTAGGCCAGGTCCACGGTCACCATCGGAGGCGCCTTGGGGAACTGGACCCGGTTCACCCACAACGACAGCTCGGGCGGCGCGTCGGCGGTCAGCTCGCGGAAGGCCGCGAACACCTCGGCCTCCTTTGCGCCGGGCCACATGAGACGGCCGCCGTACAGGGCGCGCTCGGCGTACAGGTCGAACTCGACGGCGGTGACCAGCGCGAAGTCGCCGCCGCCGCCGCGCAGCGCCCAGAACAGGTCGGGGTCGCTCTCCCCGGTCACCCGCGCGGGCCGGCCCTCGGCGTCCACGACGTCGAAGGCGCGCACGCTGTCGGCCGCCCAGCCGTACCTGCGGCCGAACCAGCTCAGGCCGCCGCCGAGGGTGTAGCCGGTGACGGTGACGGCGGGGTTGCTGCCGGCCAGCCCGGTCAGGCCGTGCCTGCCCGCCTCGGCCTGCACCGCGCCCCAGGTCACGCCTGCCCCCGCGCGGGCGCGCCGCTCGGCCGGGTGGATCTCCAGCTCGTCCAGCCGGTCGGTGCGCAGCAGGATCACGCCGTCGGCGGTGCCGCTCGCGCCGTGGCCGCGCGGCTGGGCGGAGACGGTCAGCCCCTCCTCGCGGGCATGGCGGACCAGGGCGGCCACGTCGGCGGCGTCGGCCGCCTCGACCACGGCGGCCACCGGCTGGGCCACGGTCAGGTTCCACGCCCTGGCCGCCGCCTCGAATCCCTCGTCGCCGGGCAGCCACACGCGTCCCTCGACCGCGGTGCGCAGCTTGTCGTACGTCATCATCCACTCCTTCATGAAGACTCACCTCCTTGACGACGCGGGCTTGGGAAAGGTGACCGACCGCCGGAAAGATCGCCCCGGGGACATGCCGACGGGCCCCGGCGCGCTCGTGCGCCGGGGCCCCTCACCATGTCCTGACGGGCTTAGGATGCCGCCATGGTCGCCCCCCGTCGTCGCCCAGCCGCCTGTATGACGACCCGGCGCGACGAAAGGTGACCGATGAACGCGCAAGCCGACCTGGCCGGCCACTTCGACCTGACCAGGAGCCACCTGCGGGCGGTGGCGCACCGCATGCTCGGCTCGGCCGACGAGGCCGACGACGCCGTCCAGGAGACCTGGCTGCGGGCCGCCCGCGCCGGCACGGACGGGGTCGCGAACGTGCCCGGCTGGCTGACCACGATCGTCGGCCGGGTCTGCCTCGACATGCTGCGCGCCCGTGGACGCAGGGACGAGCAGCTCGTCGAGAGCGAGCGGTTCGACCAGGTGAGCGTCCATGACGGCGATCCGGCCGACGCGGCGGTGCTGGCCGACTCGGTCGGGCTGGCCCTGCTGGTGGTCCTCGACACGCTGAGCCCGGCCGAGCGGGTCGCGTTCGTGCTGCACGACCTGTTCGCGATGCCGTTCGGGGAGATCGCGCAGATCGTGGCGCGCTCCCCCGCCACGGCCAAGAAGCTGGCCAGCCGGGCGCGGCAGCGGGTGCACGGCACGCCCGTCCTGCCCGCCGCCGACCACGCCAGGCAGCGCAGGCTCGTGGCCGCCTTCCTCGCCGCGGCCCGCGCCGGCGACCTGGACGCCCTGCTCGCGGTCCTCGACCCCGACGTGCTGCACCGGTCGGACGTGCCGGGGTCGGGCGGCGAGCGGCGCGGCGCCCGTCCGGTGGCCCAGGGCACGCTCACCGATTCCGGCCGCGCGCGCTTCGCCGACCTCCTGCTCATCGACGGCAGGCCGGGCATCGGCGTGCTGCGCGGCGGCCGGCTGTTCCTGGTGCTGCGCGTCACGACGGACGGCGAGCGCATCACGGAGATCGACATCGTCTCCGACCCGGTCCGCCTGGCCGCCCTCGACCTCGCCCTCGACCCCGCCCTCGACCCCGGGCCCGGCCCCGGGCCCGGCCCCGCCCCGGACGGCGGCGTGCCGGCGCCCTGACCGGTCAGGCCAGCCGCGGCACGAGCCGCAGCGCGTTGCCCGCGTACACCTGCGCCAGGACGTCGTCGGGCAGGTCGAGCCCGGAGATCGTCCACCGGCCCATCAGCGGCGGGTCGTCGAGGGAGTGCGCGAACGCCTCGTCCTCGGTCTCCATGAATCTGAAGTGGATCCGGTAGACGTCCGGGTGCGGCGGGATCTCGTCGGTGCCGAACAGCACCCGGCCGGGGTGGCGGAGCATGAGCGCCCGCGTGGCGCGCGGCTGGCGTCCCAGCTCGGCGACGCGCGCCGCGATGTCGATGTGGAAGTTCGGGTACGCGTCCAGCATCCGGCCGGCGAACCCCAGGTTCTCCGGCCAGCACCCGGCGTGCACCCCGATCACGGTCGTGGCCGGATGCCGGGCCACCATCGACTCCATGGCCTCCATGAGCCGCTCGAACGGCGGGAACCCCGGCCCGGAGAAGTTCCAGTCGGGCCGGGCGGCCAGCAGTTCGAGGCGTTCGTTGCGCTCGTCCACGGGCTGGAAGAAGGCGACCGGGTCGGCGGTGTGCAGGGCGATGGGCACGCCCGCCTCCCCCACGGCGGCCCACAGCGGGTCCAGCCGGGGGTCGTCGAGCATGACCAGCTCGCCCCGGTGGTCGCGCACCCGCAGCCCGACGTCCTTCCACACCTTCAGCCCGGCCGCGCCCTCGGCGACCGAGCGGCGCAGCTGGGCGGCCAGCCGCTCGCCGAAGCCGGGCGTCGCGGTCTCGGACCAGTCGACGTGGCAGAACGTGGCGAACCGGCCCGGATGGGCGGCGTCGTAGCGTTCGAGGTTCTCGGCCAGCTCCCGGCCCCATCGGCCGTCGAGGTTGACCATGCCGCGCAGGTTGAGCTCGTCCATCATGCCGATCAGGGCGGGGACGTCCTCGACCATCCAGCCGCCGTCCTCGGACAGCCAGCGGCCGAGGTGGATGTGGGCGTCCACGACGGGCAGCCGGGCCCGGTCGACCTCGTGCACGGCCACCCGGAGCTGGGACACCGGACGGTAGCGGGACAGCGGCAGGCCGGCGTCGGACGACAGGGTCACTTCCTGATGCCTTCGGGCAGCAGGTCGCCGTGGGCCTCGATGAGGGCGTCCACCAGCTCGCGGACCTTGCGGACCGGCAGGGTGGCGGCGGTGTTGGGGTCGAGCAGCGCGGCCTGGTAGACGTGGTCGCGCCGCCCTTCCAGGGCCGCCTTGACGGTCAGCTCGCCGACGCTGAGGAAGGCCCGGTTGAGTGCGGCGACCTGGGCGGGCAGCTCGCCGACGGGCAGCGGCCGCACGCCGGACCGGTCGACGTGGCAGGGCACCTCGACGGTGGCCTCCGGCGGCAGGTTGGAGATCAGGCCGCCGTTGCGCACGTTGCCGTGGATCAGCCTGCGGGTGCCGGTCTCCATCGAGTGGATGGCCAGCGAGGCCAGCTCGTCGCCGCGTTCGATCGGCACGCCCCGGCCGGCCTCCAGCGAGCTCTTGTACTGCTCGTACTCCTCGTAGCCCTCGGCCAGCCACTCCAGGTAGACGTTGATCGGGATGCGGTACCGCTCGACCTCCTCGGCGTGCGGCAGGAACCACGGCAGGTACTCCGAGCCGTGCTCGGAGGACTCGGTCGGGAAGTAGCCGAAGTTGCGGTAGACCTCCACACGCACCCGCCGCCGCAGCTCGGGGTCCCGGTCGATCAGCTCGTCGAGCCGCCGGTAGAGGTTCTCGCCGTCGCGCTCGAAGCGCAGCACGAACGCCTGGTGGTTGACGCCCGCGGTGAGAAAGGAGATCTCCTCCTCCGGCACGCCGACCATGGCGGCCAGCGTGCTCTGCGTGTCGCGGGCGGCGTGGCAGACGCCCACGACGTTCTTGAACGGAGTGCCGGCGTAGACCGACCAGGGGATCATCGACATCGGGTTGGTGTAGCTGAACAGCACCGAGTCGGGGGCGAGCTCGGCCAGGTCGTCGCCGATGCCGACCATGACGGGGATCGTGCGCAGGGCGCGGAAGATGCCGCCGATGCCCAGGGTGTCGCCGATCGTCTGGCGCACGCCGTACGCGGCGGGGATCTCCAGGTCGCGCCTGACCGCCTCCAGGCCGCCCACCGCGATCTCGTTGATCACGTAGTCGGCGCCCTCGACGGCGGGCCGGCGGTCGGCGTACGCCTCGATCCGGGCGCCTATGCCCAGCTCGGCGACCATCCAGCGGGCCATCGCCGCGGCGGTGTCGAGCCGGGCCCGGTCGATGTCGTGGAGCACGATCGTGGACTCCGACAATTCCGGAAATGTCAGGATGTCCGAGAGGAGGTTCTTGGCGAACGTGATGCTGCCGGCGCCCACCAGGACGATGCGGGCCATGGGTTACCTCGATTCCGGGGTCAGCAGGGCTTTGACGGGGGTGGCCTGGCCGTTCATCAGCCGGGTGAAGACCTCGGCGCCCTCTTCCAGGGGGAAGGTCCGGACCCAGCTCAGGTCCCAGCGGCCGACCAGGCCGACGGCCGCGGCGAAGTCGGCCGCATCGTAGGCGAACGAGCCCAGCACGCGCTTCTCGCCGCGCACCAGGTCGGCGGCGTCGTACCCGGCGACGTGGTCGGCCAGGCCGAGCCAGACGGCCACGCCGCCGGGGCGCAGCCGGGACAGGGACTGCTCGTGGGTGGCGGCGGCGCCGACCGCGTCGAAGATCACGTCGTACTCGCCGGTCAGCTCGGCGCCCGCCGCCACGCCGCCGAGCCCCGCGGCGACGGCCAGCCGCTCGGGCGAGCGGTCGGCCACGTCCACGCCGGCCGCGCCGCCGGACAGGGCGGTGAGCAGGCAGGTCAGGCCGATGGCCCCGGCGCCGATCACGCCCACGCGCGCCCCGGCCGGCCGCCCGGCCAGCCCCCAGGCGTGCACGGCGTTCGCGGCCGGCTCCACCACGCCGGCGGCGGTCCAGCCGAGCCCGTCGGGCAGCGGCACCACAGCCCCGGCCGGCACCGCGACGCGCTCGGCGAAGGCGCCCGGCCGGTGCACGCCGATGATCTGCCGCTTCCTGCACACGTTGGGCCGGCCGATCAGGCACACGTCGCACGCGCCGCACGACAGGATCGGGTTGACCGTGACCGGCCGCCCGTCGTCGGTGCGCCCGGCGAACTCGTGCCCCATGACCAGCGGCGGCACCCGGAACCCGGGGGTCCGCACGCCGTGCAGCTCACTGCCGCAGATGCCGGAGGCGACCACGTGCACCAGCACCTCGTCCGGCCCGGCCACGGGCTCGGGCACGTCCCGCTGCTCCACGACGCCGGGGGCGGTGAAGACGAGAGCCCTCACGAGGGCCGGCCGGCGGTCGAATGCGCGCGTTCCATGGAGATCCCGTCCTGTTCCTGTTCCGTCATAAGGAATGCTATTCCGAACTGGCGCTAGGAGACCATTGCGGCGAAGATCGTGTCAAGAGGCCGAGAGGAAGTGAGGGGGCGTCACCGCACCCGGCACGACAGGAGCGGCCGGGTCGAGGACGTCATCCTCGACCCGGCCGCCCTGTTCCGAATCACGGAAAGCCGGTTTGACAGGCAGAATCAGCGCAGCAGTACGGGCACCGCCAGGGGCCCCTCGGTGATGATCGACGCCGTGTAGGCGATCTCCTCGGGGCGGACCGCCAGCCGCAGCCCCGGGAACCTGCCGAACAGCGACGACAGCGCGATCCTGGCCTCCAGCCGGGCCAGCGGCGCCCCCAGGCAGAAGTGCGGGCCCCGGCCGAAGCCGAGATGCCCCTCCTTGGCCTTGCCCAGGTCGAAGCGGCCGGCGTCCGGGCCGTAGCGGGCCGGGTCGGTGCCCGCGCCGGTGAGCCCGACGACGATGGGCCGGCCCGCCGGGATGGTGGTGCCGGCGACCGTGACGTCCTTGAGCGCGTAGCGGAAGACCAGGCCGACGACCGAGTTGCGGCTGCGCAGCGCCTCCTCCACCACCTGCTCCCACGCGTCCTCCGTACGGGCGCGGTCGAGCTGGGCGGGGTCGGCGCACAGGGCCACGACCGCCTTGGCGATCAGGTGCACGGTCGTCTCGTGGCCGGCGACGAGCACGACCCACAGGATCCACAGCAGCTCGTTGTCGGACAGGCGGCCGCCGTCGTCCTCGTTGGCGCGGATCAGGCCGGTGGTCAGGTCGTCGGCCGGCTCGCGGCGGCGGCGCGCGATGAAGGCCGCCAGATAGCCGAGCAGCGACCCGGCCGCCGCGTTCACCTCGTCGGGGGCGGCGGCGTGCGACAACATCACCCCCGTCCACTCGCGGATCTGCGCCCGCTCCTCCTGCGGGACGCCGAACAGCTCGCAGATCACGGCGACCGGCAGCGGCTCGCTGAAGGCGTGCACGAGATCGACCTCGCCGTCCCGCTCGGCCATGCGGTCGAGCAGCTCGTCGGTCATCTCCTGGACGCGCGGCGCGAGGGCGGCCACCCGGGCCGGGGTGAAGGCGCGGTTGATGAGGCTGCGCAGCCGCCGGTGGTCGGCGCCGTCCTTGGTCAGCAGGTGGTCGCCCTCGATGACCTGGCGCAGCGGCCAGTCGGCGGGGACGCTGCCGTCATGAAGGCCGGTGAAGTTCCTGGCGTCCTTGCTGTAGAGCGCCTCGTCGTTGGCCAGCACCTCGTCCGTCGCCTCGTAGGAGGTCACCAGCCAGCCGTTCACCTCCCCCGGCAGCAGGACGGGCAGGACCGGTCCGTGCTCGTCCCGCAGGCGGCGGATCGTGTCGGACGTCCGCTCGCCGGGAACCGGGAACGGAAGTGGCGCGGTGTCCAATGCAGCCTCCCATGTACGGATGTCTCCCTACTCTCCGTGGTAACGCCGATGGATCCAAGGGGTGAGGTTGTCACCCCCAGGCAGGCAACATCTGCCTCCTCCGCCACGTCGGAGCCCCAGGATCGGCGGTCTCACACGTTCGGCAGCCCCTCCCCCTCGGGTTCGAGCGCGTACGCGATCCCGGCGTCGACCTCGCCGTCGTACCCGGCGCGGAACGCCGACCCGTACGCGTCGTCGCCCAGGGCCTCGCGCGCCTGCCGCTCGCACTCCTGCCGGGCCGCCACCCAGGCCGGGACGCTGGCCTGCGCCTGACCGTGGCTGCTCCAGATCCGCTGCGCCAGCCCCAGCAGCCGGGCCGCCCGCTCGGGCCGGCCCGCGGCCCCCGCGCCGAGCGCCAGCAGGTCGACGGTCAGCCCGATGCCGAAGTCGTCGTGCAGCCTCCGCTTGGTGCGCAACGCCGCCTGCCCGTAGGCGACGGCCGCCGCCACCCGCCCGCGGGCCAGCTCGGCCTGGCCGCGCAGCAGGTCGCCGTGGGAGCGCATGGCCTGCTCGCCCTGCTGGTCGCACAGGGCGCGCAGATCCTCCAGCACCGAGATCGCCTCCTCGATCCGGCCGGCGACGGTGTGCGCGACGGCCCGGCACATCAGCGCCAGCAGCCCGGCGATCGTCAGCTCGTCGCCGCTCCAGCGCATCGCGTACGCCGGCTCCGACTCCGCCATGGCCTGCTCCAGGTCGCCGCGGATCACGCCGGCCGACGAGCGCAGCGCCTTGACGCACAGCGCGGCGAAGGCGTCGTCGTCGGCCGCGGCGGCCTCGCACTCATCGGCCCGCGCCTCGACCGCGGCGGCGTCCCCCTGGGTGGCGGCGAGCAGGCCGTCGGCCCACAGGGCGCGGGCGCGGACCGGGCCGGGGGCCGGGTCGAGCGCCAGGGCCTGGCCCAGGTAGTGGCGGCCCTCCTTGGCGTAGCCGCAGCCGTACCAGAAGAAGGCCAGCGTGCCGGCCAGGTCGAGGGCGGCCGCGCCGTCCCGCTCGCCGAGCGCGGTCTCCAGCGCGGCGCGCAGGTTGTCGTGCTCGCCGACCATCCGGTCGTACCAGGCGGGCTGGCCGGCGCCGAGCCAGCCGGCCGCGCCGCGCACGGCCAGATCCTGGTAGTGGGCCCGGTGCCGGCGGCGCAGTTCCTCCTCCTCGCCGAGGCCGCGCAGCCAGCCCGCGCCGTACTCGCGCAGCGTGTCCAGCATGCGGTAGCGCTCGCCCGAGCCGGTCGGCAGCCAGGTCAGGATCGACTCGTCGGCCAGGGCGTCGAGCAGCAGCCCGATGTCGGCCTCGGGCAGCCGCTCGTCGGCGCACACCCGGCGCGCCGCCTCGGCGTCGAAGTCGCCGGCGAACACCGACACCCGCGCCCACAGCAGCCGCTCGGCGGGCTCGCACAGCTCGTGGCTCCACCCGACGGCGGTACGCAGCGCCTGGTGCCAGGGCGGGTCGGCCTCCTGGGTGAGCGCGGGGTCGTCCTCCAGGGTGGCGAAGCGGTCCTCCAGCCGGTCGGCCAGATGGCCCAGGGGCAGGTCGCGCAGCCGGGCCGCGGCCAGCTCGATCGCCAGCGGGATGCCTTCGAGCCTGCGGCACAGCCGGACGACGTCGTCGCGGTTGGTGTCGGTGATCTCGAAGGTCGGCATCGTCGCCGCGGCGCGCTCGACGAGCAGGGTCACGGCGTCATGGCCGAGCGGCGCGGTGGCGCCCGCGGCCGGCACCGGCAGCGGGTCGACCACGATCACCAGCTCGGGGCCCACCTCCAGCGGACGGCGGCTGGTCGCGAGGACGTGCAGGCCGGGCACCGCCGCGAGCAGCCCTTCGACGGTCGCCGCGCACGCCCCGACCAGGTGCTCGCAGGTGTCGAGCACGAGCAGCAGCTCGCGCCCGAACAGGTGCTCGGCCAGCACCTCGGACATGGGCCTGGTGGTCTGGTCGGTGAGCCGGAGCGCCTCGGCGATGGCGTGCGGCAGCAGGGTCCCGTCGTCCAGCGGCGACAGCTCCACCAGCCAGCAGCCGCCGGCGAAGTCGGGCCGAAGGTCGGCGGCGGCGCGCAGGGCCAGGCGGGTCTTGCCGACGCCGCCCACCCCGGTCAGGGTCACCAGCCGCGAACGCCGGCACGCCCTGCGCACCTGCTCCAGCTCCGCGCCGCGGCCGATCAGGCTCGTGAGTTCCGCTGGAAGGTTGCCCGCCTGCCACTTACCTGCCATCGTGATCGCCACCTATCGGATGAAGTTGTGACAGCAGCTTGCCGGAACCTGATGCACTGCGTGACTAAAAGTGAGAAAGTAGCTACTCACCCTGTTCGCCGCGTCCGGAAAGAAGAAGCCGATAACCGGAGACACACCATGCGTTCACAGCGAGGCTGGTTCCTGCTGTTCCTGCTGGTCGAAGGGGTTGTCGCGCTCTATGTCACCTTCGGGCGCGCCGGTTTCGACCCGCTGACGGGGCTGCTCGTCCTCGCCCCTGCGACGGGGCTGGCGTCCGTGGCCTACCGGTTCCAGTGCGACCAGGAGCGCGAGTTGTCCCGGGTGCGGCAGATCGCCGAGCTGGCCCAGCAGGCGATCGTCCGGCCGCTGCCGCCCCGGCTCGGCGGCATGAGCCTGGCCGTCCACACCCGTTCTGCCACCGACCAGGCGCTGATCGGCGGCGACCTGCACGACGCGCTGGTCGCGCCCTCCGGGGTGCGGCTGATCGTCGGCGACGTCAAGGGCAAGGGCATGGAGGCCGTCCGCCTGAGCGCCGTCGTGCTGGCCTCCTTCCGGCGGCACGCGCCCGGCGCGCCCGACCTGGTGACGCTGGCCACGGCGCTCGACGCCGACCTCGTCCCGCACCTGGGCGAGGAGGACTTCGTGACCGTCCTGCTGGCCGAGTTCGTGCCCGGCGAGGTGCGGCTGGTCAACTGCGGCCATCCGGCTCCCCTGCGCATCGGCCACCGTCTGGAGGCGCTGGAGCCGCCCGAGCCCTCGCCGCCGCTCGGCCTGGGCCCCGAGCCGCGGATGCGGCGCGCCGGGCTCGGCCTGTCCCAGCGGCTGCTGCTCTACACCGACGGCCTGAGCGAGGCCAGGGACGCCGACGGCGTGGAGTTCCCGCTCGACCAGCACGTCCGGCACGCCCTGGCCGCGCCCGGCCTCGACCACGCGCTGCCCAACCTGCTCGACCTGCTGGACGAGCACGCCGGCGACCTGCGCGACGACCTGACGCTGGTGCTGGTGCAGCCGGTGCCCGCGCCGGACCCGGCCGAGCGCGCGGCCGGTCCCGCGCCGGACGGCCCGGCCGCCACCGCCCTTCCGGCCGACTCCCGCAAGGACGGCTTCTGAGGGAGGACCGCGGCGGGGGCCGCCGGGATCGGACCCCCTAAGGTGGGGACGTTCGTTGGCGGCGTCCCCGAGAGGAAGTTCCGGTGAGCGGTACCGGTGAGCTTGCCATACCCGAGTCGGTCGAGAGCGCGGGCCGTACCGGGCCGCCTTCGAGCCGGCCGGCGCGATGGCTGCTGCGGCACCAGGTCCAGCCCGTCGGCCCGGAGTCGGCCGAGGGTCACGGCGAGCCGCAGCCCTGGTGGAAGGTCATGTGCCTGACCGGCGTCGACTACTTCTCCACCCTGGCCTACCTGCCCGGCATCGCCGCGCTCGCGGCCGGCGCGCTGTCGCCGCTGGCCACGCTGCTCATCGTGGCGCTGACGCTGCTGGGCATGCTGCCGATGTACCGGCGGGTGGCCAAGGAGAGCCCGCACGGGCAGGGGTCGGTCGCCATGCTCGAACGCCTGCTGCCGTTCTGGCGGGGCAAGCTGTTCGTGCTGGTCCTGCTGGGGTTCGTGGCCACGTCGTGGATCATCACGATCACGCTGTCGGCCGCCGACGCCTCGGTGCACATCCTGGAGAACCCGTACTTCCCGAGCTTCCTGCACGGGCACGCGGTGATCATCACCGTGGTGCTGCTGGTGGTGCTCGGCGGGGTGTTCCTGATGGGCTTCACCGAGGCGGTCGGCGTCGCCATCCCGCTGGTGGCGCTGTTCCTGCTGCTCAACGCGGTCGTCGTGGCCGTCGGGTTCGCCGACGTGGCGGCCGAGCCGGAGACCCTGTCACGCTGGACGGACGCGCTGCTCAACGGGCGCGGCGGCTTCACCGGGCTGGTCGGCCCGGCGGTGCTGGCCTTCCCGCTGCTGGTGCTGGGCCTGTCCGGGTTCGAGACGGGCGTCAGCATGATGCCGCTCGTGGCCGCCCAGGGCGACGACCCCGAGCAGCGGCTGCGCTCGCGCATCGGCAACACCCGCAAGCTGCTGACCGTGGCCGCGCTCATCATGAGCGTCTACCTGATCGCCACCAGCTTCGTCACGACCGTGCTCATCCCGGCCGAGCAGTTCGCGCCGGGCGGGCAGGCCAACGGCCGGGCGCTGGCGTACCTGGCGCACGAACGGCTCGGCGAGGGCTTCGGCACGGTCTACGACGTCAGCACCATCCTCATCCTCTGGTTCGCCGGCGCCTCGGCCATGGCGGGCCTGATCAACATCGTGCCGCGCTACCTGCCCTCGTACGGCATGGCGCCCGAGTGGGGCAAGGCCGTCCGGCCCGTCGTGCTGGTCTACACGGCCATCTGCGTCCTGCTCACCCTGGCCTTCAACGCCGACGTCGACGCCCAGGCCGGCGCGTACGCCACCGGCATCCTGGCCATGATGGTCTCCGGCGCGGTGGCGGTGACCATCTCGGCCGTCCGCCACCGCCAGACCCCGGCCGTCGTGGGCTTCGCCGTGCTGACCCTGGTGCTGGTCTACGCGCTGGTGGAGAACATCAGGGAGAAGCCCGACGGCATCACCATCTCGGCGTTCTTCATCCTCGGCATCGTCGCGATCTCGCTGATCTCGCGGGTGTCGCGCACGACCGAGCTGCGGGCCGACCGGATCGAGTTCGACGAGACGGCCCGCCGGTTCGTCACCGACTCGCTGAACCACGACGGCGCGCTCAACGTCATCGCCAACCGGCGCGGTCCCGGCGACGCGGCCGAATACCTGGCCAAGGAGAGCGAGCAGCGGTCCATGAACCCGGTGCCGGGCCGGGCCGACGTGCTGTTCCTGGAGATCGACGTCATCGACCCGTCCAGCTTCAGCGACGTGCTGCGGGTGCGCGGCGTCGAGGTCGACGGCCACCGCGTGCTGCGCGCGGAGAGCCCGGCGGCGCCCAACGCGATCGCGGCCGTGCTGCTGGCGCTGCGCGACGGCACCGGGGTGCGTCCCCACTGCTACTTCGAGTGGGCCGAGGGTTCGCCGATGGTGCACCTGCTGCGTTACCTCATCCTGGGCCGCGGCGACACCGCGCCGGTCGTCCGCGAGATCATCCGCAAGGTCGAGCCCGAGCCGCAGCGGCGGCCCGGCATCCACGTCGGCGGCTGACCGGCCGCGACCGGTCCAGGGCCGGTCCAGGGCCGGTTCGGGGCCGGTTCGGGGCCGGTTCGGGGTCGGTTCGGGGTCGCGTCAGGGCCAGCGGGTGCGCAGCCAGGCGAGGGTGGCGCGGCGGGAGCGTTCGCGACGGTCGCGCAGCGCCGGCGGCGCGGGCGCGGTGGCCGAGCGCGTCCAGTAGCCGAGGAGGGCGACCAGGAGGGCGTCCACCTGGTCGGCGGGCGCCCGGCGGCCGAGCGGGTGCGTGGTGAGCAGGCGCTCGGGGTCACGCGGCCCGAGGTCCGACTGCAGCAGCAGGCAGACCAGGTCGGCCCAGGCCGGGCCGGTGCAGGCACGCCCCCAGTCCACCAGGCTTGCGGTCCCGTCGCGGTCGATGAGGATGTTGTCGAAGCGCGGGTCGAAGTGCAGCAGCGTGCCGCCGGTGACCAGGGCGGTCCAGCGGCGTTCGACCGCGGCCAGGCGGGGCAGGCGGGCGCGTTCCCAGGCTCCGGCGCGGGCGGGGTCGAGGGTGTTCCACAGCTCGCAGCGTCCCGACATGCGCCCGGCCAGCGTGGGCAGGCCCTCCAGCGGGGACGGGGTCAGCTCGCGGGCGCACGCGGTGAGCAGGGCGAGCGCGGCGGCCAGCTCGTCGTCGTGCCAGGGCTCGTGCGGGATCCGGCCGGGCGCGACCTCCGAGCAGAGCAGGACCCACCCCGCCGCCTCGCAGGAGAACAGGAACCGGGGGGCGGGCACGCCCGGCGGCAGGGCCGCGCCCACCACGGCCTCCGCCCGGTAGTCGGCCGCGTGCGGCGAACCGGCGGGCACGGCCTTGACGAACACCCGGCCGCCGCCGGCGAGCGTGAGCACGCCGCGCACGCCGCCGGTGAAGCCGCCGTGCCGCTCCGCGAAGCCGGCCGCCGCCCGCCCGAGCCGCCGCTCGACCTCCCGGACGAGAGCACCGGGCAGGTCCTCCCACCCGAGCGGCCCGGTCCGGTTGCCGGGCAGGTCGTGCTGGTCGGGCGGAGTCGTCCGATTGCCGGGCAGGTCGTGCTGTTCGGGCGGAGTCGTCCGATTGCCGGGCGGGTCGTGCTGTTCAGGTGGTGTCATCCGGTTGCCGGGCCTCCTGGAGGTCGGGCTGGGCGGCGTCGCGGTCGAGGCCCAGCAGGGCGAGGCGGAAGCGGGCGCAGCGCGCTTCGAGCTCGCGCTCGTCGTCGAGGATCCACTGTTCGATCATGGTCATCCAGTGAACACACCGGCCGCCGGGGGACGGCCGACTTGGCGCAGTCTTTTCACTGGAGCAACTCGACCGTGCCGCGCTCGCCGTCCACGCGGACGCGGTCGCCGTCGCGCAGCCGCATGGTGGCGTTGCCGGTGCCGACCACGGCCGGGATGCCCAGCTCGCGGGCCACGATCGAGGCGTGCGACAGCGGCGCGCCCATGTCGGTGACGACGGCGGCCGCGCGCGGGAACATGGGGGTCCAGCCGACGTTCGTCAGGGTCGTCACCAGGATCTCGCCGGACGCCAGCCGGTCGCCGTCCTCCGGGCCGGCGATGACCCTGGCCACGCCCTCGACCACGCCCGGCGCGCCGGGGAACCCGGTCACGGTGTCGCTGACCGGGACGTCGAACCCGCGGGCGTCGTAGACGTCGGCCCGGCGGCCCGGGTCGGCGGCCCACCGGACGGGGTCGAACCGGCCGACGATCACCGTCGGGTACGGCGGCAGCGCGGCGTACCGGTCGTGGGTCGCCCGCCGGACCGGGATCCGGGCCAGGGCCGAGGCGTCGCCGCGCAGCACGTCGAGGATCTCCTCCAGGTAGAGGTGGAACAGGTCGTCGCCGTGCCCGGTCAGCTCCCCGGCGCGCACCACGAACGCCCGCAGCACCCAGAAGGCCCGGATGTTCTCCGAGCGGGCGCTCTCCCGGTCGCGGACGACCGCGTTCCACCGCCGTACCCGGGCGCGCATCCGGGCCTCCTTGCCGGGGTAGCGGGCGGCGAACCGGGCCCACGCCTCCTGCCTGGCCTTCTCCTGCCGAGCCAGCAGCGCCTCGGTGCCGGCCCGCAGGTCGCGCAGGCCGGCGAGCTGGGCGTCGATCCAGGCCGGGTCCTCGCCGGGCCGGGGCCTTGAGACCTCGAACTCGTGCGGGCCGCGGTGCCCGTAGGCCAGCGCGAACTCCTCCCTGCTGATCTCGCCCCTGGCCAGCCGGCCCAGGCCCAGGACGGGCCCGAGGCTGGCCAGCTCGCCGTCGGCGTTGACGCCGGTGAGCATGGCCTCGGCGTCTGCCTCGCCCATCAGCCTGCGCAGCCGGTCGCGGGTCCAGACCAGCGTGGCGCCGCCCTGGCGGCCGGCGGCCTCCAGCATGCGGCTGGAGGTGACCAGGTGGGGCTCGATGGCGGACGTCCACAGGTCGGCCAGCTCAGGGCCGCCGGTCGTGGCGGCGACGCGTTCGCGCAGCTCCTCGCAGCGCTGCCGGGAGGTGGCGAGGAAGGCCGGCAGGTCCTTGATGTTCCGGCGCACCCGCCGCTGGAGGGTGACGGCCATCGGCAGGACGCGCCGGACGATCTCCCAGCGGGACAGCCGCACCAGCGGCACCTCCAGCCCGGCCGGCAGCCTGCCGAAGACCTGCTCGACCGCGCCCAGCCTGCTCCGCATGCCCAGGGCCGCGGCGATGGAGTGGACGACGCTGAGGTTCATGTAGAAGCGGCCGCCGATGTTGCCCACCAGGTCGAACCCGGGCAGCGCCGAGGCCGACATGGCCTCGTGGATGAAGATCCGGACGAACGACCAGGTCGCCGGCGTCATCACGTCGGGGATGGCCTCGCCCAGGTTGCCCGCGGTCCACAGGTAGTCGCCCTTGAGGCTGTCGTTCCACTCCTCGACCTGCGGTTTCAGGCCGGTGATCGGGCGGGCCTGGAGGATCGCGAACGTGCCGTCGCGCCTGGCCCACTCGACGTCCATGGGCATGCCGTACAGGGCCTGGACGCGTTCGCCGAGCGCGGCCAGCTCCACCGCCTGCGCCGCGTCGAGCACGGGAGCGCGGCGCAGCTCCTCGGGCACGGGCTCCTCGCGGGTGCCGCTCGCGGTGCGCACGGTCATGACGGTCTTGTCGGCGACCCGCGAGCCGGTGACCCGGCCGCCGGACAGGGTGATCGTGTCCGGCGTGACCTGCCCGCCGACGACGGCCTCGCCGAGCCCCCAGGACGCGTTGACCACGATCTCGTCGCGCGCGCCGGTGACCGGGTCGGCGGTGAACATGATCCCGGCCGCGTCGGCGTCCACCAGCTCCTGGACGACCACCGCCAGGGCCACGTCGTCGTGCGGGACGCCGTTGCGCTCGCGGTAGGCGACGGCGCGCGGGTTCCACAGCGAGGCCCAGCAGCGGCGGACCGCCTCCAGCAGGCCGTCGGCCCTGACGTTGAGAAAGGTGTCCTGCTGCCCGGCGAACGACAGCTCGGGCAGGTCCTCGGCGGTGGCCGAGGAGCGCACGGCCACCGCGACGTCGTCGCCGAGCGCGGCGTGCGCGGCCCGGATCTCCTCGGCCAGGCCGGCCGGGATCTCGTGCGCGGCGAACAGCGCGCCGGGGTCGCCGCCGGCGGCGATCTCGTCACCGAACGCCGCCACGAACGACCGGTACGCCCATGTCGTGACGACGAACCCGCCGGGCACCGGCAGCCCCGCCCTGACCAGCCGGGCCAGCGAGGCGCCCTTGCCACCCGCGGTGCCGAGGTCGGCGGCTTCGTCGTCGAGGGGGATGACTGCCTTCATTGCACGCGCTCCTTGGCCGGGCTCATGGATGTCGCCAGTTTGCGCCGGGCGACGTCGGCGAGGGCGTCGAGGAGGTCGAGCGTGGCCCGCGCGACGGCGGCGGCGTCGTCGAGCGGCAGCGCGCGCCCGGTGCCCACCGCGCGCTCGACGGTCTCGGCCAGCAGCTCGGCGACGCGGTCGTCGGGCAGCCGCTCCGACTCCGGCTGAGCGCCGGGCAGGAACATGAAGCCGTAGAAGATCGAGCCGATCACCGTGACGTGCTCGGCCGGCTCGGCGCGCACGGCGCCCAGCCGGACCAGCTCGCGCAGGTAGGCGTCGAAGGGGCCGCCGAGTTCGAGGCCGCCGGCCGCCGGGCCCTGCCGCTTGAGCCGGGTGAGCTTGCCGAGCACCTCGGAGTCGTCGAGCAGCACCGCGTGCAGCAGCGGCCGGTGCAGCAGCGCCGAGGCCAGGCTCCCGAACAGCTCGCCGAGGGTGGCGGGCGCGCGGTCGCGCACCCGGTCCAGCATGAGCACCCGCTCGCGCCGCAGCAGCGCGGCGAACAGCTCCTCGCGCGTCTTCCAGTGCAGGTAGATCGTGCCCTTGGCGACCCCGGCGCGCCTGGCGACGTCGTCGACGGTGGTCTTGTCGTAGCCCCAGCGCAGGATCAGCTCGGCGGCGGCGTCGAGGATCCGGTGGGCGCGCTCGGCCTGCCGCGCGGGGTCCTGCGGCGGCCTGCCCGCTCTGGCCATACGTCGTCCTCCAATTGTTTGACTGGATGAGCTTATGTGGTCACGTAATTGATGGCAAGGCCGGATCTCCCGTACGCCGCCGGGAAGGGGCCGCCGGGCCGTAGCGTGGGGGGCATGGGCAAGGCGTTCTGGATCGACCAGGAGTTCGACAGGGACCGTGACGGGCGCTACGCCGTGCACGTGCGCAAGAACCTCGACGAGTTCGAGTGGGGGGACATCGCGCCGGTCAGGTTCGCCTGCGCGGCCTGGCGGCTGGCCACCCCGCCCGCCCTCACCCCCGGCTACGTGCGCTGGGACCGCCGCGTCCTGGAGGCCACCTGCCACCGCAACACCTGGGACGGCACCCTGTTCGCGCGCGTCCGGATCGTCTCGCCGCCGCCCGCCGAGCTGACCAGGTCGCGCGCCTGGTGGCGCGACCGCGGCTGGCTGGGCTGGCAGGAGACCTTCGGCCAGTACGTCGAGCCGAGCCAGCAGGACCTGGCCCGCATCCCGTTCCTGCGCGCCACGCTGCTCGTCGAGGCGCCCGTGCCCCTCGGCGACCTCCCGCCGGAGCCCGAGGGGCCGCACGACGAGGTCGAGCAGCGTGCCCACCGGGCCGTGCTCGTGCTGGTCCGCGAGCTCAACGCGCTGGTCGCCCCGGTGCTCGACCAGCTCGGGTAGCCCGCCGGCCAGCATGCCCGCTGCCCCCGTGGGTAGCTGGAGGCTCATGAGATTTCCGTTCGTCGTGACGGCGCTCCTCCTGACGGCCGTCGGCTGCGCCGTGGACACGACGTCCCCCGCCCGCGCGGCCGAGCGGTTCCACGCGGCCCTGGAGGCTCACCACGAGGACGCCGCGTGCGGGCTGCTGGCCCGGACCACCGCCGAGAAACTGCCCGACCGCGGCCAGACCTGCGCCCAGGCGCTGGGCGACCTCAAGCTGGGGCCCGGCGGCGCGGTCACCGAGGTGAGCGTGTGGGGCAAGGAGGCCCAGGTGCGGCTGGCCGGCGACACCCTGTTCCTGCACCGCTTCGACGACGGCTGGCGGGTCAAGGCCGCGGGCTGCCGGCCCGTGCCCGACCTGCCCTACGAATGCGAGGTGGAGGACTGATGCGGGTGATGTTCACGCTGACCCTGCTCGTCATCGCGGCGGGGCTGGCCTGGTTCCTGGCCATAGGGTGGGCGCGGTTGTGAAGTGGTTGAAGGAGAACTCCCTCTCGCTGGCCTTCCTCGTCATGTTCCTGCTGGCGCTCGGCGGGCAGGCGGTGGCGGGCATGCTGCAGTTCAACGACGTGCAGCTGGTCCAGGGCGCCGACCCGGTGTCGTTCGCCGAGTACGTGACCTCCTCCGACTTCGCCGTGGACGTGGCCGAGAACTGGCAGTCGGAGTATTTGCAGTTCTTCCTGTACATCATGCTGACCGTCTGGCTCGTCCAGAAGGGCTCCCCCGAGTCCAAGAAGGTGGAGGACGCCGGGGCCGAGTCGGACGAGGAGCAGCAGGTCGGCGCGTACGCCACCAGCTACTCCCCCGCCTGGGCCAAGGCCCGCGGCGCCCGGCTGTGGCTGTTCAGCAACTCGCTCGGGCTGGTGATGGGGGCCATCTTCGTGCTGTCGTGGCTGGCCCAGTCGGTGGCGGGCCAGGCGGCCTACAACTCCGAACGGCTCGGCGACCTGCGCGACCCCGTCTCGTGGGGCCAGTACGTGACCTCCGCCGAGTTCTGGAACCGCAGCCTGCAGAACTGGCAGTCGGAGCTGCTGGCCGTGTTGTCGATGGTGGTGCTGTCGGTCTACCTGCGTCAGCGCGGCTCGCCCGAGTCGAAGCCGGTCGGCGCCCCGCACACGGCCACGGACGTCGAGGGCTGACCGGTCAGCACGGCCACGACGCGGGTGCCCGGCGCGAACGCCCCCCGCCGGGCCAGGTCGAGGACGCCGTAGAGCATCTTGGCCACGTAGACGCCCTCGACCCGGTGCTCGGCGGCGAACCGGTCGAGGGCGGGGGTCGAGCGGGCGTAGCCGCCGAAGTGGTGGTCGAGGTCGAGCGACCAGTTCGTCCAGGTGCGGCCGTAGGCCTCGCGCTGGAGCCGGGCCACCTCGCCGGCCAGGAAACCGGCCCCCTTGAGCACCGCGAAGCCCAGCGCCCGCCTGCCCTCGGGCAGCCCGGCCGAGATGCCGGCCAGCGTGCCGCCGGTGCCGACCGGGCAGCAGACGACGTCGTAGTCGACGTCGATCTCGGGCGGCAGCTCGGCGCAGCCGCGCACGGCCTCGGCGTTGCTGCCGCCCTCGGGCAGGATGGCGACGTCGCCCCACCGCTCCCGCAGCCGGGCCTGCACCTCGGGCGTGTGCTTGAGCCGGTAGGCGGCGCGGTCGAGGTAGGTGAGGGTCATCCCGCAGGAGGCGGCGAAGGCGAGCGTGGGGTTGAGCGGCAGGTGCTCCTCGCCCCTGATCACCCCGATCGTCTCGATGCCGTGCAGCCTTCCCGCCTGGGCCACGGCCCTGATGTGATGGGAGTACGCCCCGCCGAAGGTGAGCAGCCGCCGATGGCCCAGGTTGTACTTGAGCTTGCGCCGCTTGTTGTCGTCGTGCATCAGGAACACCCGGACCTGGCCGAGCGCTGGATCCAGGAGCTCCTCCATGGCGCTAGTCTACGGTCGGGCCTTTGTTGAGGAGTGTTGGATTATGCGCGTTGCTGAAGCTTTTCGTGCCGCCTTCGGTGCCGATCCCCGGACGGTCTGGCGCGCGCCCGGCCGGGTCAACCTGATCGGCGAGCACACCGACTACAACGACGGTTTCGTCCTGCCCTTCGCGGTGCCGTGGGGAGTGAGCGCCGCCGTCACCCCGCGCGCCGACCAGACCGTCCGGCTGCTGTCCCTCCAGTCCTCCGGCGGCCCGATCGAGCTTTCGGCCAGGGAGGAGGCGACCGGCTGGGCCCGCTACGCCGTGGGCGTGCTGGCCATGCTCGGCGACCGGGTCGCCGGCGCGGACATCGCGATCGACGGCGACGTGCCCCAGGGCGCGGGGCTCAGCTCCAGCGCCGCGCTGGAGGTGGCCGTCGCCTCCGCGCTGAACGACGTCCACGGGCTCGGCCTGACGCCGATGGAGATCGCGCTGCTCAGCCAGCGGGCCGAGAACGACTTCGTCGGCATGCCGTGCGGGATCATGGACCAGGCCGCCTCGGCGCTGTGCGAGGAGGGCCACGCGCTGTTCCTCGACTGCCGCTCGCTCGGCTCCAGGAAGATCCCCCTCGACCTGGCCGCCGAGGGCCTGAGCATCCTCATCATCGACACCCAGGTCCACCACGAGCACGCCGGCGGCGAGTACGCCAAGCGCCGCGCCGAGTGCGAGTCCGCCGCCCGCAAGCTGGGGGTGGCGTCCCTGCGTGACGTCACCGACCTGGCCGCGGCCCTCGACCGGCTCCAGGGCGACGAGCGCAAGCGCGTCATGCACGTCGTCACCGAGAACCACCGCGTCGAGGCCCTGGTCGGCCTGCTGCGCGCGGGCAAGGTCACCGAGATCGGCGCCCTGCTCAACGCCTCCCACCTGTCGCTGCGCGACCAGTACGAGGTCTCCTCGCCGGAGCTCGACGTGGCCGTGGAGGCCGCCTTCCGCGGCGGGGCCCGCGGCGCCAGGATGACGGGCGGCGGCTTCGGCGGCTCGGCCATCGCCCTGGTCCCGGACGACCGCCTGGACGGCGTGCGCGAGTCGGTCTCGGCCGCCTACGCCGAGCGCGGCTTCCAGGCCCCGCGTTTCCTGGCCGCCACCGCCGCCAAGGGCGCCCACCGGCTGGCCTGAGCCGGTCAGGGCGTGCGGGCCGCCCCCGCCCGTGCCAGGTTGACCCCGCTGGCGATCACCCCGATGTGGCTGAACGCCTGCGGGTAGTTGCCCGCGAACGCGCCCGTGGCCGGGTCGATCTGCTCCGGGAGCAGGCCGAGCGGGCCGGCGCGGGCGCACAGGGAGGCGTACAGCTCCTCGGCGCGGGCCCGGTGGCCTTGCAGGATGAGGTTGTCCACCAGCCAGAAGCTGCACAGCAGGAAGGCGCCCTCGTCGCCGGGCAGGCCGTCCGGCGACTGGTCGTGCAGGTAGCGGTAGAGCAGGCCGTCACCGGCGGACAGGCGTTCGGCGATGGCGGCGGTGGTCGCCGCCATCCGCGGGTCGTCGGCCGGCACGACCTTGCGCAGCGGCAGCGCGAGCAGGCTGGCGTCCAGGCCGCCGCCGCCGTCGAGGTGCTCGCTCACGCACTGCGCCTCCTCGTCCCACGCCTGCTCCAGGATCAGCCGGCGCAGCTCCTCGGCGGTGGCGCGCCATCGGGCGATCGGACCGGCCAGGCCCAGCCGTTCGCCGATGGCCGCGGCCCGGTCGAGCGCCACCTGGCACATGCCCGCCGAGTAGGTGAAGACCCGGCCCTGGCTGCGTACCTCCCAGATGCCCTGGTCGGGCTGCCGCCAGCTGTGCGCGGCGGCCTCGGCCAGCGCCGACAGCCCCGACCACAGCGCGGGCTGCAGGTCGCGGCCGGGCAGCAGCCACTGGTCGGCGCAGTCCAGCACCTCGCCGTAGACGTCGTGCTGGCGCTGGTCGGCCGCGCCGTTGCCCCACCGCACCGGCGCCGAGCGCCGGTAGCCCTCCAGGTCGGCGTCGACGACCTCCTCGGGTACGGGGTCGCCGCGCAGCGTGTACATGATCCGCGGCTGGCCGCTCTGCTCGAAGGCGTCGAGGACCCAGCCGAGGAAACCGTCGGCCTCCTCCGCGAAGCCGACGCGGCGCAGCGCGAAGACGGCGTAGGCGGCGTCGCGGATCCAGGTGTAGCGGTAGTCCCAGTTGCGCACCCCGCCGACGGGCGCCGGCAACGAGGACGTCGGCGCCGCGACCAGCGAGCCGTTCACCCAGTCGTCGCACAGCTTCAGCGTGATCACCGAACGCCGGACCAGCGCCTCCTGCGGCCCCTGGTAGGTGCACGCGCCCATCCAGCGCCGCCAGGCGTCGGCGGTCTGCCGCACCATCGACTCGGGGTCGAACCGGTGGTGACGGTGGATGCGCCCCCACGACAACACCAGGTCCAGGCGCTCGCCCTCCTGGAGGTCGTGCACGGTGCGCAGCCCGGTCAGCGGCCGGTTGGAGCGCAGGTGCAGCCGCAGGTCGGGCCGGCGGGACGCGCGCACCTCCAGGCCGCTGCCGAGCACCCGGGCCTGCCCGCCGCCGCGCGGCGCCAGCTCGGCCCGCAGGCGCACGTCCCCCGCCAGGACGACCGCGGACCTGACCAGCTCGCCCCGTCCGCCGCCGGCGTCGTCGCTGAGGTCGGCGCCGGCGCGCAGGACCAGCGCGTCGGTGATCCGGACCACGCCGGACGGGCCGCGCAGCTCGGTGACCAGCACGGCGGTGTCCGGCTCGTAGTACTGCCTGGCCTCGCGCAGGTCGTCGGACGTCAGCGTGAAGCAGCCGCCGCGCTCACGGTCGAGCAGGCCGCACAGCAGCGGGTCGCTGTCGAAGCGCGGCAGGCACAACCACGGGATCGAGCCGTCGAGGGCGACCAGCGCCGCCGTCGTGCCGTCGCCGATGAGCCCGAGGTCCTCCAGCGCCGGGTAGCCCTCCCGGTGGCGCACCGGGCGGAAGGGTGGATCGAGATCGAGCATGGCCGCCGTTCTCCTCCGAGGTCCTCACGTGAAGGTGATCATCACCTTCACCACGTCGTCGAGCTTCTTGTCCGAGACCTCGAAGGCGCGTTCCATCTCCGCGAAGGGGAACGTGTGGGTGGTCAGCGGCGTGGGATCGACGCGGCCGCCCGCAAGGACGCGCAGCAGGCGTTCCATGCGCAGCCGCCCGCCCGGGCACAGGCCGGTCGTGATCTTCTTCTCGGCCATGCCGACGCCCCACTCGACGCGCGGGATGCGGACGAACTCGCCCTGGCCGTAGTAGCCGGTGTTGGAGACCGTCCCGCCCGGCTTGACGATTTTGATCGCGGTCTGGAAGGTGGCGTCCGCGCCGAGCGCCTCGATGGCGGTGTCCACGCCCTGCCCGCCGGTCAGGCGGAGCACGCCCTCGACGACGTCCTCGGCGCTGAAGTCGACGATCTCGTCGGCGCCGAAGTCGCGGGCCAGTCGCTTGCGGCGGGGCACCGACTCGACCCCGATGACCAGGCCCGCGCCGCGCAGCCGGGCGCCCGCGGTGGCCATGAGGCCCACCGGGCCCTGGGCCAGCACGGCGACCGCCCCGCCGATGGGGATGTCGCCGTTCTCGGCGCCCATGAACCCGGTCGAGAGCATGTCCGCGCAGTAGACGGCCGTCTCGTCCGGCACCCCGTCGGGGATCTTCGCCATGTTGGCGTCGGCCTCGTTGACGTGGAAGAACTCGGCGAAGACGCCGTCCTTGGAGTTGGCGAACTTGAACCCGCCGAGCGGGCCGCCCGACTGCGACGGATGGCCGTTCTGGCAGGCGAGATCGCCCCAGTCGGGGGTGATGGCCCCCACCAGGACGCGGTCGCCCGGCCGGAAGTCGCGCACCTCCTCGCCCACTTCGTGCACCACGCCGACGCCCTCGTGCCCGAGCGTGAGATCGGCGCGCGGCCCGATGCCGCCCTGGACGGTGTGGGAGTCGGAGGTGCAGATGAGGGCGGTGGTGGTGCGGGCGACGGCGTCGCGCGGACCCGGCCGCGGCACCGGTTTGTCCATGAAGCCGACCCGGCCGATCTCCTTCATGACGAAAGCCTGCACCGCGCCCCCCGAACGTGCCCCCGCTGGACGTCCCCCACGCCCCGGCCTGGCCGCGGACCCTTCGGACACGCCCAGCCCTACCCGGCGGGGATCGCCGTCTAACCTCGGCGCGCTCCGCTCGCACCCCCTCCGGCCTGCGGTTTCACAGCGCCGGGAAGTCCGGCGGGCGACGCTCCAGGAAGCTGGCGACGCCCTCGGCGAAGTCGGGCCGCCCGAAGGAGGCCAGCATCTCGTGGACGGCCTTCCTGGCCGACTCCTCCAGGGTGACGTCCCAGTCCTGCCACACCTGCCGCTTGATCACCGCCATGGACGCCGGCGAGCTGTGCACGGCCAGTTCCCTGGCGTACTCCTGGGCCTGCGCCAGCAGCGACTCCCCCGGCACCGCGCGGTTGGCCAGCCCCAGCTCGTACGCCTCCCGCCCGCTGAACACCCGGCCCGACAGCAGGACGTCCATGGCCCGCTGCTGGCCCATGACCCGGGGCAGCACCCAGGACAGGCCGTACTCGGCGACCAGGCCGCGGCGCGGGAAGGCGGTCGTCCACTTGGCCTCCTCGGCCGTGAAGACCAGGTCGCAGACGAGCGCGTGCACCATGCCGAGCCCGGCGCAGGCGCCGTTGACCGCGGCGATGATCGGCTTGCCGATGGTCGTGGGGAAGGTGTTGGGACGGGGGTCGGGGGTCTCGTCGTAGGAGCCGGTCTGGATGGCGGCGAGCGTCCTGAAGTCGGCGCCGGCGCAGAAGCCCTTGCCTGCGCCGGTCACCACGATCGCCCGGACGTCGGGGTCCTTCTCGGCCTCGGCCAGCAGGTCGAAGTAGCGCCGGCCCATGGCGTCCGTCCAGGCGTTGAGCGTGTCGGGACGGTTGAAGGTCAGCGTGAGCACGCCCCGGTCCGACGATGAGAGCACGAGTTCCGCCATGCCCTAACCGAACCATGTTCTGGGCGCGGCTGGCAAGCGCGTCAGCGGGCGGGGTGGCGGTGCACGTACGCGGGGGTCAGCTCGCAGGTGTCGTAGTAGCGGTGGAAGACCGGGGTCGCGCCGCCCGACAGCGGCGGCACGATCCACGACCAGTCGGCCGGGCAGCGCCGTCCGGCGCGCTCCTCGCGTTCCAGGTGGGTCAGGAAGCGCCGGGACTCGGTGTGGTGGTCGGTGATCGTCACCCCCGCCCGTTCGAAGGAGTGCAGCACCGCCACGTTGAGCTCGACCAGCGCGTGGTCGCGCCAGAGCGAGCGCTCGGTGGAGGTGTCCAGGCCGAGGTGCTTGGCCACCTCGGGGAGCAGGTCGTACCGGTCGGAGTCGGCCAGGTTGCGCGCCCCGATCTCGGTGCCCATGTACCAGCCGTTGAACGGCGCGCACGGGTAGCAGACGCCACCGATCTCCAGGCACATGTCCGAGATGACCGGCACGGCGTGCCAGCGCAGCCCCAGCTCCGCGAACCACGCGTACTCGGGATGCAGCAGCGGCACCTCCAGCACGGCGTCGCCCGGCAGGTTGCACACCAGCGGGTCGCCGAGCCCGGCCCGCACGACCAGCGGCAGCACGTCGAACCGGCCCGGCCCGCCGCGCCAGCCCAGTTCCTTGGCCAGGTCGGTGAGCTCGGCGTTGCGCGGGTCGCCGAGGACGCCGCCGCCGTTCAGCCGGTGCCCGGCGTAGCGGACGAGCTGGTCGTTGAGCACCCGGGGGCCTGGCATGGCCGGGGTGTCCGGGGCGAAGACGGTGACGGTGGGCCTGATGCGCCCCTCCCCCGTCGCCTCGCGCAGGTGCGCCACGCACTCGACCGCCACGCCCTCGGCCGTCGTCACCTCCCGCCGGTCGCGCACCTTCAGCGAACGCCAGTACAGGCGTCCGATGCACCGGCCGCTGTTGCGCCAGGCGACCCGGGCGCCGAACTCCAGCTCCTCGAAGGTGTGGACGTAGGTGCCGTGGCGGGCGACGTCTCTGGCGACGTCGCGCAGCCGGGCGGCCAGGCCGCCGGCGGAGGGGTTCTCGGCGTGGAAGAGCCTGATGAATCGCTCCGCCTCGCGGAGGTCCGTGGTGCGCTCGAACAGCGCGTGCACGGCATGCACATCGAAGGGACGCAGTGACCTGATCCAGGTACGCACGCGGCAACCAACATTTCGCTCAGCGGAGCGCCCCGCCGATTCCGGGTCGGCGGCACGTCCTGCCGGCGGCGCCCTCTCCACGCCCCCGTCACGACTTCCCGCGGCTACCGGCCGCACCCGGCCGGCTCCCCCATCTTGCCGCCGCGAACGCCCGTTGTCCCGCGTAACGCCAAAATCGGTAACTCACCCACTACAACGCGTGAATCCCTCTCCTTTCAGGACATGCCCTGCCAGGCCGGCAGCCCGAAGATCGCCCCGAACGCCACCCAGAGCGTGAGACGCCCGATGATCTGCCGCGCCCTGGCACGCGTCAGGCCCGCCGGCGGAGTGCGGCCCTGCTCCGGGGTGAGGGGTGCTTCAGACGTGGTCAACGGCTTCTCACGGAATGAGGAGGACGTCACTGGAACCGCTGCGGATGTACAACTTCCCAATGAGGGTGTCAGCGAGATGACTTCCTGGAGCCCTCAGCGAGGGGATGTCTCCATGGAACGACTCAGGCCCTCCCACCTGTCTCGGTGAGAGGGCCTGAGTTGCTGCCTGACTACAGCTCCCGCGATAGGACTCGAACCTATAACCTGCCGGTTAACAGCCGGCTGCTCTGCCGTTGAGCTACGCGGGATCGAACGTTCGCCCTGCTGGTCGGGCTTGTTGGGCCCTTCCGTCGTGCGCAGGAATAGATTAGCGCACTCTTGGAGTGCGTGTCGCATCGCAACTGGGGTAGGCCGGGAGACAGCGGAGGTGCAAGATGCGTTATCGGATGACATTCGCGGTCGGTCTGGCTGTCGGTTACGTGCTCGGCAGCAGGGCGGGCCGCGAGCGGTACGAACAGATCAAGCGGGCGGCCCAGCGTGTGGCCGACAGCCCGAGGGTCCAGGAGGCCGCGGGGGTGGTCGGCGCGCAGGCGTCGAGGCTGGCCGGGGCGGCCAGGGAGAAGGTGGGCGGGACGCTTCAGGAGAAGATCCCGTTCCTCGGCTCCGATGGCCACCACAGGTCCGGCAGCGGCTGGCCCGAGGAGGAGGATCTCGCGGAACGGAAGTCCCGCGAGACCGGCATCCCCTACTGAGGGCCCGGCCCCTGAGATCCGGCCCCAAGATCCGGCCCTGAGATCGGCCCCGAGATCCGGCGCGGCACGGACGTGTGATCCCTCACACGCCCATGCTGCGCCGGACGCCTTCCAGGGCCTGTTCGGCCTGCGCGCGCAGGCCCGGGTCCGTCGGATCGAGCCCGTCGTCGAAGACGAGCGTCCAGCCCAGCACCTCGCCGCCCGGCGGCCGCCTGGCCACCAGCCGGACGCCGCCGCGCCCCGGCAGGCTGACGCGCTTGTTGACCACGATGGTGGAGTTCACCCGCTCGCGCACGGTCTCGGGCACCATCCGCGGTTCGGCGACGCGCTCGAAGTGACGGACGCCGCCGGTGGTGACGACCCGCAGCCCCTCGTCGTCCCAGGACGCCTTGTCGATCTCCTCGTACGGCACCCGCGTCCCGTCCGACAGGAACAGGGCGAGGTTGGTGGCCACCAGGTGACCGTCGGCGGTCTCGGTGAACGTCAGCACCCGCTCCCCCGGCCGGGTGTCCAGGGATCGGCGCACGTCGGCGGGCAGGCGGCGAAGAATGCTCATATCTCCACGGTATCGGCGAGCAGGTCGAGGGTGAGCGCCGCGCTCCAGGAGAAGTCCCTGCACCCGCGCCCGCTGCCGTCGAACGGGTCGAAGCACTCGCGGAACCCGGCCTGCCGGACCAGCCGCAGGGTGCCGTTGGCGAGCTGCCGGCCGAGCTGGTCGAGCGAGTGGACGGCGGCGGCCCGGCGTAACAGCCAGTTGGTGTTCACCCAGGACGGCCCGCGCCAGTAGCGGGTGCGGTCGAACTGGGCGGCGCGGATCTCGCAGCTCGGCACCGGGTAGCCGGTCGCGCCCATGAACCGGGCCGACTCCAGCACCTCGACGCAGGCGTGCAGGTGGTCGCTGGGCAGCCCGGGATCGAGCAGCGGCCCGAACGCGCCCACCGTGCAGACCTTGATCAGCCGGCCGGAGCGCAGGTCAAGGGGGTAGAAGCAGCCGTCCCAGAGCCGGTCGAGGATGGCCTGCCTGATGCGTTCGGCCTGTTCGGCGTGGGGTGCGGGGTCGGCCCCCGCCACCGGCGCCAGCTCGGCCAGCGCCTGGCAGGAGGCGAGCCAGATGCCGTTGAACATCGGGTCCTCGACCGCGAAGGGGTGCTCGTCGCGCAGGTACTCGGGCCGGTAGCCGGCGTCGCGGTACCGCATGGCCAGCCAGACGTAGCGGTCGTGGTCGCTGTCGGGGTGGCGGTCGGCCAGCTGAACGTTGCGGTAGCCGTAACCGATGGCGGGCAGCGCGGCGAGCGGCTGGTCCCAGGCCGGGCTGTCGTCCATGCCCGACTCCCAGGGATGGACGATCGCCGCCAGTCCGGCGCCGCCGAGGTCGCGGGCCGAGGCCAGGTAGTGGTGCTGGGCGACGAGCAGCGGGAACGTCCGCCGGACGAACGCGACGTCGCCGGTATGCCGGTAGAGCCACCGCAGCGCCAGCGCCTGCAGCGGCGGGGAGGTGAGTCCGGAGGTGTAGACCCGGGGCGCGGAGGCGTGCTCCTGCGAGCGCCAGACCGACGGCCCGGGGAAGTACGCCTCGCGGGTGTGGAAGACGATGTGGGGCACCATGCCGGTCGCCCACTGGCCGCTCAGCAGGCTGAGCAGCTCCTCCCGGGCGCGCTCCGGACGGTGCCTGGCCAGGCCGATGACGACGAACGCGGAGTCCCAGCTCCACTGGTGCGGGTAGAGACCCGGCGCGGGCACGGTGCCGCTGCCCGTCCAGTTCGCCTCGAGCACGGCCAGGGCCTCGCGCCCGAGCGCGGCATCGTCAACCGCCGGCCGCGCCTCCATTCACTCACTATGCCTTGGGAAGCGGGCGGAAGCTACGGCCTCTTGGCCCACTTCGCGACGAACGTGACACCGAGGACGACGGCGCCGATGATGAGAGCCCACTTGAGAAGCGTGAAGACGAAACCCACGAGCGGGCCGACGAGAAGCAGTGCGACGATGATCGCGGCGATGATCAGAAGGATGCGTGCCATGTCTCCACCGTAGGAGATCCGTTAAGCCGTTTGCAGGTGACCGAGGGTTGAATCAGGGACAAGTCAGGGTCACCCCTACCCTTTGGAACCAACCGGTCAAGACTCCCGTTGAGCCGGTAGGACACGGGGCATCGGGGGCCCTCTTCACGGGGAGCGTGATGAGTCTGGGACCACCCATGAGCAGGGAAGGCGCCGAGTACGCGCTGCGCGCTCGGGCCGACGAACGTGACCGGATCTCCGGCGACCTGCTCGATCTCGAATCCCACACCACGTACCAGCTGCTCAAGGGCGCGACGCTGGACGGGGTGACGCGGCAGCGCTGGGCCGCCGTCCAGGCCGCGCTGACCCGGCTGTGGCTGCTGAACGACGCCTACCGGGCCGTGCTGCGCGAGGCCGAGCAGGTCAGGGCCGCGCGCGCGAAACTCGGGGCCGAGCAGCTCGACGAGCTGACCCGGCTGCTGTCGGGCACGTCCGTCGTGCTGCGGGCCGCGGCCAAGCCCGTCGAGCAGCGCTCGCTGCTGCCCGAGGCCGACGAGCGGCTGACCCTCGACGAGACCGTCGCCCGCATGGACGGCGCCTTCCGCGAGGTCACCTCGGCGCTCAACGACATCGACGCCGTGTGGAACGCCGTCCTGCCCCGGCTCGACGACGCCGACCGCGTCCTGCGCGAGATCCGCGACCTGGAGCGCGAGCTGGGCGAGAGCGCCGGCCTGGAGGCGCGGGAGGCGGAGCTGCGGCGGATGCGCGCGGCCCTGCTCGCCGACCCGCTCGGCGCGGGCGTCGGCCCCGACCTCGGCGGGGTCGCCCGCGTGCTGGCCGAGGCCCGCGCGGAGATCGACCAGGCGATCGTGGTCAAACGCGAGTACGCCAGGCGCCGCGAGGACCTGGTGGCCGCCCTCGACCGGGTACGCGCGGCCGAGAGCGAGGCCAGGCTGGCCCACGGCGCGGTCGTGGTCAAGATCGCCCTGCCGCCGCAGGCCCGCCCGCGCAGCCGGGTCGAGGAGCTGACCGGCGAGCTGGCCGCGCTCGACGCCTCGGCAGACACCTGGGTGGTGCGGGCCAGGCGGCTGGCGAGCGTGGAGAGCGAGGCGGAGAAGGCGGCCGACCGGGCGCGGGCCACCGCCAAGGCCCTGTACGGCCTGGTCGGCAGGCGCGACGAGTTACGCGGCCGGCTCGGCGCCTGCCAGGCCATGGCGGTGCGCAAGGGCATGGCCGAGGACCCCGGCGCCACCGCGTGCTTCGAGCGGGCACGATCCCTGCTGTGGAGCGCTCCCTGCGACCTGACCGAGGCGGCGGCCGCGGTCGACACCTACCAGCGCGCGATACACGGAGGTAAGCCATGACCCGCTGCGCGCAGCCGGGCTGCACCGGCACCATCGAGGACGGCTACTGCGACCTGTGCGGCAACGCGGCGGCCGCGCCGCCGCCGGCGGTGTCCGTCCCCCAACAGGCGTCGGCCCCAGGCTCGGGGCCGCTCTCGGGGCCGCTCTCGGGGCCGGTGAACACCCAGCCGGTGAGCCGGTCGCTGACCTCGCCGGTGAGCAGCAGCGGCAGGTCGCGGGCCGGGGTGCTGGGCGGCATCGCCGACCTGCCGTCCGTGCCGTACCGGGATCCGGCGACGGCCGTGATGGCCGATCCGCAGGTGCCGGAGGAGAAGCGGTTCTGCGCCAACCCGGCCTGCGGGGAGCCGGTGGGCCGGTCCCGGCAGGGCCGTCCCGGGCTGACGGAGGGGTTCTGCCCGCACTGCCGCACGCCGTACTCCTTCACCCCGAAGCTGGCCAAGGACGACATGGTGGCCGGGCAGTACCGGGTGCTCGGCTGCCTGGCGCACGGCGGCCTCGGCTGGATCTACCTGGCCGCCGACGAGGCCCTGGACGGCCGCTGGGTCGTGCTCAAGGGCCTGCTCAACACCAACGACGCCGAGGCGCTGGCGGCGGCCGAGGCCGAGCGCAAGTTCCTCACCACGGTCGACCACCCGAACATCGTCAAGATCCTCAACTTCCAGCTCTCCGGCGGCCTCGGCTACATCGTCATGGAGTACGTCGGCGGCCAGTCCCTGCACGAGCTGCGCCGCCAGGGCCCGCTGCCGCTGCGCGAGGCCCTGATCTACGGCCGCGAGATCCTGCACGCGTTCGGCTACCTGCACGAGAACGGCCTGGTCTACTGCGACCTCAAGCCGGCCAACGTGATCCGGGTCGGCCGGCGGCTCAAGCTGATCGACCTGGGCGCCGTCCAGCCGGTCGGCTCGCCGCCCGGCACGTCCTGGGCGACGGTCGGCTACCACGCGCCCGAGCTGGACACCCATCCCTCGTCCGTGGCCTCCGACCTCTACACGGTGGCCAGGACCCTGGCGGTGCTGACGATCCCGTCCTGGAGCCCGGCCAAGGGCGGCGTGGCCAGCCCGCTGCCGCAGGACTGCGGGCACGAGTCGTTCGCGCGGCTGCTGCGCAAGGCCACCGCGCCCAACCCCGCCGACCGGTTCCAGAGCGCGTGGGAGATGGAGGAGCAGCTCGTCGGGGTGCTGCGGGAGATCAGCGCGGCCGAGGATGGCGTGCCGTTCCCGGCGCCCTCGACGCTGTTCGGGCCCGAGCGCTCGGCCGTGTGGACGGCGCTGTCGGACTCCCGCCAGGAGGTGTTCGGCCCGCTCGACCCGGCCGTGGTCGCGGTCGAGCTGCCGGTGCCGCACGTCGATCCGCTCGACCCGGCGGCGGGCGCGCTGGCGGGCCTGCTCGGGTTCGACGGCAAGGAGCTGTTCGACCAGCTCTCGGCGATGCCGCCGACGCCCGAGACCCGGCTCATGCGCGCCAGGCTGCTGGCCGAGGCGGGCGCCGCCGAGACCCCGGTGGCGCTGTCGGAGCTGGAACAACAGCTCCCCGGCGACTGGCGGACGACCTGGTACCGCGGCGTGCTCGCGCTGGCCACGCGCCAGACGGACACCGCGGTGACGATGTTCGACGCCTGCGTGTCGGCGCTGCCCGGCGAGCTCGCGCCCAAGCTGGCGCTGGCGTTCGCGCTGGAGTGCGCCGGCAGGCAGTCGGCCCACTGGTACAACGCCGTCTGGCGGACCGACCACTCCTACGTCAGCGCCGCGTTCGGGCTGGCCAGGACGGGCCGCGTCAACGTGCTGGACGAGGTGCCGCCCACCTCCAGCTACCGGGTGGCGGCGCAGGTGGCGCTGGCCGCCTCGGTGTTCCGCCGGGCCGACCTGAGCACGGTGTCCGCCCCCGACCTGGTCGGCGCGGCCGGACGGCTGGCCAACCTGGCCGACCTCGACCCGCGCCGCCGCGACCTGCTCACCGCCGAGCTGCTGCGCTGCGCGCTGGCCTGGCTGGACAACAACCCCGCGCCGCCCGGGACGAAGCTGGCCGAGGCCGACTTCACCGAGCCGGGGCTGCGCAGGCGACTGGAGTCGATCTACCGGAAGCTCGCGGTGGCGGCCGGCTCCCGCCATGAACGCCACGCGCTCATCGACGAGGCGAACGCCGTACGACCGAGGACGTGGCTGTGACCGAACCCACCCCCCAGAACTGCCCGATGTGCGCGTCCCCCGTCGTCCAGGGGGACGTCTACTGCGAGCGGTGCGGCCACGCGCTCGGCGCGCCGGTCTGCACCTCCTGCGGCGCGGCCGCGGTGGGAGCGGAGGGCTACTGCGAACGTTGCGGCGCCCGCCAGCCCACCGGCCGCGACCACGCCGAGACCGTCCTGGACGGCGGGGCCGCCGCCGTGACCGACAAGGGCCTGCGGCGCGCCCGCAACGAGGACGCCATGGCCCTGCTGACCACCGGCGACGCCGTGATCACGGTCGTGTGCGACGGGGTGGGCAGCTCGCCGCGGGCCGACCAGGCCTCGGCCGCGGCGGTGGAGACCGCGGGCGCCGCCCTGGCCAGGGGAGCCTCCGCGCAGGAGGCGTTCGAGCTGGCCGGGAAGGCGGTGACCGCCCTGGCGACCTCCGTGGACGACGCCCCCGCCTGCACCTACGTCGCCGCGGTCGCCGGCCCAGGCGGGATCACGCTGAGCTGGGCGGGCGACACGCGGGCGTACTGGCTGCCCGGCGAGGCCCCCGGGCAGGGCGTGCTGCTGACCGAGGACGACGTGGTCCCGACCGGCGAGATCACCGCGTGGCTCGGCGCGGATTCCGGCGAGGTGTCGCTGCATGTGCGCACGCTCGCCCCGGGGGCGCCCGGCCTGCTGCTGGTGTGCAGCGACGGGCTGTGGCGCTACCTGGACGGCTACCGGTTCCCGCAGACGGGAACCCCTCTCGACATGGCCCGCGAGATGCTGCGCCACGCACTGGCCTCCGGCGGCCAGGACAACGTGACGATCGTTCTCATCCCCCTAGGAGAAACGCATGGGTGACCAGCCCACGTTCACACTGAACATCGACCAGAACAAGTACCTGTCCACCGACGCCCGGGAGGTGCACGCGATCCTCACCGTGGCCTCCTCCGGCGGCGGCTTCGCCCAGGCCGCGCCCACCGAGGCGGCCGAGGTCATCATCGTCGACACCTCCGGCTCGATGAGCGGCGGCAAGATCCGCGAGGCCCGGCAGGCCGCGGCGGCGGCCGTGCACGCGCTGCGCGACGGCGTGCACTTCGCGGTGATCGCCGGGACCGAGCGGGCCAAGGTCGTCTACCCCGGCGGCAACGCCAACCTGGTCAGGGCCACGCCCGCCACCCGGGCCGAGGCCGAGCGGGCGATCAGCAGGCTGCTCGCGCACGGCGGCACGGCCATCGGCGAGTGGCTGAAGCTGGCCGGGCACCTGCTGAGCGGCTACCCGAACGCGATCAGGCACGCGCTGCTGATGACCGACGGCCAGAACAACGAGCGTCCCGAGGTGTTCGGGGCCGTGCTGCAGGGGTGGAGCGGCAAGTTCGTCTGCGACAGCCTGGGCGTGGGCGACGACTGGGTGCCCGCCGAGCTGCGGAAGGTCGCCGAGGCGATGCTCGGCTCGTTCGAGTTCGTACGGAACCAGAGTGATCTGGCCGAGTTCTTCCGCCGGGTGACGCAGACGTCGATGAGCAAGACCGTGGCGGACCTGTCGCTGCGGGTGTTGGTGCCGCAGACCGCCAAGCTGAAGTTCGTCAAGCAGGTCTCCCCCACGCTGCTCGACCTGACCGGCAAGCGCACCGACGTCAACCCGCTGACCGGCGACTACCCGACCGGCTCGTGGGGCCAGGAGGAACGCGAGTACCACCTGTGCGTCGAGGTGCCGCCGGGCCAGATCGGCCAGGAGATCAGGGCGGGCTGGGTGAAGCTGGTGCGCCCCGACACCCAGGACGTCGTGGCCAGCGGCAACGTGCTGGCCCAGTGGACCGACGACCTGGCGCAGTCCACCCAGATCAACCGGAAGGTCGCCCACTACACCGGCCAGGCCGAGCTGCACGAGCTCATCCAGGACGGCCTCAGCGCCCGCGCCGCCGGGGACGTGGAGGCCGCGACCGCGCGCCTGGCCAAGGCCAGGGAGCTGGCCGCGGAGTCGGGCCGCGAGGACACCGCCCGGCTGCTGGAGAAGGTCGTGGAGGTCGATCCCGCGACCGGCACGGCACGGTTGCGCAGGAACGTGGACAAGGCCGACGAGATCGAGCTGGACACCGGTTCCGTCCGCACCAGCCGGCTGCGTAAGGGCGAGGGCTGATGGCGACCTGTCCCCAGGGGCACGCCTCCGGCTCCGACGACTACTGCGACGTCTGCGGCGCGCAGATGGCCGGGACGCCCGCCGCGTCCCAGCCCCAGCCGGCGGCGGCCGCCGGCGGGGGTGACGACGCCTGCCCGGTCTGCCAGACGCCGCGCGCCGGGCAGTTCTGCGAGGTGTGCGGCCACGACTTCACCGGCGGCGGAGGCGGCGTCCCGCTCCCGGTGCGAGGGGCGCGGTGGGAGGCGGTCGCCGCCGCCGACCGCACCTACTACGAGAAGGTGGTCGCCGAGGGCGGTCCCGACGCGGCGCGCATGGCCTTCCCGCCGTACTGTCCCGAGCGCTCGTTCGGGCTGGTCGGCGAGCAGGTGCGCATCGGGCGGCGCAGCAAGGCCAGGAACCTGGCGCCGGAGATCGACCTGACCGGCCCGCCCGAGGACCCGGGCGTGTCGCACCTGCACGCCGTGCTGCTGGCCCAGCCCGACGGCACCTGGACGCTGGTGGACCCCGGCTCGGCCAACGGCACCCAGGTCAACGGCAGGACCGTGGAGATCAACACGCCCGTCCGGGTCGGTCCGGGCGACCGGATCCACCTGGGCGCCTGGACCGTCATCACCATCAGGGAGGGCACACCGTGACCCTGGTGCAGAACCCGGGCGCCGTCGTCCCGGCGGGCGCCCCCGCCCCCCTGCCGCGCCGCAGCGTGCCCGGCCGCATCCGCGTCATCTCCGGCGTCACCGTGGCGGCGCTCGCGCTGCTGTTCGCGGCGCTCGGGGTGGGCAGCCTGACCGCCGGCGACGGGCTGCAGGTCATCGGCCGCGACGCCGGGCCGCAGGTCGTCGCCACCGCCGGGCTCTACCTGGCGCTCAGCGACATGGACGCCCAGGTCGCCAACGCGCTGGTCATGGGCGACCAGTACGGCCAGCAGCGCCGCCAGGCCGTCGACCGGTACGAGCGGCGGCGCACGGAGGCCAACCAGGCGCTGCTGAAGGCGTTCGAGCTGGCCGGCGACAACGCCGCCGAGCGGCGGACCGTGCAGTCGGTGCTCGACGGCCTCGGCCGCTACGAACGGCTCGCCGGGCAGGCGCTGCTGCTGAACGAGCAGTCCCGGCACGCGCCCGGCGCGCCGCCGGACACCGTCGTGGGCACCTACCGGCAGGCCACCGACCTGATGCGGCTGGTGCTGCTGCCGCAGGCCTACAACCTGACCCTGGAGAGCGGCACGATCGTCCGCCGCACCTACGACGACAAGAACGCCATGGTCCCGCTGCTGCGCTCCGCGGTGCTGCTGGCCGGGCTGCTCGCGCTGGGCTGCCTGATCTGGCTCCAGATCTTCCTGGCCCGGCGGTTCCGCCGGGTGTTCGGCCCGGCGCTGCTGGTCGCCACGCTGGCCACCGTGGTCTCGCTGATCCTCGGCGTGAACGTGCTCGGCCAGGACCAGACGGACCTGCGCATGGCCAAGACACAGGGCTTCGACTCGGTCCTGACGCTGGCCAAGGCCCGCGCGATCAGCAACAGCATGCAGGGCGACCAGAGCCGGTACCTGCTCGACAAGGACCGCGCCGACACCTACGAGCACACGTTCCTGGACAAGTCGCAGACGGTCGTCTACTTCGAGTCGGGCAACCTCACCCAGTACCACGCGAAGGTGGCCGCCGACGCCGGAGCGGCCCGCGGCATGCTGGGGCCCGAGCTGACCGGTCCGGAGGGCACCCGGGTGCTGGACGCGTACCGGGCCTTCCAGCAGGCCGACACCTCCTTCCGGGCGCTGGCGCTGGACGGCAGGACCGCCGAGGCCGTGACCGCCAAGCTCGGGCCGGTCACCGCCGCGTTCGACGCCTACGACCGGGCCCTGGTGGCCCTGGCCGAACGGCACGAGCGCACCTTCGACCAGGCCATCGACGCCGGCGAGAACGCGCTGGACAACCTGTGGCGGCTGCTGCCGTTCGCGATCGCCGGGATCGGGCTGCTGATGATCGCCGGGGTGTGGCCGAGACTCAAGGAGTACCGTTGAAGCGGGCACTGGTAGCGGCCCTGGCCCTGACCGCGGTGGCCGCCGCGGCCTGCGGGACCGGCGGCCGGGAGTCGATCCTCGACAAGGACTCCATCGTCATCGCCGTCCGTCCCGACCTGCCGTCGGTGGGCTTCCGCAAGCCGGACGGCACCTTCGAGGGCTTCGACGTCGACGTCGCGCGTTACGTGGCCAAGCGGCTGGGCAAGGACTTCAAGCTGATCCCCGTGCTGGCCGGCGACCGTGACAAGGTGCTGGTCCAGGGGCGGGCCGACATGGTGGTGGCGACGTACACGATCAGCATGGACCGCAAGGCGAAGGTGCTGTTCGCGGGGCCGTACCACATCTCCTACCAGGACATCCTGACGCGGCCGGACGACAAGGTGGACAACGTCCGGCAGCTGAAGGGCCGCCGGATCTGCGCGGTGGAGGGCTCGAACGCCGCCGAGCGGGTCGTGGAGGAACGCAGCGTGGCGGCCAAGCTGGTGCCGTTCAAGGACTACGCGACGTGCCTGAGCGCGCTGAAGAACCGGCAGGTGGACGCGGTCACCACCAACGACGTGATCCTGGCCGGCCTGGCCAACCAGGACGGGTCGGGGCTACGGCTGGCCAACGCCCAGTTCAACGAGCAGCGAAGCGGGGTGGGCCTGCACAAGGACGACGTGCCGGGCTGCGAGGCGGTGAACCGGGCGATCACCGACATGTACCAGGACGGGACCGCGGGCAAGCTGCTGCACAAGTGGTTCGGCAAGGCGGGCCTGAACCTGACCAACATCGCCGTGCCGCAGTTCGAGGGCTGCTCCTGAGCCCGCCGCCCGGCATGCGGACGGGCCCGGCACGCTCGCCGGGCCCGTCGCGGGGTCGAAGGGTCAGTCCAGGTAGTCCCTGAGCATCTGCGCGCGCGTCGGGTGGCGGAGCTTGGCCAGGGTCTTCGACTCGATCTGCCGGATGCGCTCGCGCGTCACGCCGAACTCCCTGCCCACCTCCTCCAGCGTGCGCGGATGCCCGTCGGCCAGGCCGAAGCGGAGCTGGATGATGCGCTGCTCGCGGTCGGACAGCGTGGCCAGGATGTCGTCGAGCTGGTCCTGCAGCATGATGAAGGCGGCGGCCTCCATGGGCACGACGGCGTCGGCGTCCTCGATGAAGTCACCGAGGTCGGAGTCCTCCTCGCCGATCGGCGACTGCAGGGACACCGGCTCCTGGGCGATGCGCTGGATCTCCACCACGCGGTCGACCGGGAGGTCCATCTCCTTGGCGATCTCCTCGGGGATGGGCTCGCGGCCGAGGTCCTGGTGGAGCTGACGCTGCACTCTGACGAGCTTGTTGATGGTCTCCACCATGTGCACCGGAATGCGGATGGTGCGCGCCTGGTCGGCGATCGCCCGGGTGATCGCCTGCCTGATCCACCAGGTGGCGTAGGTGGAGAACTTGTAGCCCTTCGTGTAGTCGAACTTCTCGACCGCCCGGATGAGCCCGAGGTTGCCTTCCTGGATCAGGTCGAGGAACAGCATGCCGCGGCCCACGTACCGCTTGGCGATCGACACCACGAGCCTGAGGTTGGCCTCGATCAGCCGCTGCTTGGCCCTGGTGCCCTGCCAGACGAGCTCCCTGAACTCCGGGAAGGCCAGACGCGAGACCCCGTTGGCCAGCTTGTCCTCGGCGAACAGGCCGGCTTCGATCGACTTGGCGAGCTCCACCTCCTCCTCGGCGGTCAGCAGGGGGACGCGGCCGATCTCCCGCAGATAGATACGGACGAGATCGCTGGTCGGCGCCCGCTTGCCTACGTCCTCCTCATCGGCGCGGGTGGACTCCTCGTCGCCCTGGGGCTCGAGGACCTCCACGCCGTTCTCTGCGAGCATCCGCACGACGCGTTCCAGCGCGTCGGACGGCAGCTCGGATCGGTCAAGCGCGGCGGCGACGTCATCGACGGTTACGCTTCCGCGCTCCCTTCCCTTCGCGACGAGGTCCGCCACCTGATCTACCGATGGCGGCCCGCTTGGCAGCACCGATGCACCCACGGGAGACAGTCTGCAGTATTGGTTCCATCAAATGGCAGACCCATTTTTGTTGCGGAAGGTAAGACGATCAGCATTACCGAATTGAGATCGAGTAAAGGTTTGGCCCGAGTTTGATCAGGAAAGAAAAGTCAATTACGCGGTCTGGAATCCCACGTCCGGCGACGTCCGCCGGCCGGACGTATCTCTTTCGCTGCCCGGAAGACGCCGGAGATGCCCCATTACGGCAGCGCGGACCGGCCGGGATTCCCCGCGAACCACCCGGTTCACCGCCCGTCCCCGCTGCCGAACTGTTATCAAAACGCCCCGGCGGTCAGCTTCCCGCGGCACGCTCGCGCAGCACCCGGCGCTGCTGCTCCAACGCCACCAGCTCGCCGAACAGCTTGTTGTACTCCTGCTGCTCCTCCACCGGATTGAGGCGCTGCATGCGGGACTTGGCCTGGGCGATGGCCCGGTCGACCGCGATCGCCTCGATGGCCGCCAGCATGGCCCCCGCGTAACGCTCCTCGGCGTGCGCGTCGGCCTGGACGGGCTCCACCGCGAACCGCGTCACCAGCGCCCTGGTGCCCTCGTCGTGAGCGTGCTCCAGCAGCCGGTCGACCCACTCGCGGCCGCCGTGACCGGCCGAGCCGGCGCCTCCTGCGGCCTCGATGACCTTGTGCAGCGCGACGTGGTCGGGCGCGGTGAACGCCTGCGGGTCGAGGGCGTCGAAGCGCGGCCCGAGCAGCGCCGGCCGCTGGACGGCCAGCTTGAGCAGCTCGCCCTCCACCCGCACGCTGGGATCGACCGGAGCCGCCTTGGGGGCGCGCTGGGGGCGGCCCTGCTGGGTGTTGGCCACCTCGCCGATGCGCTGCATGACGAAGCGCTCGTCCATGAATCCGAGCCAGCGGTCGAGGTCGATGGCGTAGCGCTTGCGCAGGCCGACGTCCTTGATCCCGGCCACGATGGGCGCCGCCGCGTCGAGGGCGGCGATCTTGCCCTCGTTGCTGCGCAGGTCGTAGCGGGAGATGGTGCTCCTGATGGCGAACTGGAACAGCGGCTCGCGGCTCGCGATGAGGTCGCGCACCGCCGCGTCGCCCTGCTTGATCCGCAGGTCGCACGGGTCGAGGCCGTCGCTCTGCACCGCGACGTAGGTCTGCGTGACGAACTTCTGCTCGTCGGCGAAGGCCCGCAGCGCCGCCTTCTGGCCGGCCGCGTCGCCGTCGAAGGTGAAGATGACCTCGCCGCGGAACTCGGCCTGGTCGAGCAGGAACCGGCGCAGGATCTTGATGTGCTCCTCGCCGAACGACGTGCCGCAGGTGGCCACCGCGGTCGGAACTCCGGCCAGATGGCAGGCCATCACGTCGGTGTATCCCTCGACGATCACCGCCTGGGCGCGCTTGCTGATCTCTCGTTTGGCGAGATCAATGCCATAAAGGACCTGGCTCTTCTTGTAAAGCGGCGAGTCAGGCGTATTCAGATATTTCGGACCATCGTCGGAATCGAGCAACTTGCGTGCGCCGAATCCGATCACGTCACCCGTGGCGTCCCTGATCGGCCAGATCAGCCGCCCCCTGAACCGGTCGATCGGCCCCCGCCTGCCCTCCTTGGCCAGGCCGCCCTTGACCAGCTCGTCGGCGGTGAACCCGCGCCCCATCAGGTGGCGCGCCAGCGCCTCCCACTCGGCCGGCGCGTAGCCGACGCCGAACATCTCGGCGTCGGCGCGCTCGAACCCGCGCTCGGACAGGAACCGCCGCCCCGGGGCCGCGTCGGGCCCGAACAGCTTCTCGGCGTAGAACTCGGCGGCCACCCGGTGGGCCTCGATCAGCCGGGCCCGCTCGCCGTGGTCGCGCTTGGGGACGTAGCCGCCCTGCTCGTACTGGAGCTGGATGCCGGCCCGCTGGGCCAGCCGCTCGACCGCCTCACCGAACGGCAGATGCTCGATCTTCTCGACGAACGTGATCACGTCGCCGCCTTCTGAGCACCCGAAGCAGAAGTACATTCCGCGCTCGGGGGTGACGTTGAACGACGGGCTCTTCTCGTCGTGGAAGGGGCACAGGCCCTTGAGGTTGCCCCCTCCGGCGTTGCGCAACTGGATGTGCTCGCCGATCACGTCGGCGATGGGGGAACGCTCGCGTACGAGCGCGATGTCGACATCACGGATCCGGCCAGCCACGCCGGTGAGTCTATTCCGCCCGACCGACGGTTCCGCCCCGCGCGGGGTGTGCCGCGGCCGGTGAACGGCGTGGCACGGGCTGTCGACGGCCGGGGAAGACGCGCGTCACCTCTGGGTTGCTAAAGCGGGAAACTGGTGATGCGGAGTCCCGTGGTCGGCTACAAAGGTGAGGGTTGTCGGTGGAAACGGTGACACGGGTGAGGAAGACTATGCATTCCGGGCATATCGTACGGTGGGCGGTTGTGGCCGGCGCCGTGCTGCTCACCGGCGCCTGCGCCCAGGCGACCGGGGTGGCGGGCGTCAGCGCCCAGTCGCCCTCCACGGCCCCGCCCACGGGCACGCCCACCGTCACCCCGGCGGTCACCGCCACCATCCCCTCGCCCGGCCCGTCCGGCCAGGACGGCGAGCAGCAGGCCGAGCAGCCCCCCAAGGGGGACGACCCGGTCAAGGTGCCGCCGCCCAAGCTGTCGAAGTTCACCTACACGTTCCCGGTCAAGGGCTGCAGCACGACCTACCAGCGCAGCCTGCTGGTGCTGCCCAAGACGACGATCTGGGCCCCGCAGGGCTGTTCGTTCGTCGCGCCGGTGGACGGCGTCGTGGACGAGGTCAACGTCAAGAACCGGTGGGCGCCCTCCACCGACAAGGGCGCCGACCGCGAGGGCCGGTTCGTCACGATCATCGGCGACGACGGCGTGCGTTACCTCGGCGGCCACCTCGACTCCGTCGCCGACGGCGTACGGCCCGGCGTGCGGGTCAAGGCCGGGCAGTTGCTCGGCCGGGTGGGCAGGTCGGGCAACGCCCGCGACGCCGGCTCCAACCTCTACTTCGCGATCTCCTGGAAGACCGGCCCGGCCTACTGGTGGGTGCGCCGGGGCATGGTCGAGCCGTGGGACTACCTGGACGCCTGGCGCTCCGGCAACCGCACGCTCTCCCCCCGCAAGGAGACGCTGGCGCTGCGCGGCAAACTCGGCGAGACGCCGCGCTGCGCGGTCCAGTGCACCTCGAAGAAGGTGCCGCAGGCCACCAAGCAGCCCAGGAAGCCGCGCAGGACCGCCGAGCCCAAGGACGACAACCCGATCACGGCGGACCCGTCGTCAACTCCTTTCGGTCAATGACGACGCCCGACCTGATCAGCTCCTGGATCTCCGGCACGGCGTCCCGGGTGTTGACGCTCATGCCGGCGACCACCCGGCCCGCGCGCAGCCAGAAGGCGACGAACCGCAGGTCCTCCACCGACCCCCGGCAGACGATCTCGTCGTGGCCGTCGGTGTCGCCGGTGAACTCCATGCTCAGGTCGTACTGGTCGGTGTAGAGGTAGGGGATGTCGTCGTGGACGACGTCCTGGCCGAGCATGGCGCGGGCGGCGGCCGGACCGCCCTTGAGCGCGCCCGACCGGTGCTCGACGCGGACGTGCCGGCCGTACAGGGGGTGGAAGGGCTCGGCGGCGTCGCCGGCGGCGTAGACGTCGGGGTGCGAGGTGCGCAGGGAGGCGTCGGTGCGGATGCCGTGCCGCACCTCCAGGCCCGCGTCCCGGGCCAGCTCCACCTCGGGCGCGACGCCGATGCCGGCCACCACGAGGTCGGCCGTCAGCCGCTCCCCCGTGCTGAGCCGCACGCCGGTGCCGGTGACCTCGGCGACGGCGGTGCCGAAGCGCAGGTCCACGCCGTTGCGGGCGTGCAGGCGGGCGAACACCGCGCCCAGCTCGGGGCCGAGCGCCCGGTTGAGCGCGGTGGGCTCGGGCTCGACGACGGTGACCGGGCAGCCCGCCGCGCGGGCCGCCGCCGCGCTCTCCAGCCCGATCCAGGACGCCCCGACCACGATGACGCTGCCGCCCTCGGCGAAGCGCCGCCTGAGCGCCTCGCAGTCCTCGACGGTACGCAGGTAGTAGGCGGGTCCGGGCAGGCGTCTCGGCGTCGCCCCGGTCGCGATCAGCAGCTTGTCGTAGGCCCGCCGGGACCCGTTGGCGAACCTGACGACGTGGTTGCGGGGCTCGATGCGGGTGACGGGCAGGCCGAGCCGCAGCTCCACGTCGTTGTCGGCGTACCAGCCGGGGGCGTGGACGTAGATCTTCTCCCGCTCGCCGCCGCCCCGCAGGTACTCCTTGGACAGGGGCGGCCGTTCGTACGGGCGTTCGCTCTCCGCGCCGGCGAGCACGACCTCGCCGGCGAAGCCCTCCTCGCGCAACGTCTGCGCGGCCTTGGCTCCCGCAAGGCCCGCGCCGACGATGACATATGTAGCCATGCGCGCAGTATCCGCCGACGAGGCAGGTCCGCAAAGCCGCTCGTGGGGGCGGTTTCACCGGCCCCGGCGGCCTGCCGTCACTTCGACAGGCGCCGGTGCCAGGCCACGGCCGAGGTGTCGGTGAGCGAGGCGATCTGGTCGATCACGACGCGCACCCGGGCGGGGTCGTCGGGGGCGTCCAGGAAGGCGGGGCGGAAGGCGGGTTCGAGGGTGGCGGGGGCGCCGAGCGTGATCAGCGAGGCCAGCTCGGTGATCAGCTCGCGCTGCCTGGCCTGGTTGGCGTGGTGGCCCTCGGTGGTCATCACGTAGTGGGCGGTGACGCCCTTGAGCAGGGCGCACTCCAGCAGCGTGGCGCGCGGCACGACGAGGTCGGCGCGGTGGCGGGCGCCGTGGACCTCCTTGGTGGCGGTCTGGGCCGAGCGGCAGAAGCGGCCGATCAGGCCGCTGGTGAGCGCCTTGAGGCCGGCCAGGTCGGCGAGCGTGGCCTCGAAGCGGCGCGGCCACAGCGGGTCGGCGATCAGTTTGGCGAAGACCTCCTCCAGCTCGTTGAGGTCGGCGCCGGGCGCGTACCAGGCGCGGGTGACGCGGGCCACCGCGCCGCGCTCCACGGGCGACTGGAGCGCCTCGGGGGTGACGTGGCCGGAGTGGAGCGCGTCCTCCAGGTCGTGGACGGAGTAGGCGACGTCGTCGGCCCAGTCCATGATCTGGGCCTCGAAGCTCACGCGGCCCTCCGGGGCGCCGTCCCTGATCCACTCGAAGACCGGCAGATCGTCGTGGTAGACGCCGAACTTCGGGGACTTCTCGCACGTCCAGGGGTATTTGACGGAGGCGTCGAGTGCGGCCCTGGTGAGGTTGAGGCCGGCGCTGCGGCCGTCGTCGGTCAGGACCTTGGCCTCCAGCCTGGTGAGCAGGCGCAGGCTCTGGGCGTTGCCCTCGAAGCCGCCGCAGGAGGTGGCCAGCGCGTTGAGCGCGACCTCGCCGTTGTGCCCGAACGGCGGATGGCCGAGGTCGTGGGCCAGGCAGGCGGTCTCGACCAGGTCGGGGTCGACGCCGAGCGTGGCGCCCATCTCCCTGCCGACCTGGGCGCATTCGAGGGAGTGGGTCAGCCGGGTGCGCGGGATGTGCTGGCCGCCGCCGAGCGTCTCGCCGGGGCCCACGACCTGGGTCTTGGCCGCCAGCCTGCGCAGCGCGGCACTGTGAAGGACGCGGGCGCGGTCGCGTTCGAACGCACCGCGGCCGGGGTTGCCGGGTGGTTCCGGGACCCATCGTTCCTGGTCGTGCTCGTCGTAGTACGACATTGGTGCAGTGATTTTATCCAGTTTCCTGTCTCCGCTAGTGTCGAGCCTCGCGAGAACCCCTTCCCCGGGAGCCCTCCCCCATGACGACAGCGTTCCGAGCGGTGCTGGCCTTCAGTCTGCTCGCCGGCTTCTACGTGCTGGTCGGCGTCATCCTGGTGGCCGCCGTGTTCTTCGACGTCCTGCTGCTGGTGGACTTCCACGCCGCGGCGCTGAAGGTCGCGATCGTGCTCACGCTGGCGGCGGGCGCGCTGGTGCGGGCGCTGTTCATGGTGGGCAGGAACCAGGGGGGCGAGCTGCCGGGCGTGCCGGTGGGGCGCGAGCACGAGCCCGCGCTCTGGCAGGCGGTGGAGGACCTGGCCCGGCGGGTGCGCACCGCGCCGCCCGACGAGATCCGGCTCGTCCCCGAGGTGAACGCGGCGGTCTCGGAGGACACCCGGTTCCTGGGGCTGCGCGCGACGCGGCGGCGCATGTTCATCGGGCTGCCGCTGCTCCAGACGCTCACCGTCGACGAGCTGCGCGCCGTGCTGGGGCACGAGCTGGGCCACTACAGCGGGGCGCACACGCGGCTCGGCGCGCCCGTCTACCGGGGGCGGGTCTCGCTGATCGCGACCGTGCAGGGGCTGGGCAACCATCCGCTCATTCAACGGCTCTTCGCCGGGTACGCCAAGCTCTACCTGCGGGTGTCGCAGGCCGTGTCGCGTCGCCAGGAGCTGGAGGCCGACGAGTTCGCGGTGGCGATCGGCGGGTGCCAGGCCATGTCGGGCGCGCTCCGCAAGATCCACGACACCTCCTTGGGCTGGGACCTGTACGCCGGCGACTACCTGTCGCTGACCGGCGTGGGCGGCACCCGGCCGGCCTCGGTGTTCGGCGGCTTCCACGCGCTGATGAACGACCCCGGCCGGCAGGCCGAGATCGCCCGGCTGGGCGAGCGGCCCGAGGAGGTCTCGCCGTACGACTCCCATCCCAGCCTGGCCGACCGGCTGGCCGCCATCGCGGTGCTGCCCGAGCCCGAGCACGTCCCCGATCCGCGTCCGGCGCTGACGCTGCTGCGCGATCCCGACGTCGCGGCCGAGGCGGTCGAGCGGTCGATGTGGACGCCGGAGGCGCTGGCCGGGCTGCGCCCGGTGCCGTGGGACGAGCTGGTGGCCCAGGGCATGTACGCCGCGCGCAACGCCGAGGCCCTGCACGACCTGGCGGTGGCGGGACAGCGGGTGATGGGGGCGACGCGGCCCTACCTCGACGCGGCCTTCGAGGCGATCGCCAGGGGCCGCCAGGCCGAACTGGCCGAACGGCTGCGCGAGCTGGGCTGGAAACCGTCGGAGACGCTGCTCGCCGGGGTGCTGGGGCAGGCGCTGGAGGCGGTGCTGATCCAGCTGGGCGAGGCCAGGTGGACGCTGTCCTGGTCGGGCCCCGCCCGGCTGCTGTTCGAGGACGGCGAGGAGGTGGCCCTGGCCGAGTACGCGGCCCGGGTGGCGGGTGATCCGGAGGCCGTGGCCGGGCTGCGGCAGTGGCTGGGCGACCACGGGATGCGGCACGACTACGTGCCGGCCGAGGAGGCCCTGCCCCGTTAGCGGGTCGCGGGCTGCCCGGCCTCCGGCCGGCGGACCATGAGGACGTCCACCTGGTCCTCGCCCTCGACGGTGAAGCCGTGCCGCGCGTAGAGCCGCTGGGCGGCGCTGCCCCGCAGGACGACCAGGCGCACGGTCGCGCGCTCGGCGTCGGCGCGGTCCAGCAGCGCCCGCAGCACGGCCGAGCCGAGCCCGCGTCCCTGGACGGCGGGGGCGAGGTAGAAGTGCTCCAGCCAGTGCCCGTCCGCGGCGGGGCGCAGGGTGACGCAGCCGGCGAAGGCGCCGCCGGCCAGGATGACGGAGGTGTGCCCGGGAGCGAAGGAGTCGCGGAAGCGCTGCCGTACCCGGTGCTCGTCGAAGCGGCCCAGCCGTTCCAGGTCGGGGCGCATCACCGTGGCCCGCAGCTCCGCGATGGCCTCCACTTCGTCCGGCCCGGCGGGCCGCAGCTCCCATTCCAGGAGATCTTTCATGGCGGAAAGTATCCCAAAAGCCGCTTTTCGCGCGATCTCCGGGGTTCATGGACAGGAAATCAACAGATCTTCAACCGGGCGCTCCTACGATCCGTCGCAAGGAGCGCTCCTCCAGGGGGCGCCGGCAGGGAGGGAACCCCCGTGAACTTAGGCGTCCCGGAGATCATCATCGGTTTCGTGCTCTTCTTCCTCCTGATCGGGATCGTGGTGTTCACCGCCGTGGCGCTGGCCAACCGGCGCCGCGGGTAGCGGCGGCCGGGGCCCGGCCGCCGCGCTCGTCAGCGGGTGTCGGAGTCGGTGTCGGTCAGGGCCGCGCGACCGGCCTCCAGCCGGGCCACCGGGATGCGGAACGGGGAGCAGGAGACGTAGTCGAGGCCGACCTCGTGGCAGAAGTGCACCGAGTCGGGGTCGCCGCCGTGCTCGCCGCAGATGCCGACGTGCAGGTCGGGACGGGCCGCGCGGCCCTCCTCGACGGCGATCCTGACCAGCCGTCCGACGCCGTCGCGGTCCAGGGTCTCGAACGGGCTGACGCCGAAGATGCCGAGCTCCAGGTAGCGCGAGAAGAAGGCGGCCTCGACGTCGTCGCGGCTGAAGCCCCAGGTCATCTGGGTCAGGTCGTTCGTGCCGAAGGAGAAGAACTCGGCGGCCTCGGCGATCTGGCCCGCCGTCAGCGCCGCCCTCGGCACCTCGATCATGGTGCCGATCAGCGCCTCGACGCCGGTCTCCGCGAGGATCCTGGTCGCCTCCTCGCGTACGGACTCCAGCTCCTGGACCGACGCCACCAGCGGGATCATGATCTCCGGACGCGCGCCCGGGACCTCGGCCGCGGCCTGGGCGATCGCCCGCACCTGCATGGCGAACAGCCCGGGGATCACCAGGCCGAGCCGCACGCCGCGCAGGCCCAGCATCGGGTTCTGCTCGTGCAGCCTCTTGACGGCGGACAGCAGCCTGCGGTCCTTGTCGGTCACGTCGGGCGAGGTGGCGATCTTGACCGACAGGTCCACCAGGTCCGGCAGGAACTCGTGCAGGGGCGGGTCGATGAGCCGGATGGTGACCGGGTCGCCGCCCATGGCCTTGAAGATGCCGATGAAGTCGGCCTTCTGCAGGGGTTCGAGGGCGTCGAGCGCGGCCTGCCGCTCCTGGTCGCCGTCGGCCAGGACGAGGTCCTCGACGAGCTGGCGGCGCTCGCCGAGGAACATGTGCTCGGTGCGGCACAGGCCGATGCCCTGGGCGCCGAAGCGGCGGGCCCGCGCGGCGTCCTCGGGGGTGTCGGCGTTGGCGCGGACGCGGAGCCGGCGCACGGAGTCGGCGTGGCCCATGATCCGGTCCACGGCCCTGACCAGGTCGTCGTCCGGCTGCGCGCCCTCGAAGTACTCGACGACGGCCGAGTCCACGACCGGGACCTCGCCGAGGTAGACCTCGCCGGTGGTGCCGTCGATGGAGATCACGTCCCCTTCGGCGACGACCTCGCCGCCGGGGGCGGTGAACGTGCGCTCGCCGGTGGAGACCTCCAGCTCCTCGGCGCCGCACACGCACGTCTTGCCCATGCCGCGGGCGACCACGGCGGCGTGCGAGGTCTTGCCGCCGCGGCTGGTCAGGATGCCCTTGGCGGCGATCATGCCGGCCAGGTCGTCGGGGTTGGTCTCGCGGCGGACGAGGATGACGTCCTCGCCCTGTCCGGCCAGCTCGACGGCGCGCTCGGAGGAGAAGACGACCTTGCCCACGGCGGCGCCCGGCGAGGCGTTCATGCCCTTGGCGATCTTCTTCTTCTCGGCGCCGCCGTCGAAGCGGGGGAACATGAGCTGGGCGAGCTGGTCGCCGGTGACGCGGGTGACGGCCTCGTCGAGGGTGATCAGGCCCTGGTCGACGAGCTGGGTGGCGATGCAGAAGGCGGCCGCGGCGGTGCGCTTGCCGACCCGCGTCTGGAGCATCCACAACTTGCCGCGCTCGATCGTGAACTCGATGTCGCACAGGTCCTTGTAGTGGTTCTCCAGCGTCTCCATGATCTGCAGCAGCTCGTCGTAGGAGCGCTTGTCGAGGCGTTCGAGTTCCTGGAGGGGGATGGTGTTGCGGATGCCGGCGACGACGTCCTCGCCCTGGGCGTTCTGCAGGTAGTCGCCGTAGATGCCCTGCTGGCCGGAGCCGGGGTCGCGGGTGAAGGCGACGCCGGTGCCGGAGTCGTTGCCGACGTTGCCGAAGACCATGGCCACGATGTTGACGGCGGTGCCGAGGTCGGCCGGGATGCGCTCCTGACGGCGGTAGAGGATGGCGCGCGGGGCGTTCCACGAGTCGAAGACCGCCATGACGGCCAGCCGCATCTGCTCGCGGGGGTCGGCGGGGAAGTCCTTGCCGGTCTGCTCCCGGACGATGCCCTTGTAGGTCTCGACCAGACCCTGCAGCTCGCCCGCGTCGAGGTCGGTGTCCTGGCGACGGCCCTTCAGCTCGTCGAGCGCGTGCTCGAACAGGTCGCCGTCGAGGCCGAGCACGGTCTTGCCGAACATCTGGATCAACCGGCGGTAGGAGTCCCAGGCGAAGCGGTCGTTGCCGCCCGCCTGCTTGGCCAGGCCGTGCACCGACTCGTCGTTGAGCCCGATGTTGAGGACCGTCTCCATCATGCCCGGCATGGAGAACTTCGCGCCCGACCGTACGCTGACCAGCAGCGGATCGTCGGCCTGACCGAGCCGGCGGCCCATCTGGGCCTCCAGGGCGTCCAGGTGCTCGGCGACCTCGCGCTCCAGGCCGTCGGGAAGAGCGCCTTCCGTCAGGTAGTGACGGCAGGCTTCAGTGGTGATCGTGAATCCGGGGGGTACGGGCAGCCCGAGATTCGTCATCTCGGCGAGATTCGCGCCCTTTCCACCGAGAAGATCCTTGAGATTCCTGTTGCCCTCGGTGAAGTCGTAAACGTACTTGGCCACCACAGCTCCAATCCAACGCTTCTGCCCGGGACTCTACCGGCGAAATTGATGATGAAACTGCACTCCTCGGTTAAGTCATCGTTTTTGCAGGTCAACCGCCCGCGACAGGTCTAATCCAATTATAGGACCGCTGCCCGATAAATTGGTTTATACCAATTGGTTTACACCAATTCTTGAGAAAGAGGAGCGAGAGGTGGGGAATCGGATCCGGTCCCGCCAGGAGACGCCCATGGCGGCTCGCGGCAAGCCAAAGCGGCGTGCAGGCTTCGTCGCTGGATCGGCCAAGCCCTCCGCGGACACGGTGATCTACCTGGACCTCCGGCCCCCGCGACCGGCCGGCGGCCGTCGTGATCGCTCAACGTGACCCACCTCGGGTCGTTCCGCGATATGGACGTGATCGAGGCATGACACTCTGCTCGCATGCCCCGCACGACGCCCCGAGGTCTGATGGCCGCCTGCCTGGTCCTGGCGCTGTCCGCCTGCGGCTCGGGCACGCCCGAGCCCTCCGGGGGGTCGACGGTGCCGGGAGCGGAACAGCGGCACGCGACCCAGCTCCGGCCGGGCGACTGCCTCGTGTCCATCCCCGACGACCTGATCGCGACGCTCGTGCCGTGCGGCAACCCGCACGCGGCCGAGTTCGGCATGATCTACGTCGTGCCGGAAGGGGCATGGCCGGGCGCCGAGCAGGCCAGGCGGCAGGCCACGGACTTCTGCGCGCCGCGGCTGCGGATCACGCCGGGCAGGCGGAGCGAGGTCAAGGTGACCGCGTTACCGCCGCTGGAGGAGGAGTGGCCGCGCCACCGCACGGCGTACTGCGTGGCGGTGGCGCGTGACGGGCAGCTCGTCGGGCGCGTGGTGGAGTAGGACGCACAGGCCCGCGTCGGCGCGGGTCCCACGGCGCGGGCCCCGCGGCGCGGGTCCCACGGCGCGGGTCCCACGGCGCGGGTCCCGCGAGGCGGTCAGGGAGGGCGGGCGGTCGCTCAACCGGGGGCGGTCAGGCGGGGGCGGGCGGTCAGGCGGGGATGGGGTTGGTCTCGGGCGCCGGGCCCGGCGCGCCGTCGCGCGGCGGCAGCCACAACACGAACGTGGCCCCCTGCCCCAGCCTGGAGAACACCGCCACCCGTCCCCCGTGCGACTCCACGATCTGCCGGACGATGGCCAGGCCGAGCCCCGTGTGCCGGTCGCGCCGGCTGGCCTCGCCGCGCCAGAACCGGTCGAAGACCCGCTCCTGCTCGGCCACGCCGAGGCCGGGGCCGTCGTCCCTGACCGCGACCCACAACCAGCCGCCCGACCGGCCGGCCTCCACCCGGACGCCGCCGCCCGGCGGGGTCAGGCGCACCGCGTTGGACAGCAGGTTGGCCACGGCCCGGCGCAGCGCGTCCTGGTCGCCGGTCATCTCCAGGTTCCGGTCCAGCCCGCGGGTGATCGTCAGGCCGCGGGCGGCGGCCGGCGCCGCGTACTCCTCGCACGCCTCCCGCGCCACCCTGCTCAGGTCGAGGTCGGTGTCGGCGAACGCGGTCGCCTGCCGCCGGGCGCTGGCCAGCAGGTCCTCCACGAGCCTGGTCATGCGGGTGGTCGCCCGGTCCACGATCTGCACGGCCCTGGCCCGCTCCGCCTCGCTGGCGTCGGGCGAGGCGAGCACGGCGTCCACGTTGGCCCGGATGATCGTCAGGGGGCTGCGCAGCTCGTGCGAGGCGTCGTCGATCAGCCGGCGCTGGGCGCTGAACGCCTCCTCCAGCCGGTCGAGCATGGTGTCGATGGTGTCGGCCAGATCCTTGAGCTCGTCGCGCGAGCCGCCCAGCCTGATCCGCCGCGTCAGGTCGGTCGCCTGGATCTCCTCCGTCGTCCGGGTGATCGACCGGACCGGACGCAGCACCCGTCCCGACAACACCCAGCCGATGCCCAGGGACGCCAGGTAGAGCCCGGCCAGGGTGGCCAGCGAGTAGTCGCGCAGCGTGGCCAGCGTCCTGATGTTGACCTCGTTCTCGACCTCCTCGATGAAGACGACCTCCTGCTTGCCCACGTACTGGTTGCCGCGGTACGCCTTGGCGTACTCGGTCGAGTACGGGCGTTCCTCGGTGGTCTTGGAGACCGCGACGTAGATGCCGCCCAGCACCAGCGCGGCCAGCACGAACAACAGCCCCGAGTAGAGCACGGTGAGCCGGAAGCGGATGGTGTGGATCACGCCGGCTCCCTGAGCCGGTAGCCGCGGCTGATCACCGTCTCGATGAGGCCGTCCTCCTGGAGCTTGCGGCGCAGGTTGCCGACGGTGACCCGGACGGTGTTGGTGAAGGGGTCGGCGTGCTCGTCCCAGACGTGTTCGAGCAGCTCCTCGGTGGAGACCACGTGGCCGGGACGGGTCATCAGGTAGTGCAGCACGCCGTACTCCTTGGGGGTCAGGGCCAGGGAGCGGCCGTCGAGGGACACCTCCATGCGGGCGGTGTCGATGCGCAGCCCGCCCACCTGGAGGACGGCGGTGCCGCCGGTGTCCCTGCGCAGCAGCGCCCGCACCCTGGCCAGCAGCTCGGGGAAGGCGAACGGCTTGACCAGGTAGTCGTCGGCGCCCTCGTCGAGGCCGCGCACCCGGTCGTCGAGGCGGTCGCGGGCGGTGACCATGATGATCCGCACCCCGCGGCCGGCGGCCCGTACCGAACGGCAGAGCTCGAAGCCGTCGCCGCCGGGCAGGTTCAGGTCGAGCAGCACCAGGTCGTAGGTGTTGACCTCCAGCTTCTCGTGCGCCGACGGCGCGTCGTAGGCCACGTCCACCGCGTAGCCCGCCCGGACCAGACCCACCCGTAACGCGTCGACCAGGTCTTCCTCGTCCTCGACCACCAGCAGTCGCATGATCTTGACCATAGTTCCGGATGAGGGGTCACGCCATGGGCCCGGAGCGGCGTTCCCGGCTCCAGCACCACCTCACCAAACGCCAGCGAAAAACCACATAACTATCGCCTTTACACGATTTTTCGGTGTTCACCGTTAGATCTTTCGACCATGACGCCCTTCCAGCGATATTTGGCAGAAGAAGTGGCACTCGACCACGTAGAGGGCCTGATCTCGCGGCGCGAGGCCCTGCGCCGCCTGGGCCTCCTCGGGCTCACCCTCCCCGCCGCCACTGCTCTCCTCGCCGCCTGCGGCGCCACTCCCGACACCGACCCGGCGAGCACGCCTACGCCGCTCGCGGCCTCGCCGTCCGGCACGGCCTCCCCCGCGGGCCCGGCCCCGCTGCCCACGCAGGAGATCACGTTCCCCGGCCCGGACGGGACCCCCCTGCGGGCCGCCTGGTCCCCCGCCGCCGTCCCCAAGGGCGCGGTGCTGGTCATGCACGAGAACCGCGGGCTGACCGACCACATCCGCTCGGTCGCCGGCCGCCTGGCCGCCAGCGGCTACTCGGCCCTGGCACCCGACCTGCTCTCCCGGGACGGCGGCACGGCCGCGTTCGCCGACACCGCGCAGGTCACCGCCAAACTGGGCGAGATCCCCCAGGAACGGTTCGTGGCCGACATGAAGGCGGCCGTCGACGAGCTGGAGAAGCGGGCCGAGGGCGCCGGGCTGGGCATGATCGGGTTCTGCTTCGGCGGCGGGATGACGTGGCTGCTGCTGTCGTCCGGGGAGACCCGGCTGGCCGCCGCGGCGCCCTTCTACGGCCCGCTGCCCGACGACGCGGACCTGACCGAGGCCAAGGCGTCCGTGCTGGCGATCTACGCCGAGCAGGACGACCGCGTCAACGCCACCAGGGACGCGGCCGAGGCGGCGCTGACGAAGGCCGGGCTCACCCACGAGCTGGTGACCGTCCCCGGCGTCGGCCACGCCTTCTTCAACGACACGGGCGCCCGCTACGACGAACGGGCCGCCTCACAGGCCTACGACTACGTGCTGACCTGGTTCGGCCGCCATCTGTCCTGACCGGCCCGGCCTGTTCTGCTCGACCCGTCCTGCGCGGCCTGGCCGGAGAACGCGAGCGCCGCCCGCGGCGGAGAGCCGGGGCGGCGCCGACGAGGTGCGGCCGGGGTCAGTCGTTGAGACGCTGGCGCAGGTAGGAGTCGACCTGGTCGATGGCGATGCGCTCCTGGGCCATGCTGTCGCGCTCGCGGATCGTCACCGCGTGGTCTTCGAGGGTGTCGAAGTCGACGGTGATGCAGAACGGGGTGCCGATCTCGTCCTGGCGGCGGTAGCGGCGGCCGATCGCGCCCGCGTCGTCGAACTCGACGTTCCACCGCCTGCGCAGCTGCGCGGCCAGGTCGCGGGCCTTCGGCGACAGGTCGGCGTTGCGCGACAGCGGCAGCACCGCGGCCTTGACCGGCGCGAGCCGGTGGTCGAGCTTCAGCACCGTGCGCTTCTCCAGGACGCCCTTGGCGTTGGGCGCCTCGTCCTCGGTGTAGGCGTCGAGCAGGAAGGTGAGCGTGGCCCGGTCGACGCCGGCGGCCGGCTCGATGACGTAGGGGACGTAACGCTCACCGGTGTCCTGCTCGAAGAAGCTCAGGTCGACGCCCGAGGCCTTGGAGTGGGCGGTGAGGTCGAAGTCGGTGCGGTTGGCGATGCCTTCGAGCTCGCCCCACTCCGAGCCCTGGAAGTTGAAGCGGTACTCGACGTCGACGGTGCGCTTGGCGTAGTGGGACAGCTTCTCCTGCGGGTGCTCGTAGAGGCGCAGGTTGTCCTTGTTGATGCCCAGGTCGGAGTACCACCGGAACCGCTCGTCGATCCAGTACTGGTGCCACTCCTCGTCGGTGCCGGGCTTGACGAAGAACTCCATCTCCATCTGCTCGAACTCGCGGGTGCGGAAGATGAAGTTGCCCGGGGTGATCTCGTTGCGGAAGGACTTGCCGACCTGGCCGATGCCGAACGGGACCTTCTTGCGCGCCGACTGCTGCACGTTGAGGTAGTTGATGAAGATGCCCTGGGCGGTCTCCGGGCGCAGGTAGGCCAGGCCCGACTCGTCCTCCACCGGGCCGAGGAAGGTCTTGAGCAGGCCGCTGAACTGCCGGGGTTCGGTGAAGGTGCCCTTGTTGCCGCAGTTGGGGCAGGTGATGTCGGCCAGGCCGTTCTCGGGCTCCTTGCCGTTCTTCTCCTCGTACGCCTCGACGAGGTGGTCGGCGCGGAAGCGTTTGTGGCACGACTGGCACTCGGTCAGCGGGTCGGTGAAGGTCTCGACGTGGCCGCTGGCCCGCCAGACCTCGGGGGCCAGGATGACGCAGGAGTCGAGGCCCACCACGTCGTCGCGCGACTGGACCATCGACAGCCACCACTGCCGCTTGACGTTGTTCTTCAGCTCGACACCCAGAGGACCGTAGTCCCACGACGCGCGAAGTCCGCCGTAGATCTCGCTCGACGGGTAAACGAGCCCGCGGCGCTTGGCGAGGCTGACGATGGTGTCCATGACGTCGGTGCGTCGTGCCATGTTGGTTGCGTCTCTTTCCGGCTGGAGGTCGGCGAGTGAATTCGGTGAGATCCCAGCTTAGGGGACGCTCACCCGGTCCCGCGCGCGAGTATCGCTACGCACCTTCTTGCGTGTACACGTCCTCGTACGCGCTGGGTTCGTTGACCATGAGGATCATCAACGGGTACATGACCATCCTGGAGGCCGACAGCGCCCTGCGGTAGAACCCGGCGCCCTCCCACTCGCTGACCAGCGCCCACAGGTTGGGCTCGTCGACCGAACGGGCCAGCCGCCCGCGGTGGAAACCCGGCTGGGCGGCGAAGGTGTCGAGGATGGCGTGGCCCTGCTTGATGAAGTCCTGGGACTGGGACTCTGGCACGGTGTATCGGATCACGGCGAGCACCAGCCCAGCCTAGAGGTGCGCACCCTGGTGTCAGGCGAACTCCCATAGGCTCTCGACGTGGTCTCCAAAAACAAGCGCCCGCTGCCCCAGGGCGAGCAGTTCTTCACGCCGGGCGCGGGCGGCGCGCGCAAGGCCGTCGAGCGGCGCAGCGCGGCCCCGATGACCTTTCTGTTCACGCAGGTGCCCAGGTGGGTGGCCCCCGCCGTGCTGGTGATCCTGCTGCTGGCCGCCTTCGCGCTGGCCAACTGGCTGGGCGGCGTGGCGGCGCTGGTGGTGCTGGCGTTCGTCGGGTGGCTGGCGTACCTGTCGTGGCCGTCGCTGGGCATCGGCGGGCGGCTGCTGCGGGTCGTGATGCTGGTCTTCCTGGCGCTCCTGGCGGCTGACCGGTTTGGGGCGTTCTAGTCCGGCCCGCCGGAGATTTTGACAATCATTTTCATTTTCTCCATACTTGAGGGCGTGATGTCCCGTACGCCCCCAATGCGCGCCGTAACCTTCCTCGCCGGAGCAGCCCTGCTGGCCACGTCCGCCTGTGGCGCCGGGGCCGCGGAGAGCACCGAGACCGCCGCGGGCGGCAGGCCCGAGGTGATCGCCGCCTTCTACCCGCTCCAGTGGCTCACGGAGCAGGTGGCCGGGCCCGACGCCGACGTGACCGTCCTGACCGCGCCCGGCGTCGAGCCGCACGACCTGGAGCTGGGCATCCAGCAGATGACCAAGCTCCAGGACGCCGCCCTCACGGTCTACGTCAAGGGCGTGCAGCCGGCCGTCGACGACGCCGTCTCCGCCGACACCGCCTTCGACGCCGCCGCCGTCGTCACGACGATCCCGGCGGGCGGGCACGCCGATGAGGAGGGCCACGCGGAGGAGCACGGCGTCTCCTACGACCCGCACATCTGGCTCGACCCGTCCCGGCTGGCCACGGTCGCCGGAAAGCTGGGCGAGCGGCTGGCCGCCGCCGACCCCGCCCACGCGCAGGCGTACAAGGACCGCGCCGCCACGGCGGCGGGCGTGCTGGGCGGCCTCGACCAGGAGTTCGCCAAGGGCCTGGCCGGCTGCGCCGGCAAGACGCTGGTCACCGCGCACGAGGCGTTCGGCTACCTGGCCGACCGCTACAAGCTCAAGCAGGTGGGCATCACGCTCGACCCCGAGACCGAGCCGTCGCCCAAGCGCCTGTCGGAGGTGGCCGCGCTGGCCAGGGCCGAGGGCGCCACCACGATCTTCACCGAGTCCCTGGTGAGCCCGAAGGTGGCCGAGGTGCTGGCCGGCGAGGTCGGCGCGAAGACGGCCGTGCTCGACCCGCTGGAGAGCAAGCCCGCCGGCGACTACCTGACGGCCATGCGCGACAACCTCAAGACCCTCCGCACGGCGCTGGGGTGTGCGGCATGAGCGAGACGGCCTTCGCGATGACCGGCGGCCGGGTCAGCTTCGACGGGCGGCAGATCCTGCGCGGCGTCGACCTGACCGTCTGCCCCGGCGAGGTGGTGGCCCTCCTGGGGACCAACGGCTCGGGCAAGTCCACCCTGGTCCGCGCGCTGCTCGGCCTCACCCCGCTGTCCGGCGGCCAGACCCTCCTGTACGGCTCCCCGCCCGCCCGGTTCCGCGACTGGTGGCGCATCGGCTACGTGCCCCAGCGCCTCCAGGTCGGCGGCGGCGTGCCCGCCACCGTCCGCGAGGTCGTGGCCTCGGGCCGCGTCGCCAGGCAGAGCCGGCTGCGCAGGACCAGCGCGGCCGACCGGGCGGCGGTCGCGCACGCCCTCGACGCGGTCGACCTGACCGGCCGGGCCGGCGACCCCGTGCAGTCGCTCTCGGGCGGCCAGCAGCAGCGCGTGCTCATCGCCCGCGCCCTGGCCGGGGAGCCCGACACGTACGTGATGGACGAGCCCACGGCGGGCGTCGACGCCGAGACCCAGCAGCTCCTGGCCGACACGCTGGGCGGCCTGGTCCGCGACGGCAAGACGATCGTCCTGGTCGCCCACGAGCTGGGCCCGCTGGAGCCGCTGATCACCCGCGGCGTCGTGGTCCGCGAGGGCCGCGTCGCGCACGACGGCGAGCCGCCGCGGCCCGAGGGCGAGTGCGCCAGGCCGGGACACGAGCACCAGCATCCGCACGCCGACGAGCCGGCCGCCGGCCCGCTGACCGGCTGGCAGGGAGAAGCGCGATGATCGACCTTCTGCAGGAGAACCTCTTCCAGCTCGCGCTGATCGCCGCGCTGCTGGTGGGGCTGTGCGCGCCCGCGGTGGGCACGTTCATCGTGCAGCGCAGGCTGTCGCTGCTCGGCGACGGCATCGGGCACGTCGCGCTGACCGGCGTGGCGCTGGGCTTCCTGACCGGCACGGCGCCGGTGCTGACGGCCGTGGTCGTCTCGGTGCTGGGCGCGGTGGCGATCGAGCTGGTCAGGGCCCGGGGCCGGACCAGCGGCGACGTCGCGCTCGCCCTGCTGTTCTACGGCGGCATCGCGGGCGGCGTCATGCTCATGGGCATCGCCCCCGGCGGCAGCAACGCCAAGCTGAACTCCTACCTGTTCGGCGCCATCGCCAGCGTCACGCGGGAGGACATCTGGATCATCGGCGCGCTGGCCGTGGCGGTCATCGGCGTGGTCGTCGTCTTCGGCAGGGAGCTGTTCGTGCTCTGCCAGGACGAGGAGATGGCCAAGGCCAGCGGCCTGCCGGTGCGCTTCCTCAGCCTGCTGATCGCGGTCACCGCCGCGCTCACCGTGGTCATCGCCATGCGCGTGGTCGGCCTGCTGCTGGTCAGCGCCCTGATGGTGATCCCGGTGGCCACGAGCCAGCAGCTCACCAGGGGCTTCCGGGCCACGATGGGCCTGGCGATGCTGTTCGGCGTGCTCGCCTCGGTGGGCGGTCTGCTGGCCTCGACGATGTCGTCACGGGTGCCTCCGGGCGCGGCGATCGTGCTTCTCGCCCTCGCCGGCTTCGTCCTGGCCCTGGCTGTCGGTAAATTCGTACGGCGAGGCCGTATCCAGGAGTCCCCAGTGAGCCGGCGACCACATGTCCGTGTCGAGGAGGTCGCATGACGACGAGGCGCGATGCCGTGCACGACACCCTTCGCCGCAGCGAGGGGTTCCGCAGCGCCCAGGACGTCTATGCAGAGATGCGCCTGCACGGCGCCAAGATCGGGTTGACCACCGTCTACCGGGCGCTGCAGGCGCTGGCCGACTGCGGCCAGGTCGACGTGCTGCGCACCGACGAGGGCGAGTCGGTCTACCGGGCGTGCGCCAGCGACGACCATCACCACCACCTGGTCTGCCGCCGTTGCGGCCACACGGTCGAGGTGGCCGGGCCGGCCGTCGAGCGCTGGGCGGAGGCGGTCGGCAGCGACCACGGCTTCACCGAGATCACTCACACGGTCGAGGTCTTCGGCACCTGCTCGTCCTGCTCGGCGCCGGCCCGCGTGGGCTGAGGGCCGCGGGAGCCGTACAGCACGCCGAGCACGACGGCGGCGCACCCGGCGAGCTGCAGCGCGGAGGGCCGCTCCCCCAGCGTGAGCGTGGAGATGGCGACCGTGGTCATCGGCTGCACGAGCAGCAGCAGCGCCGTGCGCGCCGCGGGCTGCCTGGGCAGCGAGTAGGTGATCAGCAGCCATCCGGCCACCTGCGGCCCCAGCGCGAGCAGCAGCAGCCACCCGTGCGCCGGCCATTCCGGCGCCAGGTCGGCGCCGCCGAACAGCGGGCTGAGCGCGGCGATCAGCACGGTGGCCACGACGGTCGCGTGCGCCAGGGGCCCCGCCGTCCGGCCCGGCCCGGCCTTCATGAGCAGCAGGTAGGCCGCGTACACGACGGAGGTCGCCAACCCGGTGACGGCGCCCATGGCGGGGTCGAGCCCGTACGCCGCGCCGTCGAACACCCCGGAGATCAGCACGACCCCGCCGAAGACGATCGGCGTGCTCGCCATGAGCCGGTTGGACGGGCGCTCGCGGAACAGGCCCCAGGCGGCGAAGGCCACGATGAACACCTGCAGGTTGCCCAGCACGGTCGCCAGGCCCGCGCCGACCAGCTTGATCGACTGGTGCCAGAACAGCAGGTCGAGCGAGAACAGCACGCCCGCCGCCCAGGCCGGCAGCGCGTTCCGCCAGGGCAGGGGCCCCAGCTTCCGCCGTTCGAGCCAGGCGAGCAGCACCATGGGCGGCGCCGCGTACGCGCAGCGGAACAACGCCGACGTCGCGGGCGACGCCCCGGACAGCCGCACCAGGGGCGCGGAGGTGGAGATGATCAGTGCTCCGGCGATCGCGATCAGGACGATACGCCGATATGCACTCACGGAAACCCCCGGAGTCCCATGGGAGAGATACGCTGCGACCACGCTAGAACCGGCCCCGACAGGAGTCAACATGCCGTTTGGCCATGACATGGTGCATTCTTTGGCGACCGTTGTCGACCTGGTCAACACCTCGCCGTCCACCGGCGGCGACGACGGTCTGGCCAGCCTGGCCGAGTTGCAAGCCTTCGTGGAGTCCCGGCAGATCAGCGGCATCGGCGCGCTGACCGCCCGCGACCTCGGCCAGGTGCGCATGGTGCGCGAGGCGTTCCACCGGGTGTTCACGGCCTCCGACGTGGCGAGCGCCGTGCGCACGCTCAACGCGTTGCTCGCCGAGACGCGCATCACGCCCAGGCTGACCGAGCACGACGGCCACCCGCTGCACGTGCACTACTTCGCCACCGACGCCTCCCTGGCCGAGCACGTGGCCGCCGACTGCGGCGTGGCGCTGGCGCACCTGCTGGTGGAGGGCGAGATGGAGCGCCTGCGCACCTGCTCGGCCCCCGACTGCGACCGCGTGTTCGTCGACGAGTCCCGCAACCGCTCGCGGGTCTACTGCGACAGCCGCACCTGCGGCAACCGCATGCACGTCGCCGCTTACCGGGCCCGCCGCCGCGCCTGACCGTCCCGCACGCGAACCGCCCGTCCCCGCGGCGATCGGGGGACGGGCGGCTGGTGCGGGTGATTCAGGGTGCTTCGCTGGACGTCTGCCACCACGGCGGCTTGGCGGTGGCGAAGACGTCGGAACAGTTGCACGAGCCGCAACCTGGGATCATCGGCCCTCCTTCATCGTGGGGGAACGGGTTGTACCCGCCTTCACCGGCTCTCAGCCTGACCCTCGTGCCAGAATTCCGGATACCGCCGCGACGCCACGTCTCCTCGGCCGGCGTCGCGCCGCCGCAGGGCGAGCAGCCCGCCGGCCGTGAGCGCGGCCGTCAGCGCGAGCAGCGTCAGCTCCGGCGCCGTGCCGAACGCCTGCCCCGCCATGATGTTCGGCAGGTAGTGGAACGGCTCGAACGAGGGGTGAACCCCGGGGTTTCTCTAGGCGCCGGTGACCTCGTTGGGGATCGCGCCGCCGTAGCGGCGGTCGCGCTTGGCGTAGATCTCGCACGCCGCCCACAGGTCGCGGCGGTCGAAGTCGGGCCAGAGCCGGTCGAGGAAGACCATCTCGGCGTAGGCCGACTGCCACAGCAGGAAGTTCGAGAAGCGCTGCTCGCCCGAGGAGCGCAGGAACAGGTCGACCGGCGGGATCTCGGGCTCGTCGAGGTAGCGGGCGAACACCTTCTCGCTCACCTTGGACGGCTTGACCCGCCCGGCCGCGATGTCGGCCGCCAGCTTGACCGCCGCGTCGACGATCTCGGCCTGGCCGCCGTAGTTGACGCAGAACTGCAACGTCAGCTTGCTGTTGCCGAGGGTCATCTCCTCGGCGCTCTGCAGCTCGGAGATCACGCTCTTCCACAGCCGCCCCGGCCGGCCCGCCCAGCGCACCCGCACGCCCATGGCGTTGAGCTCGTCGCGCCGCCGCCTGATGACGTCGCGGTTGAAGCCCATCAGGAAGCGCACCTCGTCGGGCGAGCGCTTCCAGTTCTCCGTGGAGAAGGCGTAGGCGCTCAGGTAGGGGACGCCCAGCTCAAGGGCCCCCTCGATGACGTCGAACAGCGAGGACTCGCCCGCCTTGTGCCCTTCGGTGCGCGGCAGGCCGCGTGCCTTGGCCCAGCGGCCGTTGCCGTCCATCACGATGGCGACGTGCCGGGGCACGAGGTCACGCGGGATCGGCGGCGGGGTGGCGCCTGACGGATGAGGGGTCGGAGGCCGGACGTTCACGCATGCTCCCTTTCGACGTGTCGCAGAGAGCGTATTCCGTGTTCCAGATGCCATTGCAGATATGCGGCCACCAGACCGCTGCACTCGCTGCGGTGGCGCGACTCCGAGGCGTCGGCGGTGGCCCAGTCGCCGCGCAGCAGCGCCGTCATGAGCCCGATCGTCTCCCCCGCCGGCACCGCCGAGCCCGCCGGACGGCACGCCCCGCACACCACGCCGCCCGCGACGATGGCGAAGGCCCTGACCGCCGGGGCCTGGCACTTGGCGCACGCCTCCAGCGCGGGCGCGTAACCGGCCACCGCCAGCGAGCGCAGGAAGTACGCGTCGAGGACCAGCCTGGCCTCGTGGGCGCGTTCGGACAGCGTGCGCAGGCCGCCGACCAGCAGCAGGAACTGCCGTAGCGCCGGCTCCTTCTCGCCGTGGGTCAGCCGGTCGGCCGTCTCCAGCATGGCGCTGCCGGCGGTGTAACGGGGGTAGTCGACGGCCAGCGCCTCGCCGTAGGGCCTGATGGTCTCCGCCTGGGTGATCACGTCGAGCGTGCGGCCGGTGTGGAGCTGGAGGTCGACGTGCGTGAACGGCTCCAGCCGCGCGCCGAAGCGTGACTTGGTGCGGCGCACGCCCCTGGCCACCGCCCGGATCTTGCCGGTGCGCTTGGCCAGAACGGTGACGATGCGATCGGCCTCACCGAGTTTCTGCGTCCGCAGGACGACGCCTTCGTCGCGGTAGAGACTCACTTGCCCATCTTACGGCCGCACGCGCGGCATGTTCCGGGCATGCTCTGGTGACGCGAGTTTGCCCTGCCGTCACTAGACTTTGACGTCTGTCCCCGCATCACCCGTTGTTCAACCCCCCGCTACTGCCTCGAAAGGGAGTCATGACCCGCGTGGTCCTGCTGGGCTCTTCGCCCGGCCCCGACACCTCTCCGACCGGCCTGAGGCTGGCCGCGCTGCCCGGCAATCCCACCGTGGCCGAGCGGCTGCGCAGCCAGCTCGTCTCCTATGACCCGCGGCCCGCCACGATCGAGACCGGCGACGTGGCCGCCGCCCTTCGCGCCCTGGCCGACGTCGCAGAATCGGCAACGGAGAGCCTCTTCATCATCCCCCAGAACTCGGTCGTCCACGACGAGCTGATCTACCAGATCACCAAGGCCAAGCGCGGCGCGCTGGCGCTCGTGGCCAAGGAACCGCGTCTGGAGGTGACCGAGGAGGCGCAGGAGGACACCGTACCGATCGACGAGGCCGACCCGGAGATCGGCTACGGCCGGCTCGAAGGGCTGCCGGTGCGCGCGCGCGTCGGCAAGTCGCGCGTCGTGTCGGTCGGCACCGCCAGCCACGCGGTGACCAGGCCCAACGCGGTGCTGCTCGGCCCGCTGCACATCAGCGCCCGCAACGCCCCCGTGCTCGCGCAGACCTGCCGCGAGCTGGCCCTCATGGCCGACCGCTTCGGCGCGGACGACGACCTCGTCCAGCTCGTGGTGTTCGGCCTGGTGCGCAACGGCGTGTCGGTCGGCGTGCGCGGCCGCCGCGACCTGTTCTACCGCCGGGTGAGCACGCCGGAGGAGGTCAACGAGGCCGGCGCCGAGATGGCCGGCATGAACGAGGACCGCGCCCGGCTCAACAACGCGGTCAAGGGCGCCGACGGCTTCTTCACCACCTACTTCGTCTCCACCTACTCGCGCTTCATCGCCCGCTGGGCGGCGCGGCGCGGGCTCACGCCCAACCAGGTGACGCTGATCTCGATCTTGCTCGGCGTGGCCGCCGCCGCCTGCTTCGCCACCGGCGACCGGCCGTGGATGGTCGCCGGCGGCCTGCTGATCTACTTCGCCTTCGTCTTCGACTGCGTCGACGGGCAGGTGGCCCGGTACGCCCGCAAGTTCGGCGTGCTGGGGGCCTGGCTCGACGCCACCTTCGACCGCTTCAAGGAATACGTGGTCTTCGCCGGCCTGGCCGTCGGCTGGGTCGTCTCGGGCAACGGCGACGACATCTGGATCCTGGCGCTGGCCGCCATCGGGCTCCAGTCCGTACGCCACCTGCTCGACTTCTCCTTCGGCATCTCCAACCGCCGCAAGCCGCCCGGGCAGCTCCCCACCCTCCCGCTCGACGCCCCCGACGACCGCGACCTGCGCAGGGCGCTGGAGCGGCGCAAGGTCGAGCGCAGCCAGGGCCTGCGCGGCGTGCTCAAGATGTGGACCAGGGCGGGCAAGTTCCGCGCGGTCCACTGGGCGCGGAAGATGATCGTGTTCCCCATCGGCGAGCGGTTCGCGGCCATCGCGATCACCGCCGCCCTCTTCGACGCCCGGATCACTTTCCTCACCCTCGTGATCTGGGGCTCCGTCGCCGCCGCCTACACCCTCACCGGACGCCTCATGAGGTCGCTCGTATGATCACTCAACCGCAGGCCATGGCCACCCCCACGCCGGACCCCGACGAGGAACGCCGCCGCATCCAGACCGCCCGCCTGCTCGCCTACCGCGACGACGGCCCGCTCGTGCACGCCCTCGCGGGCAAGCTGGGCAAGGGCCTTCCGCCCGTGCCCGCCACGCTCGTGGCGCTGCTCGCCGTCGTCGCCGTCACCGTCGTCGGGCTGCCCGACAAGGGGCCGCTGCTGCTCGTGCCGGTGGCCATCACGCTGCTGCTCGTGCTGCCGACCGCGCCGCGCGACCACCTCGGCCGCTTCGACTGGCTCACCCCGCCGCTGCTGCGCGGCACCGAGTTCCTCGCCATGATCGCGATCGGCCTGGCCGCCGGCGCGCCGAAGTGGCTGCTGTTCGTGCTGGTCTACGTCGTGGGCTACCACACCTACGACACCGTCTACCGCACTCGGCAGAGCATCTGGCCGCCCGCGTGGGTGTTCCACGCGGGGCTCGGCTGGGAGCTGCGCCTGCTGATCATCGGCGCCGGTGCGGCGCTGGGCTGGCTGACGCCGGTGCTCGCGGTGCTGACGGCGTACCTGTTCGTGCTGTTCGCGGTGGAGAGCGTGACGAGCTGGGTGCGCCTGGACAAGGCCTCTGCGCAGGCCGGCGCCGACGCCGAGCAGGACCTCGAGGCCTCGCCCGAGGACGCGCTCGAACAGGCCACCGGCGAGGCGGAGAAGGGCTGAGCGGCCACCTCCCCCTCCGGACACGACGGCGGTCACGGGCTCCCGATCAGGGCGCCGGTGGCCGCCGTTTCGCGTGCGGGCGCCGAATCGCCCCGCCGGAAAAGGACATGACGGACTAGTCTGAAATCCAGGGACATTCGAGCCGAGGTCCGGTCCGGCCGGAGCCAGGAGACGCGGATGGCGTTCTTGCCGCGGCCGTTCAGACGAGGGGATTCCCCGGACGGGCGCGCGGACCACCCCGGCCGGAGGGCGCCGATGACGGGCCTGTCCGGGCGGGTCGTGGTGGTGCTGGCGCTGGCCGCGGGCCCGGTGAGCGGGTGCGGCACGGATCCGGGCCCGGTGTGCGGCGCGGTCGTCGACTCGACGGGCTACGCCGACCCGGTGACCGCCGGGAACGACGTCGAATCCGAGCTGCCGGGGTTCGCCAAGGGCTGCGACTGGATCGGCTTCGCGGCGGTGACCGGCGACTCTGAGAGCAGCGCGTGCCGCGAGGACCCGGTGCCCATCGCCGCCACCCGCACCGAGAACCCCGGCGACGATCCCGTGGTCGAGGACCGGGTCAGGGCCCGCCGGATCACGCAGGTGCTCCCCCGGGCGGCCGAGCTGCTCGACTGCCCGAAGGAGGGCCGGGGCTCGGACGTCCTGGGCGCCCTGCGGTACGCGGTCAAGCAGCTCAGCGCGCTGCGGCAGCCGGACAGGGAGCACCGGCTCATCGTGTTCAGCGACCTGCTCAACGACCACGGCGACCTGGACGTCGGCGAGCTGGACCTGAGCGAGGCCGCCCGCGGCCGGAAGATCGAGGAACTGCGGGACGCGCGGCTGCTGCCGGACCTGTCCGGGTACGCGGTGGTGGTGCATGGATTCCTGCGGGCGAAGAAGTCCGACCCCGACCGGTTCCCGCTGCTGGAGAGCTTCTGGCGGGCGGCGTTCGAGGCCGCCGGGACGTCGTCCGTCGACCTGCTCTAGAGCGCTCTCCCATATTGACACGCGGTCAGCAGCGTGTTTACGTCGCGTCAAGAGAGCGCTCTCTCACTCGACTCCACCACCCCCCATGGAGCAGGGATGACAACAGAGATCCGGCACAGGCGCCGCCTGGTGGCCGTGGCGGTGGTGCTCGTGGCACTCACCGGCCTGCTCGTCAAAGTGGCCGTCAGCGCCTCGGCGTCCGTGCCGTCCACGCCGTCCGGCTGGTCGCTGGTCTGGTCCGACGACTTCAACGGCTCGGCGGGCACGCCGCCCTCGTCCGCCGAGTGGATCATCGATACCGGGCACGGCTACCCCGGCGGGCCGGGCAACTGGGGCACCGGCGAGATCCAGAACTACACCTCCAGCACCTCCAACGTCAGCCTCGACGGCTCCGGCAACCTGCGCATCACGCCCCTGCGCAGCGGCTCGGGCGAGTGGACCTCGGCCCGCGTCGAGACCAGGCGGGCCGACTTCAAGCCGGCCGACGGGCGCGTCCTGCGCATCGAGGGCCGGATCCAGATGCCGGACGTGACCGGGCAGGCGGCGCTCGGCTACTGGCCGGCGTTCTGGGCGCTCGGGGCGCCGTACCGGGGGAACTACTGGAACTGGCCGGGCATCGGCGAGTTCGACATCATGGAGAACGTCAACGGCATCAACTCGGTGTGGGGCGTGCTCCACTGCGGCGTCAGCCCCGGCGGGCCCTGCAACGAGACGACCGGCCTGGGCGCGAGCCGGGCCTGCCCCGGATCGTCCTGCCAGTCGGCCTTCCACACCTACCGCTTCGAGTGGGACCGCGCCGCCAGCCCGAACCAGCTCCGCTGGTACGTCGACGGCCAGCAGTTCCACAGCGTGAGCCAGAACCAGCTCGACGCCACCACCTGGACCAACATGACCGGGCACGGCGGCTATTTCCTGCTGCTCAACCTGGCCATGGGCGGCGCGTTCCCCAACGCCCTGGCCGGCACGGGCACGCCGACGGCGGCGACCGTCCCCGGGCACCCGCTGCTGGTGGACTACGTGGCCGTCTGGCAGAGCGGCACGGTCTCCACGCCGACGGCGACCCCGACCGTCCCGGGCGGCGTGGACGCGCGCTCCACCATCCAGGCCGAGCGCTACCAGGCCCAGTCGGGCACCATCGTCGAGACCACCACCGACACCGGCGGCGGCCAGAACGTCGGCGCCATCGCGGGCGGCGACTGGCTGCGCTACGACGGGGTGAACTTCGGCTCAGAGCCCGCCCGCCAGTTCAAGGCCAGGGTGGCGTCGGGGGCGGCGGCCGGCGTGAGCGGGCTGGTGCAGGTGCGGCTGGACAGCCCGTCCGCCCCGCCGATCGGCGACTTCGCGCTGGCCAGTACGGGCGGCTGGCAGAGCTGGCGCACGGTCCCCGCCAACATCAGCGGGGTGACCGGGACGCACACCGTCTACCTGACCTTCAGCAGCGGCCAGCCCGCCGACTTCGTCAACGTCAACTGGTTCACCTTCTCGACGACCTGATCCCTCTCAGGGTCCTCCTCGGGGGCGGCGGGCGTACCCAGGGCCCGGCCCGCCGCCCCCGGGCTGGGGGACAATGAGACGGTGCGCGAATTGCCGGTGATCGACATCTCCCCCTTGCTCGGCGACACCCCGGGCGGCGACAGGCAGGCCGTCGGCGCGGCGATCGGCGCGGCCTGCCGGGACAGCGGCTTCTTCTACGTCCGCGGGCACGGCGTGCCGCAGGAGCTCCTCGACCGGCTCGACGCCGCCGCCAGGCGCTTCTTCGCGCTGCCCGAGGAGGTCAAGGACGAGATCTCGATGGACCGCGGCGGCCCGGCCTGGCGCGGCTTCTTCCCGGTGGGCGGCGAGCTGACCTCGGGGCGTCCGGACCTGAAGGAGGGCGTCTACTTCGGCGCCGAGGAGCCGCCCGGCCCGCTCCCGCTGCACGGCCCCAACCAGTTCCCGGTCCAGGTGCCCGAGCTGCGCGAGGCCGTGCTCGCCTACCTGGACACGATGACGGGGGTCGCGCAGGCGGTCATGTCGGGGATCGCGCTCAGCCTGGGCCTGGACGAGGGCTACTTCCGCACCGGCTACACCGCCGACCCGACCGTCCTGTTCCGCGTCTTCCACTACCCGCCCGCGCCCCCGGACGACGACGAGACCTGGGGCGTGGGCGAGCACACCGACTACGGCCTGCTCACCCTGCTCCTCCAGGACGCCAACGGCGGCCTCCAGGTCCGGACGGCGGACGGCTGGATCGAGGCGCCGCCGCTGCCGGGCACGTTCGTCTGCAACATCGGCGACATGCTCGACAAGCTCACGGGCGGCCGCTACCGCTCGACCCCGCACCGCGTGCGCAACCGCAGCGGCAACGAGCGCCTGAGCTACCCGTTCTTCTTCGACCCCGGCTGGGACAGCGTGGTGCCGCCCCTCCCCTACGCCGCCGGCGAGCGCTGGGACGGCCAGGTCGACTTCACCGGCACCTACGGCGAGTACCTGCTGTCGAAGGTGTCCAAGGTCTTCCCGAGCCTGTTCGAGCGGCAGATCTAGGCTGACTCCCGCACGATCAGCCGGGTGGGCAGGACGACCGGCGTGGTGCTCCGGCCCTCCAGCCGCGACAGCAGCAGCCGCGCCAGCGCCAGCGCCTGCTCCGTCACGGGCACCCGGACGGTGGTGAGGGCCGGGGTGGTGGCCGAGGCGGCGTCGATGTCGTCGAAGCCCACGATCGCCAGGTCGTCGGGCACCCGCCGGCCCGCGGCGCGGGCGGCCGGCAGGGCGCCGATCGCCATCTGGTCGTCGGCCGCGAAGATCGCGTCCAGGTCGGGGGCGTCGCCGAGGAGCTGGTCGGCCGCGGCCGTGCCGGAGGCCCGGGTCAGGTCGCCGATCGCCAGTCTGGGCCGCAAGCCGGCGCGGTCGAGGGCCGCGCGGTGGCCGGCGAGCCGGTCCTGAGTGGCGACCAGGTCCATCGGGCCGCAGATCATGCCGATCCGGCGGCGGCCGGTGGCCAGCAGGTGCTCGGTGGCCGCCGCCGCGCCCGCGGCGTTGTCGGCGTCCACGTACGGCACCAGCGAGGCGACCGGCGGCCGGCCCAGCAGCACGAGCGGCACGCCGGTGCGCGAGAGCCGTTCGGCCAGGGTGTCGCCCCGCTCGGGCGGCAGCAGGACGACGCCGTCCACCAGGCGCGCCTCGGCGTGCCGGACGATGCGGCGCTGGCTCTCGGCGGTGTCGGCGAGCATGAGGGTGATCTGCTTGCCCGCCCCCTCCAGCAGGCTCGTCACGTACTGGACGACGGCCGCGACCATCGGGTCGGCGGCGTGCCTGGGGGCCGACAGCACGAGCGCGACGGTGTCGGTGCGCCGGGTCACCAGGCTGCGGGCGGCGGCGTTGGGCACGTAGCCGAGCTCCTTGACGGCCTGCAGGACCGTGGAGCGCACCTCCGGGCTGACCGACGCCTCGCCGTTGACGACGCGGGAGACCGTGGCCCGGGAGACGCGGGCGCGGGCGGCCACCGTCTCCAGCGTGGGACGTCTGGGCGGGGCCTCGGTCAGGCCGTTGCGCCTGATGACATCGCGGTACCACAAGGCGCTGTCCTTGGGCCGCCTGCGCTGGGTGTCGAAGTCGACGTGCACGAGGCCGAACTTGCGCCGGTACCCCTCGGCCCATTCGAGATTGTCGAGCAGCGTCCAGGCGAGATATCCGCGGACGTTCGCGCCCTCCTCGACGGCGGTCCGCAGGGCCCGCAGGTGTTCCTCGATGAAATGCACGCGGTCGACGTCGTGAATGCCTTCGGGGGTGACCGTGTCGACGAAGTCCGCGCCATTCTCGGTGATCATCAGTTCGAGTTCCGGATATTCGCCGGTGAGCCGCCGCAGTAACAGCGACAGGGCGTTCGGGACGATCGGCCAGCCCATCGCGGTGACCGCCGTGGGAATGGTGCTGAAAAGCACGCCCGCGCTTCCCGGATAAGCCGGGTCGGCCGGTTCGCCGGGCTGCGCCTGGACGACGGCCGGCGCGTAGTAGTTGACGCCGAGCAGGTCGAGCGGCTGGGCGATGTCGGCCAGGTCTCCGTCGTGGACGTGCCCGAGCCCGGCGTGCTCCTCGATGACCGGCAGCAGGTCGGCGGGGTAGGCGCCGCGCAGCATCGGGTCGAGGAACTGCCGGTGGACGAGCGCGTCGATCCTGGCCACGGCCTCGGCGTCCTCCTCCGACAGCGGCCGGTCGAAGTCGCCGACCTGGGCCGGCGTCAGCACGGGCGAGAAGTTGAGCACGGCCCCCACCTCGGCGGCCCCGGCGGCGCGCAGGGCCTGGGCGCCCAGGCCGTGGGCGAGCAGCAGGTGGTGGGCGCTCCTGAACGCCTCGGCGGCCGACCGGCGGCCCGGCGCGTGCACCCCCGAGCCGTGGCCGACGAAGGCCGCCACCCACGGCTCGTTCACGGTGAACCAGGTGCCGACCCGGTCGCCGAGCCGCTCGGCCACGATCGCCGCGTAGTCCGCGAAACAGCGGGCGGTGTCGCGGGACGGCCATCCGCCGCGCTCCTCCAGCGCCTGCGGCAGATCCCAGTGATAAAGGGTGGCCAACGGCGTGATGCCCGCCTCCAGCAGGGCGTCGACCAGCCGCTGATAAAAGTCGAGACCGGCCGTGTTCACCTTTCCCGAGCCGTCCGGAAGAATGCGCGGCCAGCTCACCGAGAACCGGTACGCGGCCATTCCCAGCTCTTTCATCAGCGAGACGTCCTCGCGATATCGGTGGTAATGGTCGCAGGCGTCGGGCGGGCCACCGGCGAAGGCGTCCCAAATGGACGGCCCGCGGCCGTCGGCGGCCGTGCCGCCCTCGATCTGGAAGGCCGACGTCGAGACCCCCCAGACGAAACCCTCGGGAAAACGTGCGATATTCATGTGGCGGCAATCCTCCGGCAGTGGACCGAACGCCCAGTCTCCCGCGCGGCGCTCGTCGCGCGCCAGCCTGGCCAGGCGGTATACAGAGCCCGTGGAACTGGACCGGCTCGATCGTGACATCATCGCGGCGCTCGTCGACGACGCCCGCGCGACCTACGCGGACATCGGCCAGCAGGTGGGGCTGAGCGCGTCGGCCGTCAAGCGGCGGGTCGACCGGCTGCAGAAGAGCGGGGCGATCACCGGCTTCAGCGCGCGGGTCGCGCCGCAGGCGCTCGGCTGGACCACCGAGGCGTACGTCGAGCTCTTCTGCCAGGGCAAGACCAAGCCGTCGGACATCGCCCTGGCCGTGGCCAGGTTCCCCGAGGTGGTGGCGGCGGCCACGATCACGGGCGAGGCCGACGCGCTGCTGCACATCAGGGCCACCGACGTGCGGCACGTCGAGCGGGTCATCGAGCGCATCGCGGCGGAGGCTTTCGTGGTGCGGACCAAGAGCTCGATCGTGCTGTCGCGGCTGGTGGACATCCCGCCGGGAGCCGCCCTGACGGACTCGCGCAACGGATCGCACGTCGCCGGCCGATAGACGCAACAGACCTGCGCCAACGCGCAATGCGCACCGCTTGGCCTGCGCAAACGTCAATTCTTAGGCTGTCCCCGTCTCCCCCGACACGGGAACTTCCCCTGAACTGACGACGACGGAGCCCTGCATGCCCAAACACTTCCTCATGTGCCGCCCGGACTACTTCGCGGTCGAGTACGCCATCAACCCGTGGATGGACCCCGAGGCCGGCGCCGACCGTGAGGTGGCGATCCGGCAGTGGGAAGGGCTGAAGTCGGCGTACGAGGAGCTCGGGCACCAGGTCAGCCTCATCGACCCGATCGAGGGCCTGCCCGACATGGTGTTCGCCGCCAACGGCGCGCTGGTCGTCGGCGGCCGGGTCTACGGCGCCCGCTTCACCTTCCCCGAGCGCGGCCCCGAGGGCCCGGCCTACCTGCGCTGGTTCGTCGAGCGCGGCTACCCGACGCTGGAGCCTGCGCACGTCAACGAGGGCGAGGGCGACTTCCTCACCCTCGACGACGTCATCCTGGCCGGCACCGGCTTCCGCACCGACGTGGTCGCCCACCAGGAGGCGCAGGAGTACCTGGGCCGCCCGGTCGTCTCGCTGAAGCTGGTCGACCCGCGCTTCTACCACCTGGACACCGCGCTGTTCCCGCTCGACGGCCGCAACGTCGCCTACTACCCCGGCGCCTTCTCCCAGGGCAGCCAGGAGGTGCTGCGCGCGATGTTCCCGGACGCGGTGATCGCGACCGCCGAGGACGCCGAGGTGCTCGGCCTCAACGCGGTCAGCGACGGCCGGAACGTGGTGATCAACTCCGAGGCGTCCGGGCTCCAGCTGGAGCTCAAGCGGCACGGTTACGAGGTGATCCCGGTCGAGCTGTCGGAGCTGCGCAAGGCGGGCGGCGGTCCCAAGTGCTGCACACTGGAGATCAGGGGGGAGAAGTAACATGAGCACCAGCGCAGAGCTGATCGAAGTAAGCGAGCGCCGCAGCGCGCACAACTACCATCCGCTGCCCGTGGTCATCCACGAGGCGCACGGCGCGTGGGTCACCGACGTCGAGGGCAAGCGCTATCTCGACTGCCTGTCGGGCTACTCGTCACTGAACTTCGGCCACGGCAACCCGAAGATCATCGAGGCCGCCCAGGAGCAGCTGAAGAACCTCACGCTGACCAGCCGGGCCTTCTACCACGACCAGTTCGCCCAGTTCTGCGCCGGGCTCGGCGACCTCACCGGCAAGGACATGATCCTGCCGATGAACACCGGCGCCGAGGCCGTCGAGACCGCGATCAAGGTGGCCCGCAAGTGGGGCTACGAGGTCAAGGGCGTCGCGCCGGAGCAGGCCAACATCATCGTGATGGAGGACAACTTCCACGGCCGCACCACCACGATCATCAGCTTCTCCACCGACCCCGACGCGCACGACGGGTTCGGGCCGTACACGCCCGGGTTCAAGATCGTCCGCTACGGCTCGGCCGAGGCGATCAGGGAGGCGATCGACGACAACACCGTGGCCGTCCTCGTCGAGCCGATCCAGGGCGAGGCGGGCGTGCTGGTGCCGCCGGACGGCTACCTGACCGAGGTGCGGCGCATCTGCACCGAGAACAACGTGCTGATGATCGCCGACGAGATCCAGTCGGGTCTCGGGCGCACCGGCCGCACGTTCGCCTGCGACCACGAGAACGTCGTCCCCGACGTCTACATCCTGGGCAAGGCGCTCGGCGGCGGCGTGGTGCCGGTCTCGGCCATCGCCGCGGACGAGGACGTCCTCGGGGTCATCAAGCCGGGCCAGCACGGGTCCACGTTCGGCGGCAACCCGCTGGCCTGCGCGGTCGGCATCGCCGTCATCGACATCCTGAACACCGGCGAGTTCCAGGCCAGGGCCGCCCGGCTCGGCGAGGTGCTGCACGCGCGGCTGCGCGAGCTGGCCGGCAAGGGCGTGGTGGCGGTGCGCGGGCGCGGGCTGTGGGCGGGCGTGGACATCGACCCGGCCCTCGGCACCGGGCGCGAGGTCTCCAAGGCGCTCATGGCGCGCGGCGTGCTCGCCAAGGACACCCACGGGTCCACGATCCGGCTCGCGCCGCCGATCGTGATCTCCGAGGAGGACCTGGTCTGGGCGGTCGACCAGCTCGCCGCCGTCCTCGAAGACCTCTAGGTCTCCTACGGCTTCGCCTGGTCGGGCCACCCGCCGTACCACGGCCGGCGGCCCTCCGGGAAACGGTCGCTGACCCCGCACAGGGCGCGCCGCCGTGACGGCGCGCCCTGTGGGCCTGCTGGGTTGTCGGCCGACCGGGGTCACGAACCGGCGGGGGCACTCTCGATCGGGGTAGGGGTGACGGTACGCGTCACCGTCGGCTCCGGCTCGCCGGTCGGCTCGACCGCGGGCACGCTGCTCGGCTCCGGGGTGAACGTGATCGTCGCCTCGGCCGTCGGCAGCTTCGCCGTCGTCGAGCCGGACTCCGAGGGAATGGGCGTGGGGGCCTGGGTCTCCGGCATGCAGCTCGCGTCGGCGGCGGCGTCGGGGGCCTCCGGCAGGGCGTCCACCACGGAGACGTCGAGCTGGGCCGTCAACGCCACGACGCTGTCCTTGGGCGCGCCCGCCTTGGCGTCGACCACGACCTGCCGCTCGCCGAGGAACGTGTGCCCGGCCGGATCGAAGATCAGCTCCTCGCGCACGCCCCGGTCGGCGACCCGGCCCAGCGCCACGCCCACACGTCCCGAGGAGTCGGCGACGCCCTCGGCCGCCTCGACGCCGGGGATCGCCTTCACCGCCTCGAACAGGGCGTCCCGCTGCGCCTTGGGCAGGTAGTTCTCCCTGACGAGGTCGCCGGCGCGGGTGAAGGCGACGGCGTCGGGATCGACGTCCTTGTCGCCCTTGGGGGCCGGCTGGTAGAGGCGGTCGCGCATGGCCGTGGCGTCGGCCGGGAGCGTGCTCAGGTAGGCGGAGTCGTCGCGGTAGGGGCCGCGCAGGTCGGGGCAGGAGGCCAGCCGGTTCCACTCGCTGCCCCGCCAGCTCGTGGCGTCCGCCGGCAGCGGCTCGCCCGGCCAGGGGCGCGGCTCGCGGCCCTCGATCTGCAGCAGGCCGTCCTTGCTGCCGTCCACGGACTTCCAGATCCTGCGGTGCTGGCGATAGAGGTAGCGGCTCTGCCCGCCGGAGCTGTCGATCGACTGCGAGCCGTACATGGTGTCGGACTCGATCAGGATGAACTGGTCCGGCCGGGGGCTCAGCTCGCCGGCCGACAGCATCACGGAGGTCGCCGGGCGGGCGTCCGTCCCGCCCTGGCCCGACAGCGCCACCGCCACGCCGCCGACCAGGACCACCGTGACGCCGAAGGCCGCGGCCGTCTGCCAGCCCAGCCTGGGCAGCCGCAGGCGTCGCCCGCCGCGCGCCTCGGCCAGCAGTCGTTCCCTGGCCCGCGCGCGGGCCTGCGGCTCGTACGGCGGCGCCGGCGGCCTGCCGTCGGCGAACGTCCGGATCTCGTCATCCATGCTGGGGCTCCTCTGCGAAGGGATCGATGCCGCCGAGCGCCCTGCGTACCTTGACGCGGAGCCGGTGCAGCCTGGACCGGACGGTGCCCACGGGCACCCCGAGGGCGCGCGCGGCGTCCTCGTAGGTCAGGTCGGCCCACGCCACGAGCAGCAGCAGGTCGCGCTCGCTCGCGCTGAGCCTGGTCAGCGCCCTGGCCAGGCGGGGCTGGAGCTGCTCGGCGGTGACCCGGTCGGCGCTGCGCTCGTCGAACGCGCCCGGACGCTCGGCCCCGACCCTGGCCATGGCCGCGGTGCGCCGCCGTTCGGCCCTGCGGTGCTGGGACACGACCTTGGTGGCGATGCCGTACAGCCAGGGACGGGCGTCGGGCAGGGTGCGGTCGTAGCGGCCGCGGCCGCGGAAGGCGACGAGGAACACCTCCCCCGTCACGTCGTCGGCCAGCTCGACGCCCAGGCGGCGGGCGGCGTACCTGTGGATCTCGTCGGCGTGCCGGTCGAACAGCGCGGCGAAACGCTCAGGATCGCTCAGCGAATGCCCGATCAGGGTCGAGTCATCCAGCGTTGCGGTTGTGTCCTCGACACTCACCACATCCGGTCCTCTCTCATGCGGTCACCCTGTTGTTGGCCGCACCCGGAAGCCCGGTTCCACCTTTTTCGGGCTATGCCGCCTTTCGCTGCTTTCGCCAGGCGGACAGGCCGTCGGGGGCCTCGTCCCTGACGAACCCGGCCGCCGTCAGCTCGGCGGCGAGCCGGTCGCCGCCGGGACGGTGGGCCTCGCTGGTCACCTCGTCCTCGCTGATCACCACGCCGCGCTGCCTGATCCGGTAGAGGAAACGGGAGCGCACGGTCTCGCCGGTGACGTCGAGCACCTGGCCCCAGACCTCGTAGGCGTGCCGCCCGACCTGGTAGGACCCCATGAGCTCCAGCTCACCCGGCGTGGGCGCGGGCCGCTCGCGCCAGTTGAACAGCAGCAGCCCGCCCGGTTCGAGCTGCCTGGCCAGCACCCGCCACAATTCCTCCCGCCGCCCGGCCGGGAACGCCTGCAGCACCGAGATCATCACAACGGCCTCGACCGGCTCGTCCACATCGACGTCGAGCGCCCCGCAGGCCAGCACGGTGACCCGGCGCCGGGCCTGCTCGTCGGCGGCCAGCCGCGACAGCAGCACCGACCGCATGGCCGGCGCCGGCTCGACGGCGTACACCTCGCCCTCCGTCGCGCGCACGATCACCTCGGTGATCAGGCCGGTGCCCGCGCCGATCTCCATGACGCCGCCCCGCACCCCCTTCAGCAGGGGCGGGAGCGACTCGCGGATCTCGGGGACGTGCCCGTCCTCATGCCACAGGTCGTAGAACGGCACGGCCCTGGAGTACTGGTCATCATCCATGGGTCATTTCTACGCCAGCCGGGCCGAGTCGATCGCCCGGACATCGTCGCCCGCCGCCTCGTACCAGGTGATCGTGTCGGGGAAGGTCAGCGTGGCCAGCGCGTTCTGGAACAGCGGTCCCTTGGTCACCCGCCAGCGGAACGGCGGGCGCGGGATGCCGGCCAGCCGCGCCAGCAGGCCGCCCACCAGCGTCGCCAGCCCGAACTGGGTGAGCACGTTGGCCCAGCGCAGCAACCGGCTGAGCGGGTTGCGGATCGGCGAGCAGACGACTTGGTAGATCTGCCCGGCCGAGGCCTTGGCCAGGTAGGAGTAGTGGACGTCGCCGGACAGGATCACCGCCGGCTTGCCGAGCCGGACCAGCAGCCGGCCCAGGTCCTCGAACGAGCGCCGGAAGGCCGCCCAGTGCTCCAGGTCGACGGCCTGGCGCAGCTGCTCCGACCACCGCTGCACCGTACGGCCCCACTTGCCGTCGCACAGCGCCTCGTTCCAGTTCTGGACGCCGTGCACGCCCTCGGGCAGCAGGAAGGGGATCGAGGAGCCGATGACCAGCCGCTCGGCCGGGGCGGCGGCCTGCTCCTGGAGCCAGGCCCACTCCTCGGGGTCGAGCATGCGCCGGTCGCCGGGGGTGAGCTGCCTGGCGCACCGGGTGTCGATCATGATGAGCCGGGTGTGCCCGAGGTCGCGGGTGTAGCTCCAGCGGTTGCTGCTCGGCTCGGCGTCGGCCTTGGCGGCGAAGGCGTCGAGGGCCGGGCCGCCGTCGCCGCCGCCCTCGGTGAGCTCGCGCACCAGCGGGTCGGCCGCGCGCTCGGCCGGCGTCAGGTTGCCGAGGTGCTGGTAGACGAAGTAGGCGCCGAGCCCGGCGACCACGCGGCGCGGCCACCAGCTCGTCAGGGCCATCTTCTCCCGCCAGGGCTGGGAGGTGTTCCAGTCGTCGCGCAGGTCGTGGTCGTCGAAGATCATGGCGGTGGGCACGGTGGACAGCAGCCAGCGGATCTCCGGGTCGGTCCACGCCTGGCGGTAGAGCTCGGCGTACTCCTCGTAGTCGGCGATCTCGCCCTGCGGCTCGGTGGTCCTGCGCGCGTGGATGTAGTCGAGCATCTGGGGCGAGGGGCTGTCGGCGTAGACCTGGTCGCCGAGGAGCAGAAGCAGGTCGGGCCACTCCTCCTCGTCGGCGCGCATGAGGCTCACGCCGTAGGCGCGCAGCACGTCGTCGCCGTGGGTGCGGACGTGGGCCGAGTCGTGCGGCACGCTCGTGCGGCACGACCCGAACGCCAGCCTGCGGGGCCCTTCGGCGGGCAGCAGCCGCACCCGGCTGGCCGGGCGACCCGCCAGCGGCCAGACCTGGTCCCCGTCGAGGCTGACGGAATAGGAGGCGATATCCTGGGACAGGTCAACGAGATCCACGATCGCGTAGTGGTGACCGTGCACGGTGAAGGTGGGCGACCGATAAGCCCCGCCTGCCGTCTCGACGGTGACCGTGCAGGGCTCGCTGGTCTCCACCCAGATCGAGGCACTGACCGAGTCGACGTGACGCAACATCGGCCCAACCACGAGTGCGGGCATCCAACCCTCCGGTTTTCGACGATTCGGCACACTCTCGCTCGATAGCCTGCCAGAGTGGCACGTTCCCAGCACGTTGATCAACGGCTTGGATATGCCTTCATAGCCTAGGCAAGGTCAAACTGCCCCGCCTAGGATGATCGAGACAACACGCCCAAGAGGGAAGGCAACGGCGCCTTCTCCCACAAAATGGGCGCGCATACAGGAGGAAACTCGACCATGAGCATCATGGTGCCGTCAAAGACGCCGGCGCTGATCACACCTGGTCAACAGGCGCTCGACTCCGCTCTTCACCAACTCAACCAGGCCGCCGCCCACCTCGGGCTCGACGACGGCCTCCGCACGATGCTGGCCACGCCCCGCCGCTCGCTGACCGTCTCGGTCCCGGTGCGCCGCGAGGACGGACGCATGGACGTCGTCCAGGGCTACCGCGTCCAGCACAACGTCTCGCGCGGCCCCGCCAAGGGCGGCATCCGCTTTCATCCCAGCACCGACATCCACGAGGTCACCGCCCTGGCGATGTGGATGACGTGGAAGTGCGCGCTGGTCGGCATCCCGTACGGCGGCGCCAAGGGCGGCGTGGCCGTGGACCCGGGCGCGCTGACCACGATCGAGCTCGAACGGCTCACCCGCCGCTACGTCAACGAGATCCTGCCGCTGATCGGCCCGGAGAAGGACATCCCGGCCCCCGACGTCGGCACCGACGAGCAGACCATGGCCTGGATCATGGACACCTACAGCGTCAACGCCGGCTACTCGGTGCCCGGCGTGGTCACCGGCAAGCCGATGACGCTCGGCGGCTCGCTCGGCCGCACCGGCTCGACCTCGCGCGGCGTGCAGATCGCGGCCCTGGCCGCGCTCGGGCGCTCGCCGGAGGGCGTCACGGTCGCCGTGCAGGGCTTCGGCAAGGTGGGCGCGCTGGCCGCGCAGTACCTGTCCGACGAGGGCTGCAAGGTCGTCGCCGTCTCCGACGTCACCGGCGCGCTCTACGCGCCCGGCGGCCTCGACGTCGCCCGCGTGCGCGCCTGGGTGGCCGAGACCGGCGGCGTGGCCGGCTACCCGCACGCCGACGCCATGGCCCACGACGACCTGTTCGAGCTGGACGTGGACGTGCTCGTCCCGGCCGCGCTCGAAGGCGTGATCACCGAGGCGAACGCGCCCCGCGTGCGCGCCCGGCTGATCGTGGAGGGCGCCAACGGCCCCACCACGCCGGAGGCCGACGAGATCCTGGCCGCGAACGGCACCACCGTCGTGCCGGACATCCTGGCCAACGCGGGCGGGGTGATCGTGTCCTACCTGGAGTGGGTGCAGAACATGCAGGCCTTCTCCTGGAGCTCCCGCGAGGTCGAGGTGAAGCTGCGCGACCTGATGGAGGGCGCCTTCGCCGAGGTCAAGTCGATGTCCGCCGAGCGCGGGCTGACGCTGCGGGAGGCGGCGCACGTGATCGGCGTGGGCCGGGTCGCCGAGGCCCACAGCATGCGGGGCCTCTACCCCTGACCTACTTTGGTCGCACGTGACCCGCCCAAGGTCGGATGCCGGGGCGGGTCCCGTTCTGCGACGGTCGTGGTCATGAGGGGTTTCATCGGGGTCATGGCCATCATCCAGGGGCTCGGCGGGTTCGCCGGGCGCGTCTGGTTCGACACGGAGTGGGGGTTCGTGGGGCGGTTCGTGGAGCTGCCGCTGGCGGCCTACCTGGGGCTCGCGGTCGCGGGCCTGGCGTTGCTGCTGTGGTCCGGCCACGACGGGAAGAACCGCGAGAGCTGATCGCGAGCGGGTCGGGCAGGATGGCCTCATGACCTATCCGGAACCACGCTATTCGGGCGACAAAGGCGAGCTGTCCGCCACGTATCGCCCCTACGAGCACGCCCCCGAGCTGACCTACCCGACCGGCAACACCGCCCACTACCTGGCCACCGGGGCCACCACCAACGGCCAGTTCGGGCTCTACCGCTGGGTGATGGGGCCCGAGCCGTCCGGCCCGAGCCCCCACTTCCACAAGTCGATCTCCGAGTCGTTCTACATCCTCGACGGATCGGTGCGGATCTACGACGGCAGCCGCTGGATCGACACCCGCCCCGGCGACTGGGTGCACGTGCCCGAGGGCGGCGTGCACGCCTTCCGCAACGAGTCGGGCGAGCCCGCGACCATGCTGCTGCACTTCGCCCCCGGCGCCCCTCGCGAGGGCTACTTCGAGGGCCTGCTCGACCTGGCCGGCAAGAGCGAGGAGGAGAAGGCCGAGTTCTTCATCCGCCACGACACGTACTGGCTGGACTGACGGGGCCCGGCGCCTGCGCCGAGGCCCGGTCGAGGGCCGCGGCCAGCTCGTCCAGCTCGCGCATCAGCCGCTCGGTGCGCTCCTGGCCGAACGCGGCGGCGATGGCCCGGTGGTGCTCGGCCACCGCGCCGTCCACCCTGGCCAGCAGGTCGCGCCCCCGGTCGGCCAGGAACACCGCCACCCGCCGCCGGTCGCCCGCCGACGCGCCCCGGTGGACCAGCGCCCGGTCGATCAGCCGGTCGACCGCCTTGGTGAGCGTCGGGTGCGGCATGAGCACCGCCTCGGCCAGCTCCCCCATCGAGTGGCCGCGGCCGTCGGCCAGCGCGCGCAGGATGCGCCACTGCTCGACGGTGACGTCCTCGCCGGCCAGGGTCGCCGCCAGGCCGCGCGTGACCTCGCGTTCGGCGCGGCTGAGCACGTACGCGAGTGAGGACCCCAGCCCGGATTTAGCCATGAGAGATCAGGTCCTTTCACCGGAGAGCTAGTTCGGAGGATACTCGTCGGCGTGGCGGCGATCGTCGATCCTTTCGAGGCCCGGCTCATCCCCTCGGACGCGGTCCGGATCGGCCTGGTCGTGCCCGTGTCGGGGGTGCTCGGGCTGGTGGGGCCGTGCGCGATCAACTGCGCGGTGCTGGCCGCCGAGGAGGTCGACGCCCGGGGCGGCGTGCTCGGCAGGCAGATCGAGCTGGTGCTGGTCGACGGCGGGCGGCCGGGGCGCGAGGTGGCGGCCGAGGTGGCCGGCCTGGTCGCGTCCGGCACGGTCGAGGCGGTGGTGGGCACGCACGCGAGCGACGTGCGGATCGACGTGGTCGCGGCGATCGGCGGGCGGGTCCCGTTCGTGTACGCGCCGCCGTACGAGGGCGGGGGGCACGCGCCGGGCGTCTACTTCCTCGGCGAGACCCCCGGCAGGCAGCTCGAACCGGGCATCGAATGGCTGGTCAGCGTCCACCGGGCACGCCGCTGGTATTTGCTGGGCAACGACTACGTCTGGCCCCGCCTGGTGCACGCGGGCGCCCGCCGCCGGTTGCGGGCGCGCGGCGCCACCGTCGTCGGCGAGGCGTTCGTCCGGTACGGCGAGGCGGCCTCCTGGCTCGGCCGGATCGCCGACGCCCGCCCCGACGCGATCCTGCTCACGCTGATCGGCAGCGACCTGGTCGCCTTCAACCGGGCCTACGCGGCCGCCGGCCTCGGCGCGGCCCGGCTGTGCGGGGCGCTGGAGGAGCACGGCCTGCTCGGCATCGGCGGCGACGGCACCGGCGAGCTCTACGCGTCGATGGGCTACTTCCGCGACCTGCCGACCGAGGCCAGCCTGCACTTCGCCGAGCGGTACGCCAAACGCTTCGGCCCGCACGCCCCCATGCTCAACGCCCACGGCCATGGCTGCTACGAGGCCGTCGCGATGCTCGCCGCCCTGTCCGCGCGGGCGGGCAGCCTGGCCGTCCCCGCCCTCGACGCGGTGGCCGACGGCACCACGATCGTCAGCGCGCGCGGCCCGCTCACGCTGCTGAACCGGCAGGTGCGGCGCACGGTGCACCTCGGCAGGGCGGACGGCCTGGATTTCTTGCTTGAGAAACCTTTTCACTAGAAAGCTTTGGCTCTAAGGTGCGAAACGCCCCCCAACCTCAACAAGGAGCCGCGCAACATGAGCACCGTTGAGCAGTTCGGCTACCGCCAAGAGCTCAAACGCTCTCTGGGCTTCGCCGACCTGATGATCTATGGCCTGATCTTCATGGTGCCGATCGCACCGTTCGGCATCTTCGGCGGCGTGTTCCAGTCGTCCGGCGGCATGGTCGCGCTGGCCTACATCATCGGCCTGGTCGCCATGGCGTTCACGGCGCTGTCGTACTCGCAGATGGCCCAGGCGTTCCCCATGGCGGGCTCCGTCTACACCTACGCCGGGCGCGGCATCTCGGCGCCGGTCGGGTTCATCGCCGGATGGGCGATCCTGCTCGACTACATCCTGGTGCCGTCGCTGCTCTACCTCATCGCCAGCCTGGCCATGAACTCGTTCGTGCCCGGGATCCCGGTCTGGGGCTGGCTGGTCATCTTCGTGCTGCTCAACACGGCCGTCAACTACATGGGCATCCAGATGACCGCGCGCATCACGCGGGTGATGCTGGTCGCCGAGCTGGCCGTGCTGGCGATCTTCCTGGTGGTCGGCGGCATCGCCCTGGCGCAGGGCAAGGCCCAGGCGGGCGCGTTCACTCCGATCTTCGAGCCCTCGACGTTCACCTGGACGCTGGTGTTCGGCGCGGCGGCCACGGCGGTGCTGTCCTTCCTCGGCTTCGACGGCATCTCGACGCTGGCCGAGGAGAACAAGGAGGACGGCAGGCGGCTCGGCCGTTCGATGGTGGCGGCGCTCGGACTGGCCGCGGTGCTGTTCGTGGCGCAGACGTGGGTCGCGGCGCTGCTCATGCCGGACCGCGCGCAGCTGATCGCCAAGGGTGACAAGAACGGTGACGCCTTCTACCGCATGGCGGAGTTCGCCGGCGGCCACTGGCTGAGCGTGCTGACCGCCGTCGCCACCGCGATCGCCTGGGGCTTCGCCAACTCGCTGGTCGCCCAGGCGGCCACCTCGCGGCTGCTGTTCGCGATGGCCCGCGACCGCATGCTCCCCTCGTTCCTGGCCAAGGTCCACCCCAGGCACAAGGTGCCGGTGAACGCCACGCTGGCCGTCGCCGTGCTGTCGCTGGGCATCGGCCTCTACATGAGCAGCCTGGAGAACTACGGCATCCCGCTGCTCAGCCAGCTCGTGAACTTCGGCGCGATGACCGCCTTCCTGATCCTGCACGTGGCCGTCGTCGTCCACCACTGGTTCCGCAGGCGCAGCGGGAACGTGTGGGGGCACGTGGTCGCGCCGGCGATCGGCTTCCTCGTCCTGGCCGCCGTGGTGTACAACACCAAGCTGGTGACCCAGACGGTCGGCCTGATCTGGCTGGCGGTCGGACTGGTCATCCTGGGTGTCAGCTATCTCGTCGGCCGCAGGCCCGTTCTTCCCTCGGAGGTCAAGTGAACGTCGTCTCCTACCACCCCACGCCGGAGGAGCTCAGCTACACCTTCGGCGGCCGTGCCGCCCTGGGCAGGGTGCGGCCCGGGACGGTGCTGGAGCTGTACACCGAGGACTGCTTCGGCGGCCGGGTGCGGACCGTGGAGGACCTGCCGTCGCGGGTCTGCGAGTTCCCGTACCTGAACCCCGTCACCGGTCCCTTCCACGTGGAGGGGGCCGAGCCGGGCGACACGCTGGCGCTGCACTTCGTCAGAATCACCCCGGCCCGCGACTGGGCGGTCTCCACCACGTTCCCGCACTTCGGCGCGCTGACCGGCACCCACACCACGGCGACGCTCCAGCCGCCGCTGGAGGAGCGGGTCTGGCGCTACGACATCGACGTGAACAAGGGCGTGGCCGTCTACCACGCGCGCAACAGCGACTTCAGCGTCGCGCTGCCGCTCGACCCGATGCACGGCACGGTGGGCGTGGCCCCGGGCGCGAACGAGGCCCGCATGACCATCACCCCCGACGCGCACGGCGGCAACATGGACACCCCGGAGCTGCGCGCCGGCGTCACCGTCTACCTGGGCGTCAACGTCGAGGGCGGCATGTTCTCGATCGGCGACGGCCACGGCCTGCAGGGGCACGGCGAGGTCTGCGGCACGGCCGTCGAGTCGGCCATGAACACCGTGGTCGCGGTCGAGCTCATCAAGGGCGTGGCCACGCCGTGGCCCCGGCTGGAGGACGACCTGCACCTGATGTCCACCGGCTCGGCCAGGCCCCTGGAGGACGCCTACCGCATCAGCCAGCACGACCTGGTGACCTGGACGTCGGAGCTGACCGGCCTCGACACGCTGGACGCGTACCAGCTCGTCAGCCAGGCCGGCCAGGCGCCGGTCGGGAACGTGTGCGACACCAACTACACCATGGTCGCCAAGCTGCCCAAGACCTACCTGGGCGCCCCCTCGGTGTACGAGGACGTCCACGCCCGCCTGCGCGCCCTGGGCGCCCAGTACGACGCATGACAATCCCCCACTTAGGTAAACCTTGGTGTCGCAGGTCAGGGCATTGATCATCTTCCCCGTAGAGTGGGAAAGTGCTCAGGTTGGTACTGTCTCTGGTCCTGCTCGATCCGGCTGGCGTCACCGATGTCGCGCAGCGCAGCGTCCCCGTCCCCCAGGTGCTGACCCCGGACGGCGACCGCCTGGGCTATGCGCCGGTCCCGCGCCCCTACACGGGGGCGCGGCGGCTGACCGGGGTGCTGCTCGGCCATGACCCCGTCACCCGCACCGACGTGTGGTGCGGCGGCGCGATCATCGGCTCGCGCAGCCGCAGCCTGGTGCTGACGGCCGCGCACTGCCTCTACCACGACGGCCGGCCGCTCAAGCGGCTGGTCTTCATGCCCGGGTTCGACAGGGGCAACCCGCGGCACGGCGTCTGGTCCGCGGTGCGCACGTGGGCGCCGGACCGCTGGCGGGCGAACCCCGACTCCCCCGACGTGCTGCCGTACGACGTCGGCCTGGTCGGGGTCGTCAAGGGCAGGCGCCCGCTGGAGGACGTGGTCGGCCAGGGCCTGCCGCCCCTGCGCACGAGCCGCGGCGCCGGGCTGCGCGGGCTCGAACTGCTCGGCTACCCGGCGGGCAAGCGCTACCCGGGGACGCAGATGTACCGCTGCCTGGGCGACGCGGTCGAGGGCTCGACGGTGGGCCCGGGGCTGATGGTCACCCGCAACTGCCATGCCGCCGCCGGAGGGAGCGGCGGCCCGGTGCTGTACGGCGACTCGGTGGCGGGCGTGGTCTCCTCCTCCAGCCCGCTGAGCGACACCGACGGCTACACGGTGCTCGCCCGGCTGGGCGGGACGACGTTCGACCGCATGTTCGCCAGGGCCGACGAGTCGATGCGGGTCAGGAAGCCAGGCTGACGGCCTCTTCGCAGATGGCATGGGTGATCAGGGCGTCCTCGGCGCTGATCACCCGGCCCTCGCGGACCGCAAGCAGGAACTCCTGGCAGATCTGCTCGATGCCGCGCTGCCGGGCGACCGGCACCCAGTCGGGCCGCCTGGTGAGCGTCTCGCCGCCCTCGTAGTCGAGGACGTCGCCGAGGTTGACCACCCGCCGCTTGATGCCGTCGCCCATGACCTCGCAGGTCTCCTCGGCGGCGCCGCTGACCCGGTTCATGACGCCGATCGCGGTGAACCCGGCGCCCGACAGCTCAAGGACGATGTGTTCGAGCAGGCCGCGGCGGACGCGGGTGCGGATCCTGGTCTCGGTGACCGGGCCGGGGGCGAGGAACCTGAGCGTGTCCACGACGTGGATGAAGTCCTCGAAGATGGCCCGCCGGGGCGCGTCGGGGTAGTTGTCGCGGTTCTTCTCCAGCAGCACGAGATGACGGGGAAGGGCCATGAGCCCCGCGTAGCCGGGGGCGTGGCGGCGGTTGAAGCCGACCATCAGCGACCTGCCCTCGGACTCGGCCAGGCGCACCAGGCGCTCGGACTCGGCCAGGCTGTAGGCGATCGGCTTGTCGACGTAGACGTGGATCCCGGCGCTGAGCAGCGGCTCGACGATCTCCGGGTGCGCCTCGGTCGCGGCGTGCACGAACGCGGCGTCGACCCCCGCCTTGATCACCTCGTCGACGCTGGTGGACCGGTCGGCGACGCGGTAGGCGTCACCGAGCCGGTCGAGCCGCGCGGTGTTGCGGGTGCACAGGTGGAGGTCGAGGGACTGGGCGGCGAGCACGGGCAGGTACGCCTTCTCCGCGATGTCGCCCAGGCCGATCATGGCTATCTTCATCCGTCGAGCGTAGCCTTCAGCGCGGCCTCCACCGGCGTAGGCGCGACGCCGAAGACCTGCTGAAACGCCGAGGAGTCGAGCACGTAGGGCGCGGTGAACTGGTAGCGCACGTGCCGCAGCTCGCCGATCATGGGCGAGAACAGCCCGGACACCCGCAGCAGCGGCCACGGCAGCGTGGTCATCGTGGGCGCCGGCAGGTCCAGCAGGGCGGCCATCCGGGCGCCGACCTCGCGGAAGGTCATCGGGTCGTTGGTGGGCACGTGCCAGGGGCGGCCCCACGCCCGCTCGTCGGCGCCGGCGATGATCAGGGCGTCGGCCACGTCCGGCAGGTAGGTCCAGCTGTGCGGGACGTCGGCGGGGAAGACGAGCCGGATCGTCCGGCCGGCCCTGAGCGAGGGGATGAAGCGGGTGCCCAGGTGGGACTGGTCGGTGGCGCCGGGGCCGAAGAAGTCCGAGCCGCGCACCTCGGTCACCCTGATCCGCCCTTCGCGGTGGGCGGCCAGCGCGTCGTGCCAGATCTTGGCCCGCACCCGGGCCTTGGGGGTGGTGGAGGCCAGCGGCAGGTCCTCGGTCATCGGGCCGGAGACCGGCCCGTACGGGTAGAGGTTGCCCAGGATGGCCAGGACGGCGCCGCTCGACTCCGCGGCGGCCAGGAACGAGGCGGCCATCGGCGGCCAGTCGGTCAGCCACCGGTGGTAGGCCGGGTTGACGCAGTTGTACAGGACGTCGGCCCCCTTGGCCAGCTCCGACAGCCGGGCCTGGTCGGCCACGTCGGCGGCCACCCTGACCGTGCCCTCCGGCCCGCGGCCCGACCGGGTCACGACGACGACCTCGTGCCCCTGCGCGGCGAGCTTGGCGGCCAGGTGCGTGCCGACCTGGCCGGACCCCACGACGACGTGCTTACCCATGATCAGACCTGCTTCCAGATGACGCGCAGCAGCGCGTTGACGACGAAGACGGCGGCGAAGACGATCGCCGGGGTGACGCGGCCGGCGGCGTAGAGCGCGAGCGCGCCGCCGCCGAACCAGACGATCTCCAGCGCGACGCGGGCCAGCCCGGTGAGCGGGATCGTGGCGTTCGCGCCGCCTCCCGCGCCGAACAGCGCCCACACGGCGATGAACAGCGCCGGGCCGCCCAGCCCCGCCAGGAGCTTGATCGCCCAGTTGGGGCTGAGCGTGAAGCCCCAGTAGGCCACCGCGCCCAGCACGCCGAGCTCCAGGAAGAACATCAGGGCGGCGTTGGCGTTCTTGGCGAGGGCGAGCATGGGGATCTCCTGAGGTGGTGCGCTGTTCGCTTACGAGAGCAATGCTCTCTCAAAAGAGCGGCACTCGTCAAGAGCGGTGCTCTCGTTTTTTGCCAGTGCTCTGATAACCTGCTGTGCATGACAGCCAGCCGTACCGCGCGAGAGCGCGTGAGAGCCGAGCTCACCAGGGAGATCACCGACATCGCCCGCCGACAACTGGCCACCGACGGCGCGGGCGGCCTGTCGCTGCGGGCCGTGGCGCGGGAGATGGGCATGGTCTCCTCGGCCATCTACCGCTACTTCCCGAGCCGCGACGACCTGCTGACCGCCCTGATCATCGACGGCTACAACGCGCTGGGCCAGGCCGTCGAGCAGGCCGAGGCCGCCTGCCCGCGCACGGCCCACCTCGGCCGCTGGCTGGCCGCCGGCCATGCCGTCCGCGACTGGGCGGTGGCCCACCCCCACGAGTACGCCCTGCTCTACGGCTCGCCCGTGCCCGGCTACCAGGCGCCGCAGGACACCGTCGCGGCCCGGCTGCGCGACGTCACCGTGCTCGGCGCGATCGTCACCGACGCCTGGAACGCGGGCGGGCTGCACCCGCCGGCCGCCCCCGAGCCGCCCGCCGAGGTGGCCGCCGACGCCGAGAACATCCGCGCCCTGATGCCCGGCGTGCCCGACGACGTGGTGTGGCGGGCGATGGCGTCCTGGTCGACGCTCTACGGCTGGGTCAACTTCGAGGTGTTCGGCCAGTTCAACAACACGATCGACAGCCGGCGGGCGGCCTTCGACCACGCGCTGCGGCTGGCCGCCGCGGCGCTCGGCCTCGCCGCGTGACCGGAACGTCCCGGCACGGCGAAAGGGGCAGGAGTGAACGTGCACTCCTGCCCCTTGCGCGAGAACGTCAGCGCGTGGCGCGGTTGACCGCCGAGATGATGGCCTTGAGCGAGGCCGTGGTGGTGTTGGCGTCGATGCCCACACCCCACAGCACCTGCCCGTCGACCTCGCACTCCAGGTAGGAGGCGGCCTTGGCGTCGCTGCCGGCGCTCATCGCGTGCTCGACGTAGTCGAGGACCCGCACCTTGATGCCGACGCCGGCGATGGCGTCGATGAAGGCCGAGATCGGGCCGTTGCCCACGCCCGCGATCTCCCGGATCTCACCGTCGAGGCGCACGTCGGCGCCGATGCGGTCTTTGTCGTCGACGGTCGACTCGTGGCGGTGGGCCATGAGGCTCAGCCGGCCCCAGCGGTTGGCGGGGTTGGGCAGGTATTCGTCGCGGAAGATCTCGTACATGGCGGTGGGGCTGATCTCGCCGCCGCCTTCGTCGGTGCGGGCCTGCACGACCTTGGAGAACTCGATCTGCAGCCGGCGTGGCAGGTCGAGCTGGTGGTCGGCCTTCATGATGTAGGCCACGCCGCCCTTGCCCGACTGGCTGTTGACCCGGATGACGGCCTCGTAGGTGCGGCCGATGTCCTTGGGGTCGATCGGCAGGTAGGGCACCGCCCAGGTGAACTCGGCCACCGGCGTGCCGGCCGCCGCGGCGTCGCGCTCCAGGTGCTCGAAGCCCTTCTTGATGGCGTCCTGGTGGGAGCCGGAGAAGGCGGTGTAGACCAGCTCGCCGCCCCACGGGTGGCGCGGGTGCACCGGCAGCTGGTTGCAGTACTCGGTGACGCGGCGGATCTCGTCGATGTCACTGAAGTCGATCTCGGGGTCGACGCCCTGCGAGAACAGGTTCATGCCCAGGGTGACCAGGCACACGTTGCCGGTGCGCTCGCCGTTGCCGAACAGGCAGCCCTCGATGCGGTCGGCGCCGGCCATGTAGCCCAGCTCGGCGGCGGCCACGGCGCTGCCCCGGTCGTTGTGCGGGTGCAGCGACAGCACGATCGAGTCGCGGTGCCGCAGGTTGCGGTGCATCCACTCGATCTGGTCGGCGTAGACGTTGGGCGTGGCCATCTCGACCGTGGCGGGCAGGTTGATGATGACCTTGCGGTCGGGGGTGGGCTGCCACACCTCGTTGACGGCGTCGCACACCTCGACGGCGTACTCCAGCTCGGTGCCGGTGAACGACTCGGGCGAGTACTGGTAGAAGACGTCGACGTCGGTGGCCTCGGCCAGCTTCCTGACCAGCTTGGCGCCCTCGACGGCGATGGCGGTGATGCCCTCCTTGTCCTGGCCGAACACGACGCGGCGCTGGAGGGTGGAGGTCGAGTTGTACAGGTGGACGATGGCCTGCTTGGCGCCCTCGATCGCCTCGAAGGTGCGCTCGATCAGCTCGGGCCTGGCCTGGGTCAGCACCTGGATGACGACGTCGTCGGGGATGCGGCCCTCGTCGATGATCTGCCGGACGAAGTCGAAGTCGGTCTGGGAGGCGGCCGGGAAGCCGACCTCGATCTCCTTGTAGCCCATGCGTACCAGCAGCTCGAACATCTGGAGCTTGCGGTGGGAGTCCATCGGGTCGATCAGGGCCTGGTTGCCGTCGCGCAGGTCGACCGCGCACCACCGGGGCGCCTTGGTGATGACCTGGTCGGGCCAGGTGCGATCGGTCAGCCGGATCGGTTCGAACGGCTGATAACGATGGGCCGGCATGGGACTGGGCTGCTGGGCGTTCATGTCTGCTGCTCCTCGTCGGTCGAGTCGAAAGCGGCCGACGCGCATGACTGGCTCCGCGACGAGGGAGCCGGCCTTACAGGCCCTCGCCGCGGCAGCTAAGAAGCAGCCCGCGCAGCATGCCAAGCACGCTACCAGACGTCTCGGGATTCGCTGCCCTTGATCTCACATCATGAGAGCCGATCGGTCCACCGATGGTGAAACACCAGGTCAGGGCCGCGAAATTCCGGCGCGCGCCACCGCTGGTCGGGGATGAGCACGCTCAGGCAGATGACTGGTCCGGGATGAGCACGCTCAGGCAGGTGACGCAGCCCTCCAGCCGCTCGAACTCCGAGATGTCCACCCTCGTCACGACGAGCCCGCGCCGCTCCAGCATCGCCGCGGTCCTCGGGGCGGAGGCGGCCAGCAGCACCCGGTCGCCGCCCAGCGGCACCACGTGCGCGCCCGGCTCCTCCGGCGGTTCGAGCAGGCCGGGCAGCTCGACGCGACCGGGATCGCCGATGAGCGTCCCGTCGGGCAGGGCGGTCACCGCCGACTTCAGGTGCAGCACGCCGCGCAGGCCGACGGGCACGACCCGCCGCTCGGGCAGCAGGGCGGCGAGCTGGCTGACGCCCTCGTCGTCGGTGCGGGCCGACCTGCCGACGTACACGGTGGGGCCGACCTGGAGCACGTCGCCGCCGTCCAGGGTGCCGGGGCGGGCGATCCGGACCGCCTTCAGGCCGAGCTCCCGTACGGCCCGCTCCACGGACTCCACCTCCGGACGCCGCTCCGGCGCGCCCGGCCGGGTGAGCACGGCCAGCCGCCCCGACACCACCACGGCGTCCTCCACGAAGGGCGCGTCGGGCAGGTGGTCGGCGTCCTCGGCGTAGACCGGCCGCCATCCGGCCGCGGCCAGCGCCGCGACGTAGGCGTCGTGCTGGTGACGTGCGCGTTCGTGGTCCACGGGCGCACGCTCGATGTGCGTGACGATGCCCTCGGCGATCCGGGGTCCGGGCTTCCTTACCAGCGCGATACCAGACATAGGGCGTGTTCTATCACGCAGTCGTTAGAGTCTTGGGCATGCGGGACGACGAGATTCTCACCAGGATCAGCGCTCTGGTCGCCGAGGAGCACGAGCTGCGCGGCAGGCTGTCGGCGGGCGAGGTCACCTCCGACGAGGAGCACGCGCGGGTCAAGCAGCTGGAGGTGGCGCTCGACCAGTGCTGGGACCTGCTCCGGCAGCGCAGGGCCAGGCGCGGCGCGGGCGAGGACCCCGACGGCGCGGCCGTCCGCCCGGCCGGCGAGGTGGAGAACTACCGGCAGTAGGGCCGCGGCGGTAAAACGGCTGGCCAGACGCCACGCCGATGCGATTGGCTGGACGGATGCACATCCAGCCAATCGACTTCGACCGGCCGGGCGAGCTGATGACGGGCCTGCACGACGCCTACCTGGCCGCCCACGCGCACGAGCCCGGCCCCAAGTTGTCACTCACCCGCCTGTCCGTCATCGCCCTCCTCGGCCCTCCCGGTGACCGGGTCGAGTCCTGGGTCCTGACCGACGGTGGCAAGGTCGCCGGCGGCTACAGCCTGGCGCTGCCCCAGTCCGACAACCGGCACATGGGCTGGCTGTTCCCGCTCGTGGTCCGGCCCGAGCTGCGCGGCCGCGGCCTCGGGAGCGAGCTGTTCGAGCACGCCCTCGGCCGGATGCGCGCCCACGGCCGCACCCTGCTGCTCACCGAGACGCCCACCACCGGCGTCGGCGCCCGCTTCGCCCGCGCCCACGGGATGACGGTCGCGCTCCAGGAGGCCCGCCGCACGCTCGACCTGCGCACGGCCGACTGGGCCGCGCTGCGCGGCATGCTGCCCGAGGCGCCCGGCTACCGCGTCGAGCGGTTCGCCGGCCCGGCCGGTCCTGAGCTGCTGGCCGACCTCGCCACGCTGATGAACGGCATGAACGACGCCCCGCGCGACGCCGACGTCGAGGACATGACCTTCAACCTCGACCGCCTGCGCCTGCGCGAGGAGCGTGTCACGCTCGGCGGCGAGACCTGTTACACGATGATCGCCAGGCGCGAGTCCGACGGCGCGCCCGCCGGCTACACGCGGATCTACCTCACCGCCGACCGCTCCGACGGCTGGGGCCACCAGGCCGACACCACCGTCCTGCGCGAGCACCGCGGCCATCGGCTGGGCCTGCTGCTCAAGCTGTCCAACCTGCTGTGGCTGCGCGAGCGCGAGCCCCACCTGGAGCGGATCATCACCTGGAACGCCACGTCCAACGCCCACATGCTGGCCATCAACGAGGCCATGGGGTTCGAGCTGCTCGACGAGTGGGACGAGTGGCGGCTGACGGTCTGACCTTTCCCCGGCTAACCTGACACGTCATGACGTTGGAGGCGCTGAGGGACGCGGATCCGCGGCAGGTGGGGCGCTACGCCCTCCTGGGCCGGCTGGGCGAGGGCGGCATGGGCGTCGTCTACCTGGGCGAGGAGCCCGGCGGCACCCGGGTGGCCGTCAAGCTCATCCACGCCAGGATGGACGCCGACCCCGACTTCCGGCGCAGATTCGCCCGCGAGGTGGCCGCGGCCCGGCGGGTCGCCCGCTTCTGCACCGCCCCGGTGCTCGACGCCGACGTGCACGCGGACGTGGCGTACCTGGTCACCGAGTACGTCGAGGGGCCCAGCCTGGACGACGCGGTGCGCGACTCCGGGCCGCTGACGGGCTCCGCGCTCGACGGGCTGGCCGCGGCCATGGCGATGGCGTTGCGGGCCATCCACGGGGCCGGGGTCGTGCACCGTGACCTCAAGCCGTCGAACGTGCTGCTGTCCCAGGTGGGGCCCAAGGTCATCGACTTCGGCATCGCGCGGCTGGCGGAGTCGGAGATGAGCAGCGCGATCGTGGGGACGCCGTCGTACATGTCGCCCGAGCAGGTGGCGGGGTCGCGGGTCGGGCCGGCCTCGGACATCTTCTCGTGGGGCTGCACGGTCGCCTTCGCCGCCGGGGGGCTGCCGCCGTTCGGGTCGGGGTCGGTGCCGACGATCCTGTTACGCATCGTCAACGAGGCTCCCGAGCTGCGGGGGTTGTCGGGGCCGCTGCTCGACCTGGTGACCGCGTCGCTGGCCAAGAGCCCGGCCGCCCGCCCCACGGCCCAGGACCTGATGGACGCCCTCAGCACCGCCACCCCCTCCGCCGCCCTCCCCACCCCACCCCCCTCCCCCACCACCGGGACGCCGCCCGACGTCCCCCCTCCACCTCCCTCCGCCGGGACGCCGCCCACCGTCCCCCCTTCTCCTGTCGAAGGGACGGACGCGACGGCGGCGGGGAAGCGGCGCATGAGGCTGCTGGCCGCGGCCGCGGCGGTCGTGGTGGCGGCCGCCGGCGTCACCACGGCCCTGCTGTGGCCCCACGACGACACCCCCGCGAGCACCCGCACGGCCACCGGCACAGAACCGGCCTCCACCGCGACCTCCCGCAACCCGCTGCGCGAGAACGGCGTCACCTTCTGGTCCGAGAAGGAGAAGGCCGCCGCCCGCCAGGCCGCCGTGTGGCAGAAGGACCGTCCGGCCGACGCCGCGCTCATGGAGCGGCTGGCCGCCGTCCCGCACGCCATCCGCCTGAACCAGCCCGAGGTCAGGGCCACGGTCGAGACCGCCGTGACCGCCGCGCAGGAGGCGGGCGGCGTGCCCGTCTTCCTGGTCAACTACATGCCGGGCGGCGGCGACTGCGCCGCCGTCGGCGCGGGCGAGATGCAGGTCTACCAGCAGTGGGTCAAGGGCGTCGCCCGGCAGATCGGCGACCGCAAGGCCGTGATCATCCTGGAGCCGTCCAGCCTGGTCAACCTGCCCGGCACCAAGGACTGCGCGCTGGCCGGCACGGCCGAGCAGCGCTACCGGGACCTGCGCGAGGCCGTGCAATCGCTCAAGACCGGGCACCCCGGCACGGCCGTCTACCTCGACGGCAGCCAGGACCTCTACCCCGGCACCGAGGTCATGGCCCAGCGCCTGATCGGCGCCGGGATCGACCGGGCCGACGGGTTCTTCGTCAACACCGCCTCCTTCCAGCCCACCCCCAAGGCCGTCGAGTACGGCAAGTCGCTGTCGGCCTGCATCGCCGTCATGCGCAGGACGGGCGGCGCCACCTGCCCGAAGGACGCCGACCCCGGCGGCGACCTGCCGCACTTCGTGGTGGACACGGCCAGGAACGGCCAGGGCTCGTGGTCGCCGACGAAGAAGTACAAAGACCCGCAGACCTGGTGCAATCCACCGGGCCGGGGCGTCGGCGAGCGGCCCACGACCGACACGGGCGAGGAGCTGGCGGACGCCTACCTGTGGATCACCCGGGCCGGCAGCTCCGGCGGACGGTGCCGGCGCGGCACGAACGGCGACAAGGACCCCGAACGCGGCGTGGTGGCGCCGGAGAGCGGCGAGTGGTGGGCCGATCTGGCACTCGAACGCGCGAAGAACGCCCGGCCCCCGTTGCGCTGAGGAAAACCCGATGTTAAGCGCACGTTAGATCTGAGCCGCCGCACCTTGTCCGAACAACCTTCTGGGGAGAGGCTCTGGCCTGCATCCACTCCCCCCAGGAGGTCCTACATGAACAAAGCGCGCGTGCCGTGGAAGGCAGTGATCGGCGGCTCCGTCGGCAATCTGGTCGAGTGGTACGACTGGTTCGTCTACAGCAGCTTCGCCGTGTACTTCGCCGCTTCGTTCTTCCCTGACGGGGACGACACGGCCAAGCTGCTCAACACCGCGGCGATCTTCGCCGTCGGCTTCTTCATGCGCCCGCTCGGCGGCTGGCTGCTCGGCCGGTACGCCGACCGCCGGGGCCGCAAGGCGGCGCTCACGCTCACCGTCACGCTGATGTCGGCCAGCGCGCTGCTGATCGCCATCGCGCCGACGTACGAGTCGGTCGGTTACGCCGGCGCGCTGGTCCTGGTGGTCGCGCGGCTGCTCCAGGGCCTGTCGGTGGGCGGCGAGTACGCCGCCAGCGCCACGTACCTGACCGAGGCCACCCCTCGCGGCCGGCGCGGCTTCGCCTCCAGCTTCCAGTACGTCTCCATGACCGCCGGCCAGCTCGTCGGCCTCGGCCTGCAGATCATCCTGCAGAACACGATGTCGAAGGAGGCCCTGAACTCCTACGGCTGGCGGGTGCCGTTCGTGGTCGGGGCCCTGGCCGCCGCCGTCGTGTTCTACCTGCGCCGCAGCCTGCTGGAGACGGAGGCGTACGGCGAGGAGGAAGAGGAGCGCCGGGACAAGGGCACCATCCGGCAGCTCCTGGCGCACAAGAAGGAGGCGCTGCTGGTCATCGCCCTGACCATGGGCGGCACGGTCGCGTACTACACGTACACGACGTACCTCACCAAGTACCTGTCGAACACCGCGGGCCTGCCGAAGGAGACGGCCACGCTGGTCAGCTTCTGCGCGCTGTTCATCTTCATGTGCCTGCAGCCGCTGGCCGGGTCGTTGTCGGACCGCATCGGGCGCCGGCCGCTGCTGATCACGTTCGGGATCGGGTCGATGCTGGGCACGGTGCCGCTGATGACCGCGCTGGGCGGGGCGAGCGGCTTCGGGGGCGCGCTCGTCCTGTCGCTCGCCGGCCTGGTGATCGTGACCGGCTACACCTCGATCAACGCGGTGGTGAAGGCCGAGCTGTTCCCGACGCACGTGCGCGCGCTGGGGGTGGCGCTGCCGTACGCGATCGCGAACGCCCTGTTCGGCGGCACCGCGGAGTACGTCGCCCTGTGGTTCAAGGACAAGGGCATCGAGTCCGGCTTCTACTGGTACGTCTCCGCCTGCGCCGCCGTCTCCCTGGTCGTCTACCTGACCATGCGCGAGACCCGCGACGCGGCGCTGTCCCGCAGCGAGGGCGCCGAGCCGTCGGATCCGGTCACCGCCCGCGTCTAACCTGGCACCATGCGGGTTCTCCTGGTCGAGGACGACGATCGTCTCGCCTCCGCGCTCACCACCGCGCTGGCCCGGCACGGCCATTCGGTCACCCGCGCCGGCCTGGCCGTCGACGCCCTCCGCCTGGCGGGGGGCGTCGACTTCGTCCTGCTCGACCTGGGCCTGCCCGACATGGACGGGCTCGACGTGCTGCGCCGGCTGCGCCGCGTCTCGGCGGTGCCGCTCATCGTGGTCACCGCGCGCACGCAGGAGCGCGAGGTGCTGCGCGGACTGCGCTCGGGGGCCGACGACTACCTGGTCAAGCCGTTCCGCACGGTCGAGCTGATGGCCCGCATGGAGGCGGTGCTGCGGCGCGGCACGCGTCCGATGCCGGCGCGCGACCACGTGGTGTGCGTCGGCGACGTGCGCATCGACCTGGAGTGCAGGCAGGTCACGGTGGCCGGGCGGCCGGTGGCGCTGACCAGGCGCGAGTTCGACGTGCTGGCGCTGCTGGCCCGCGAGCCGGGCGTGGTGCGCAGCCGGGAGGAGATCCTCGACGAGGTCTGGGGCGATCCGCTGCTGTCGGCGTCCCGGTCGCTCGACGTGCACGTGGCGGGGCTGCGGTCCAAGACCGGGCGTCCCGGGCTGGTGGAGACGTTGCGCGGCACCGGCTACCGGCTGGGCCCGGCGGGATGAACGCGCGGCTGGTGGTCACGTTCACCACGCTGATCGTCTTCCTGATCGCGGCGCTGGCGGTGCCGCTCGGCCTGGCCTACGCCTCCCACCGGACCAACCGCCTGCTGCTCGACCGGCGCGCCGACGCCACCCGCTTCGCCGAGCTGGCCGACGCCGCGGCCCGCGACGACGACCGCACGGGCCTGATCACCGAGGTCTCCCGCTACGCCGACCTGTACGGCGCGGCCGTCCGGGTGCGCGACCGCGACGGCTCGATCCTGGTCTCGGCCGGCCGGTTCGAGGCCGACGACCGGGAGGCGACCCGGCTCGCGCTGTCCGGCCGCACGACCGAGGACCTGCCCACGGTCAGCCCGTTCGGCCCGGCCACGGTGCTGCTGGCCGAGCCCGCCGGGCGTGACGCGCAGGTGTCCGGCGTGGTGCTGCTGGAGGCCCCGACCGGGCAGGCCCGGCTGGACGTGTCGCTGGTCTGGGGCGCGCTGGCGGCGGGGGCGCTGGTCGCGCTGGCCTGGTCGGCGCTGGCGGCCCGGCGGCTGGCCCGCTGGATCCTGCGGCCGGTGACCGAGCTCGACCGCACCACGCGGGCCATCGCGCAGGGTCAGCTCGACGCGCGGGCGCATCCCGGGGCGGGCCCGTCGGAGCTGCGGCGGCTGGAGGAGCGCTTCAACGCGATGGCCGACGCGGTCTCGGCGGCGATGGAACGGCAGCGCGCGTTCGTGGCCGACGCCTCGCACGAGCTGCGCACCCCGCTCACCGTGCTCGGGCTGCGGCTGGAGAACCTGGAGCCGCACCTGCGCGAGGAGGGCACGGCCGAGTACGCCGAGGCGATGTCCGAGCTCGACCGGCTGGCGTTGCTGGTGGAGGACCTGCTGGCGCTGGCCGAGGTCGAGGCGGGCGCGGGCCTGGCGGGCAAGGAGGTCGGGCTCGGCGAGCGGCTGGCGGTGTGGCGCGAGGTCTACGCGGCCAAGGGCGTGTGCCTGGTGGCCGACGTCCCCGCGGGCGCGGTGGTGCCGGAGGCGGCGGCCAGGATCGCCGACATCGCCCTGGACAACGCCCAGAAGTTCGTCCCCGAGGGCGGCACGGTGACGGTCACGCTCGACGGCGGGACGCTGCGCGTCGCCGACGACGGGCCGGGGCTGGGCGCGGAGGAGCGGGCCGAGGCGCTGGGGCGGTTCTGGCGGTCGGGGGCGCACGCGAACGTCCCGGGCAGCGGGCTCGGCCTGGCCATCGCGGCCGAGCTGGCCAAGGCGTGCGGGGCCACCCTGCGGCTGCTGCCCGCCGTGCCGCACGGGCTGGTGGTCGAGCTGGCCCTGGCTCAGCCGTAGACCGAGCGGTAGTAGCGGGCCGCGCCCGGGTGCAGGGGCACGACGCCGGTGCCGATGGCGTAACGCCTGTCGAGGCGGCCGCCGGGAGCGGAGGGGGCCTGGAGGCGGTCGCGGGCGCGGAAGAGCGTCTCGGTGACGGTGAAGGCCAGGTCGTCGGGGAGCGTCGTACGGCACATCAGGTAGCTCGGCGTGCCCACGGTCGGCACCTGCCTGGCCAGCCCGTACGCGCCGGCCGGCACGGCGGCGTGCTCGTAGACCGGCCCGTAGCGGCGGCGCAGCACCGGCACCAGCGACTCCAGCGGCACCAGCGCGATGTCGTCGAGCGCGGCGAGCGCGGGCGTCGGCACGCCGCCCGACCAGAAGAACGCCTCGATGCGGCCGCCGCGCAGCTCGGTGACGGAGGCGTCGAGGCCGAGCCTGGTGATCTGCGGCGGCGTGCGCAGCCCGGCGGCCGACAACACGCGCGTCGCGGTCACCGCCGTGCCCGACCCCTCGACCCCGATCGACACCGGACGCCCCGCCAGGTCGCCGACGCCGGTGATGCGCGCGCCCTCGCGGACGACCAGATGCACGTAGTTCATGTACATCCGGGCCAGCGCGGAGACCGGCTGGTGGCGCACCCTGACCGCGTCGTCGGCGCTGTCGGCCAGCGCGAACCCGACGTCGGCCCGGCCACCGGCCATCATGGTGAGGTTCTGGACGCTGGCCGCGGTCTCCACCACCCGCACGGTCAGCCCGTCGTGCCGCAGCTCGCCCGCCAGCCGCTGCCCGAGCGCGCCGTACGGGCCGCCCGCCAGCCCGGTGACCAGCCGCAGCTCGGCGGGGCTGGCCGTGGAGCAGCCGGCCGCGAGCGCGGCGAGCCCGAGGAAGGCTCGGCGGGACATGGGCATGATGTCACGGTATCCGGTCGCGCAGAATGGACAGTGTGACCGAACGGGACGCACGCCTGCGCATCGCCGCCGAGCTGAGGATGTTCGTGCCCGTGAGCCGCCGGGGGGAGTGGCAGCGGGTGACCACCGACGGCACCTCGACGCTCGGCCATCACGTGGAGTCGCTCGGCATCCCGCTGACCGAGGCGGGGCCGATGCTGTCGGAAGGCCGCGGCGTGGCCCCGTCCCACCTGCTCGCGCCGGGCGAGACGGTCGAGGTGCACCCGACGCCCCGGCCGCAGCCGCTGCCCGCCGGGCCGCGGTTCCTGCTCGACGTGCACCTCGGCACGCTGGCCCGGCGGTTGCGCCTGCTCGGCGTGGACACCGCGTACCACAACGACATGGACGACCCGGCGCTGGTGGTCCAGGCCAACGAGGAGCGTCGGGTGCTGCTCACCCAGGACCGCGGCCTGCTGCGCCGCCGCGCGCTGTGGCTGGGCGCCTACGTCCGCGGCTCGCGCCCCGCCGACCAGCTCCGCGACGTGCTCGAACGCTTCGAGCCGCCGCTGGCCCCGTGGACGCGCTGCACGGCCTGCAACGGCGTGCTCGTGCCGGTGACGAAGGAGGAGGTCGGGCCGCTGCTGGAGGCCGGCACCCGGCGCAGCTACGACGCCTACGGCCGGTGCGGCGACTGCGGACAGGTCTACTGGCAGGGCGCGCACAGCGACAACCTTGAGGAGATCGTGCAATCGGCGCGCATTTGGGCCAATAGCCGCTGATTCGCACTTTGAGAACGACCGTCAAGTTGATCTCAAAAACACCCTCGGCCGGGGGTTACGCGGACGATCAAGGGTATGAGCAGGGGAAACGGCATCACCCGAAATCGGGTGCATACTGACACCCTTCCACCCCGTTGAGCAAAAGACTCCAATTCGACGTTTATCCGGAAAAAATCGGATACGTCGCGTTTCCGCGTATCCATCTCGCGGCGCACGATCGGGGGAAATACCGCAAATGGCCAAGAATCGAAAGCTCGGCCACGGCGCCGGGCCCGCTCCACGCGTATGGAGCGTCAGAAGGAAGTGGGCCACCGCCATTGTCGGCATGGCCACGACGCTGGTGGGCCTGCCCGGCGTCGTGGTGAAGTACAGCCAGGCGCAGAGCGAGCGGGAGACGCCCCGGCTCGTCATCACCGCGCCCGTCACCGGCCCCGGGGCCACCGCCTCGCCCTGCCCGCTGGTGAGAGGCACCGCCACGCTGCCCGAGGGCACGACCCTGCTGATCGGCGTACGCCGGACGACCGGCACGCCGCGCACCAGACACACCCGCTTCTACCGCGTCGACCCCGTGCGGGCCTCCGGCCAGTGGGACGTGCCCGTCTCGCTCGAAGGCGGCGACCCCGCGATGGCCGGGGAGTGGTACGCGATCACCGCGCTCACCGTGCCGACCGAGTGGGCCGACTTCCTGGAGAAGGTCGGCGGCACCCCGGGCGATCCGCTGATGTCCGCGTCCGCGATGCCGCCGCACGTGGGCGAGACGCCCTCCATAGAGGTCCAGCGGGACGCCGGCCCCGCCACCTGCTGAACCCCACCGTGACCTCGCCGTCAGGCGCGGTCGAACTCGCTCGCCTTCACGCCCGCCACGAACGCGTCCCACTCGGCGGGCGTGAAGAACAGCTTGGGCCCGTCGGGGTCCTTGGAGTCACGCACGACGACCAGCTCAGCCTGCCCGCCCTTGTGCGCAGGGCCGCCAGGAACGTTCTTGAGCTCGGCGATCTCGACGCAGTTGCCGCCGTTGTCGCCGGAAAAACTGGACTTCTGCCACTGGACACAGCTCAGGTCCATCGCTCCACCATGGCTTTCTTTATCGTTTCAAGGGACATGCTCAAGGGCAACGCCTCGGTACGGATGGCCTCGAACCGCTCCACGGCCGCCGAGACGTCCTCATGATCGCTCGTCGTGATGCCGCGCACCGCGGTTTCCGCGTACAACACCTCGGAGCCTCCGTCCAGGGTCGCGATCACGAAGCCACCCGTCAAGCCGGAGTGCAGCCCGTGCGGGAGGACCTGGATGCTGAGCCGCGGGGTGACCGCGTCGAGCAGCCGCCGCAGTTGACCCTTCATCAGCTCCGGCCCGCCGATGGGCCGGAACAGCACCGCCTCGTCGATGACGCAGCGCAGCGACGGAGGGTCGTCGCGGGCAAGGATCGCCTGCCTCTCCATGCGCGCGGCCACCGCGGCCTCGTTGCCGCGCAGCAGGGCGCGGGCGTACTGCTCGGTCTGCAGGAGGCCGGGCACCAGGAGCGGCTCGTAGGTGCGCAGGGTGAGCGCCGCCTGCTCCTTCTCGTGCCACTTGCCGAACCAGGAGGGGAAGATCTGACCCTTGCGCCAGTCGAGCAGGCGGCGCAGGGCTCCGCCGGTGCCGAGGGCCTTGTCGCAGGCCTCGGCGAACTCGGGGCTGGCCGGGAGCTGACCTGTCTCGACGCCGCTGATCAGGCCCTCGCTGAAATGGATGCGCTCGGCGAGCTGCCCCTGTGTCAGGCCCGCCGCCTTCCGGTAGTGCCGCAACTCTCTGCCCCATATCGCCTGAGGCGCGTAGAAGTCGGCCACCCTGCCCTCCCCTCGCCCGGGTTCAACGCCAACGGCACGGACTTCAAAGTCCACTCCTTGCAATCAGATCACTACCGACCGTAGTCATATGGCGTCACGCTGGCCACATGAAATCCGAAAGTCCCGCCGTGACGCTCGCCGACCGGCGGCCCCTGCCGGACACGGTCCTCGGCGAACGGCGGATGCCCCGGCACCCCGGCTGCGTCTCCTCCGTGCGGCGGTTCGTCCGCGACGTCGCCAAGGATCACGAAGCGGCGGAGGCCGCCGTCGAGATCGCCCAGCTTCTCGTCTCGGAGCTGGTCACCAACGCGCTCACCCACGCCCGCTCGGCGGACCCCGTCCGGGTCGTGGTGGTCCGGGAGGGCCGGCTGCTGACCGTGGAGGTCCGCGACTCGTGCGCCGCCCTTCCCCGGATGGGCCAGGCCGACCCGCTGGCCTGCCGGGGGCGGGGGCTGGCCATCGTCCACAGCCTGTCCCACGACTGGGGCTGGAACCCCGTGCCGCCCGGCAAGGCGGTCTGGTTCCAGGTCGTCGCCTGGGCGTCCTAGCGGCACACGTCGAACGGCTCGACCCCCGGCAGGTACGCCCGCCACTCCGCCGCCGTGAGCGCGCGGCCGGCGCGGGCGCACACGGTCGCGGCCACATGCCGCCGGTCGAGGTCGTGCGTACGGAAGGCGCCGTCGTCGTCCAGGGTGTACAGCTTGGTGCCGTCGGCCGAGAAGCCGAGCCAGACGTTGTCGCCCGCCGACTCGGCCATCGCGTCGAACACGACCCCGACGTACCGCCGCGAGGCGACGTCCCACAGGCGGATCCGCGGGCCCTTCTCGTACGTGGCGATCAGCCGTCCGTCGGGCGACCAGACCGGCAGCGCGAACTGCTCCGCGCCCGGCACGCTGGGGAAGGCGCCGAGCATGGTCCGCAGGTCCCGGTCCCACAGCGTGATCCGGTCAGGATGCGAGAAGGCCACCTGGCGGCCGTCCGGGCTGTAGGCGAAGGCGCCGCCGACCCGCCGCGCCTCGGCCCCCACCGGCAGCGCGGTCCCGCCGACCGGATCGTAGAGCCGCACCTCAGGGCCTCCCATGAGCAGCCGCGAACCGTCCGGCGCGAAGCTCATCGGCCCGGCGCCCGTCACCTTCGTGATCCGCGCCCGCGAACTCGTGAGGTCGTGCAGCTCCAGCGGCAGCTCCCCCTCGAACCTGGACGGCAGCACGGCCAGGGTCCGGCCGCCGGGGTCGAAGGCGAGCGCGTCGGCCTTCTCCGCCCCCTTCCCGGCCAGCCCGAACGCCTGCGTCTCCCGCCCGCTCGCGACGTCGAGCACGCGGACGCGGGCGCCGTCGCCGTAGGCCAGCCGCGTGCCGTCCGCGCTGAAGGCCATCGCCGAGCCGTCGCCCTTCCAGGCGATCGGGCCGGCCAGACGGCGGCGGGTCGCCGGGTCGAGCAGTTCGAGCCGGTCGTCCCGCTTGACGGCCAGGACCCGGCCGTCCGGGCTCATCCGCAGGTCGGGCAGCTCGTCGCCGAGCCGGGGATCGAACAGCGTGGAGACATCGACGGTGGAGACGCCGCCCGCCTCGTTCAGCAGGCGTACGGCCTTTCCCGCCAGGTCGAAGCGGACCTGCGTGACGCCCTCCGGCACCGGCAGCAGCAGAGCGGTCACCAGGCTGTCGCGCGGCCGCAGGACGAGCTGGTCCGCCGGACCCCACGTGGCCACGTACCGGCCGTCGAAGACCAGGTCCGCGGCCTGGCCGTTCGCGCCTTCGAGCTCGTACTCCGTGGTGCCGGAGGGCAGCTCGTACAGGCGGACCTTGGGTTTGTCGTGGCGGGCCACGTCCTCGACGACCACGAGGGCGCGGCCGTCGTCGCTGAACCTGGCCTCGACGGTGGTGCCGGTGCCGGGCAGCGTCGGCAGGTGCAGCCGCCGGCGGCGGCTCAGGTCCCACACCTGCGACCGGTCCTCGCTGTCGGCGACGAAGCCGTAGCGGCCGTCGGGGCTGACGCCGTTGAGTATCGCGCCGCCGGGGGCGGTGAGGGGCTTACGGGTGGCGACGTCCCACCATTGCTCGCCGTCGGAGCCGTACGGCACCGCGAGCCGGCGGCCGGTGCGGTCGAACTCCAGCGCCCCGAACCCGCTCGCCCTGCTCGCGAACCGGCCGCCGAGGCGGCTGCCGGTGACGGCGTCCCACAGCCGCACGCCCTTGTCGTCCAGGGCGGCCAGCAGGCGGCCGTCGAGGCTCACGGCGACGCTCCGCACGCCCGCGCCGAGTCCGGCCAGCTCGTGCAGCTTCCGGCCGGTCGGGACGTCCCAGACGCGGGCGGTGCCGTCCGTCACGGAGGCCAGGACGTGACCGTCCGTGCTGAGCGCCTGCACGCTCCCCGCGTCCACGTACGGCGCCACGAACACGTCGGTGACGTGCTGGGAGCGCGCGTCGTACAGCGTGCCCGCCGTCTCGATCAGTGCCGGGGCCAGCCGCCAGGCCGCCACGGAGAGCAGGCCGGCCAGCGCGGGCTCCAGCTCGCGCAGCCCGGCGGCGCGCAGCGCCAGCTCCCTGGCCAGCGCCTCGTCCCGTTGCCGGGCCGACTCTCTGCGCAGGTACTCCGCCGCGCCGAGCCCGCCCAGCGCCACCACCAGCAGCACCGCCAGCACGGCCGCGAGCAGGCCGCGCCGCCGGGTGCGCCTGCGGGCCTGTCCGGCGGCGGCGTCCAGGAAGTCGCGCTCGCGTCCGGCCAGGGTGAGGTCCTTGCGTTCGGTGGCGGCCCACTGCAGCGTGCGGTCCAGGTTGGTGCCCTGGAGCAGGTCGGCGGGCTTGCGGCCGTGGGCGTCCCATTCGGCGGCGGCCTCGGCCAGGCGGCGGTGCACGGGCAGCCCTTCGCGGTTGCCCGCCAGCCAGTCGCGCAGCCGCGGCCACGCCTGCACCAGGCCGGCGGCGACCAGCTCGTACGCGTCACCGTCCTGCGCCAGGATGCCCGCCGAGACGAACACGGCGAGCATCGAGTCGACCGCCTTGGCCTCGGGCAGCTCCTCGCGCTCCACGGGACGCAGGCCGTCGTCGTCGAGCAGCCGCAGGAAGACCTCGGGCACGGCCGTCCGCTCGTCCTCGCTCAGCTCGCCGTAGAGCTCTTCGGCGATCGCCCCCAGATCGGGCCCGGCCTGCCCCCTCAGCTCCCCCGCCACGATCCCGCCACGGGCCAGCGGGTCGCCGGCGTCCCGGCGGGCGCCCTCCCCCAGCAGGCGGAGCAGCAGGTCCCCGGCTGCGGGACGGGCGGCGGGATCACGGGCGGTGGCGGCCGACACCAGCGGGGCCAGCTCCTCCGGCAGCCCGGCGACGTCCGCCTCGAACTCCAGCACCCGGCCCACGACCGCCATCGGCTCGCCGGCCTCGACCGCGTCGCGCCCCCGCGCCGCGAACAGCACCACCATCCCCCACGCCCACACGTCGGCCGCCTCGGTGGCGGCGCGCCCGGTGAGCACCTCGGGCGCCATGTAGCCCGGCGTGCCCATGATCGGCCCGGTCGTGGTCGGCCCCACCTCCCTGGCCACGCCGAAGTCGATCACGCGCGGGCCGTCCGGGCCCAGGATGATGTTGTCCGGCTTGAGGTCGCGGTGGACGATCCCGGCCCGGTGGATGGCCGTCAGCGCGGTCGCGACGCCGATCGCCAGGCGGCGCAACGCGTCCCCCTCGTACGCCCCCGCCTCCGCGGCCACCTCCCGCAGGCTCGGCCCCGGGACGTACTCGCTGACGATGTACAGCGGCGCGTCGTCCACCTGCGCCTCGATCACCCTGGCCGTGCAGAACGAGGCCACCCGCTGGGCCGCCGCCGCCTCCTTGGCCAGCCTGGACCGCGACTCCGCGCTGTCGGACCTGGGCACCTTGACCGCGACGCGCTCCCCGGCCTCGCCGTACGCCTCGTAGACCACGCCCTGGCCGCCCGCGCCCAGCCGTGCGGCCAGCCAGTAACGGCCCAAACGGTGAGGGTCGGACGAAATCAGGGGAGCCATCAGATGTGCCATTCTGATCGACATCTCCTCCGAAAAGGAAGGCCGCGTGGAATTCCGCATCATGGGGCCGCTCGACGTCCGCGACGGCGGCCGGGATCGCACCCCCACGACCCCGAAGCACCGGGACCTGCTGGCGATGTTCCTGCTGAACGCGGGCCGCCCGCTGACCGTGGAACGGCTGCGCCGGCTGCTGTGGCCACGCGAGGGCGGCGACCGCTCCGACTCCCTCGTCCGCGGGTACGTGGGCCAGCTCCGCCAGCTCCTGGGCAAGGACGTGATCACGACCGTGTCCGGCTCGTACGTGCTGGCGATCGGCGCCCACCAGCTCGACGTCGACCGGTTCCGGCTGCTGGTCGAGCGCGGCTCGTACGAGGAGGCGCTGTCGCTGTGGCGCGGCCCCGCCCTGGAGGACCTCGACCCCGACGGCGAGCGGTGGGAGGAGACCCGGCGCCTGCGCGAGGAACTGGAGGAGCTGCGCCTGCTCGCCCTGGAACGCCGCGTCCAGGCCGACCTCGACGCCGGCCGCCACCGCGAGCTGCTGGCCGAGCTGAAACGGCTGACCAAGCAGCACCCGCTGTGGCAGCGCTTCCGCGGCCAGTACATGCTGGCCCTCTACCGCAGCGGCCGCCGGGTCGACGCGCTGGCCGCGTACGCGGTGCTGCGCGATCAGCTCGACGGCGGCCACGCGATCGAGCCCGACCCCGAGCTGCAGCTGCTCTACCACCGCATGCTCCACGACGACGTGTCGCTGCACGTCTCGGCGGGCCCCCCGGTGCTGCTGCCGCCGGACATCGCGAACTTCACCGGCCGCGCCGACCTGCTCGACCGGGTGGTCGGCGGCCACGTCGTGGGGGGGGGGGGGGGGCCGCCGGGGGGGGGGGGGCCGGCCGCGCCCCCCCCCCCCCCCGCGCCGCCCCCCCCCCCCCCCCCCCCCCCCCCCCCCCCCCCCCCCCCGA
>NZ_JBITLS010000007.1:202527-286586 GCF_044465465.1 Nonomuraea sp. NPDC049655
CGGCGGCGCCCCTCCCGTCGCGCGGGGGCCCCCCCCGCGGGGGCGGGGGGTGGGGGGGCGCCCGGGGGGGGGGCCCCGGGCGGCGGGGGGCGCCCCCGCCCCCCCGCCCCGCCCACGCCGCCTGGCGGGCCCGCGAGTCCTTCCCCGACGGCATCCTGTACGCCGACCTGCGCGAGACCACGGCCCCCTCGGCCGTCCTGGAGGACTTCCTGCGCTGGCTGGGCTGCCCGGCCCAGGCCATCCCGGCCGGGCTGGAGCAGCGCGAGCGCCTGTTCCGCACCTACACGGCCAACCGCCGCCTGCTGGTCCTGCTGGACAACGCCGCCGGCGAGGCCCAGGTGCGCCCGCTGCTGACGTCCTGCCCGACGGTCGTGACCAGCCGCTCGTCGCTGGGCGGCCTGACCGGCGCGACCCGGCTGTCAGTCGGCGTGCTCGACCGGCAGGACGCCCTGGCCCTGCTCGTGGCCGGCTCCGGACGGCCCGCGGACGAGGCGCTGCACCGGCTTGCCCGCTTCTGCGGCGGCCTGCCGATCGCGCTGCGCATCGCCGCGTCCAGGCTGGCGGCCCGCCCGAACTGGACGGTGGACTACCTGGTGGGCCTCCTTGAGGACGAGCACAAGCGGCTCGACCGGCTGCATGCGGGCGACCAGACGGTCCGCAGCGTGTTCGCCATCGGCTACGACGGGCTGCCCGAACCGGCCAGGCGGACGTTACGCGGCCTCGGCGCCCTGTCGGCCCCCGACTTCGCCGACTGGCTCACCGACCGGCTCGGCGGCGGCGCCGAGGCCCTGGTGGACGCCGGCCTGCTGGAGACGCACGGCGTGGACGCGGCCGGCCAGATCCGCTACCGCATGCACGACCTGACCCGGCTGTTCGCGCGCGAGCAGCCGCTGCCGGGCGTGCTGGCCGAGGTGTCGGAGCTCGTTCTGGCCCGGGTGCGCGCCTCGCGCTTCTCGCTGGTGTCGGGCGACCCCGGCACGGCCGTGGCGACCAGGGACATCAGGGAGTCGGTCGAGTGGCTGGACGCCGAGCGGCCGTTCCTGGTGAGCCTGCTGGCCGATCTGCACGCCGCCGGGCTCGACGATCCGTGCTGGCGGCTGGCGCACCTGCTGGGGCCGTACCTGGAGCGGCACCGGTTCCTCGACGACTGGCGGGCGGTCTCGGAGCGGGCGCTGGAGTCGGCGCGGCGGGCCGGGGACGACCGGGGTGAGGCGCTCGTCCTGCTCGGCCAGGGCGACCTGCACCTGGCCGAGCGCGAATGGGACCTGGCCCACGAGAAACTGCGGCTGGCGCTCGGCATGTTCCTGCGGCAGGGCCGCACCCGCGACGTCAACCAGACCCGGCGCCGCCTGGGCCGGGTGCACCTGGAGCGGGACCGGCTGGAGGAGGCCGAGCGGGCGCTGCTGGCCTGCCTGGAGGCGGCCGACCACCAGCGGGACGCCGCCGACGCCGAGCGCGTGCTCGGCGCGGTGCTGCGCCGCGCGGGCCGGTTGGAGGAGGCCGCCGTCCACCTCCTGGCCGCCGTCGGTCACCTGACGGAGCTGGGCGACCGTCATCGGCAGGCCGACACCCTGCTCGACCTGGCCGCCGTACGGCTGGCGCAGGGTGCCAAAGCCGACGCCAGGTCGGCCGCCGAACGTGCCAGGGGCATCGCCGTACGGCTCGGCGACCGCCTGCTGGACGCGTACGCGCTGCTGGCCCTGGCCGGGGTCAACCGGGCCGAGGGGGCCGCCGGGCGCGCCCGCGAGCTGGCCACGGCCGCCCTGGAGGTCTTCGACGAGACCGGCGACCGCCGTGCCGCCGCCAACGCCCGCGCCTTCCTGTCCACCCCCTGACCCCGCTGCTGTGCGCCCCGCGGGTCCGCACTCCACTACCCCGCGGCCCTGCACCCCGCAGGCCATCACCCGGGCCCCGTCGCCCCCTCCCCACCCCCGCCCGCCGCGGTGGGTGGCCGGCTTGGTGACGAGTCCGTCGCGTCGGGTGGTGAGGGCCGGGGGCCCGGCTTACAGTGATCGTGTGGCCGATGACCTCAAGCCCGCCCGGACGACGTCCGCCCGCCGCGGCGCCGCGCTGGCCGTCGCCGTCGCGGCCGCCCTCCTGGTGCTCACCGCGATCATGCCCTGGGCCGGCGTTGAGGCCCGCAGCGACCTGATCGGCGCCGGCGTCTCCGACGACGTGCGCGGCGTCGACGTCAGCACGGGCCTCTACACGCTGCTCGCCGGGCTGGCCGCGCTGGCGCTCGGCGTCACGGGCCTGCTGGGCGGCCGGCCGCGCGTGGCGGCGCTGGCGGTGGTGCCGGGCGCGGTGGCCACGCTGCTGCTGGTGATGTTCGTCGCCGACCCGCAGCGCGTCGGCGACCGGCTCTCCATCGACCTGGGCGGGCTGCTGTCGGTCGAGCCGGTCATCAGGTTCGGCTGGTTCGCCGCGCTGGCCTGCTCGGTCGCGATCGTGGTGCTGTCCGTGCTGGCCCTGGTGCGCCGCGCACGCTGACCGCCCGGCCCGGCGGGATCACCGGCGGGATCATGGGCAGGATCACCGGCGGCGTCAGTCGAAGAAGCCGAGGCGGCGCAGCTGCTTGGGGTCGCGCTGCCAGTCTTTGGCCACGCTGATCCGCAGGTCGAGGTAGACCCGCGTGCCGAGCAGCGCCTCGATCTGCTTGCGGGCCTTGGTGCCCACGTCGCGCAGCCGCTCGCCCTTGTGCCCGATGACGATGGCCTTCTGGGAGGGCCGCTCGACGAACATGTGGGCGTAGATGTCGAGCAGGTCGTCGCGGCCCTCGCGGGGCATCATCTCGTCGACCACCACGGCGATCGAGTGCGGCAGCTCGTCGCGGACGCCCTCCAGGGCCGCCTCCCTGATGAGCTCGCCCACCATCACCTGCTCGGGCTCGTCGGTGAGCTGCCCGCCCTCGTACAGCGGCGGCGACTCGGGCAGGTGCTCGATCAGCACGTCGCCCAGCACGTCGAGCTGCTCGCCCGACTGCGCCGACACCGGCACGACCGCCGCGAACTCGGCCACCTGCGACACCGCGAGCAGTTGCTGGGCGACCTGCTCCCGGCTCGCCAGGTCGCACTTGGTCACCACGGCGACCACCGGCGTCTTCTTCACCGCCGCCAGCTTGTCGGCGATGAAGCGGTCGCCCTTGCCGATCGGCTCGTTGGCCGGCACGCAGAAGCCGATCACGTCGACCTCGGTGAGCGTGGACAGCACCAGGCTGTCCAGCCGCTCGCCGAGGAGGGTGCGCGGCCGGTGCAGGCCCGGCGTGTCCACGATGACGATCTGGGCGTCGGGGCGGTGCACGATGCCCCTGATGACCCGCCTGGTCGTCTGCGGCTTGGACGAGGTGATCGCCACCTTGGCGCCGACCAGGGCGTTCATCAATGTGGACTTGCCGACGTTCGGCCTTCCCACGAAGCAGGCGAATCCGGCGCGATGATTGTCTGGCGAAGTCACATTGTGCATTGTCGCTTATCAGCTGCCATGTTCACGCCACCAGGCGAACGCGTCGGGCAGCGCCAGGGGTGTCCAGGCCGGCGTCGTCAGGCCGCCGGCCTCGTGCTCGGTCACCCACCGGTAGTCGTTGATCTCCTCGCCGTCGGGGGTCGGCGTGCCGGAGGCGAGGGTGCAGGCGTACATGGCGATGACGTACGCCACCTCGTGGCCGTTGGGGTAGACCGTGCGGTACTCGGGGCCGCCGTAGACGCCGACCAGCCCGCGTACCTCGACCTCGACGGCCAGCTCTTCGCGCAGCTCCCTGACCACCGCGTCCTGCGGGCGCTCGCCGGGGTCGACGCCGCCGCCGGGGGTGGCCCACAGGCCGTCGTCGCCGTGCCGGGCCATCAGCACCCGCCCGGCGCGGTCGAAGACGCACCCGTTGACCGACGGCAGCATGAGCAGGTCGTTGCCGATCTTGGCGCGCAGCCGGGCCAGGAACGGCGACATGGCCACGTCAGGACCTCAGCGTGCCGTCGGGACCGGCCACGAGCAGGGCCTTGACGCCCAGCTCGGCCGCGACCGCCTCGTCGGCCGGGTCCGGCTCGCCCGCCGTCACCAGCGCGACCGCCTCCAGCGAGCGCGCGCCGCCGGAGACCGCCATGGCCACCGCGACCTGCACGGCCGACAGCGTCAGCGACGACAACGCGACGCCGGTCGCCGAGTACGTGCGGCCGGTCTCGTCGCGCACGGCGGCGCCCTCGGCGGCCTCGTTGCGCGCCCTGACCGCCCGCGCCAGGGTGATGATCTTGCTGTCTTCAGGATCGAGAGTCACGGGAACCAGGTTAGGCCGTGGACATCGACAGCAGGGCGGCGACCAGCTTCCTCGTCCGGTCCCGGTCGACGTCGCTCATGCCCGCGTGCACGACCGACACCAGCGTGTCGCCGTCCCGCGAGAGCACGACGTCGAGAGCGTACGGGTAGCCGTTCAGCCGTCCGCGCAGCCGTGCCGCGGCGGCCTCGTCCCCGGAGCGGGCGGCGTCGCCGACGTCCAGCCTGCGGGCCCGCAGGGCGGTGCCGCCCGACGTCCGGATCTCCCTGCACGACTCCAGGGCCTCGCTCAGGTCGTCGAAGCGCGCCTCGGCCTCCTCGCCGGCGTACCTGGCCAGGCCGACGGCCGCCCGCTCCCCCAGGCCGTCCCCCTGGTAGCTGACCGCCGCCTGGCCGGTGAGCCCCTCCTCGGGCGCGTGCCCGGCCGCCACGTCGAGCGCGGCCCGGCACGCCTGGTCCACCCGGCCGAACGGCACCCGCCAGGCCTGCTCGGGCCGTTGCGCGAAGCCGTCCGGCAGGCTCGGCCGCCTGGTCAGCACCTCACGGAGCTGGGCCATGGCCTGGGCGTCGACGACGGCCGCCACCTTCCCGTCCGCCCCGCCGCCGCTGCCCGCGCAGCCCGTCAGGGTCGCGGCCAGCAGCCCGTACACGATGATCCGCGCTTTCATGATTCCCCCTGGACCGCAGCCTCCCCCGGCGACGAATGCGGCAATCTCCGCAGAGGTTCCACCAAACGCAAAAAGGGTGCCCTCGCCCGGTTTCCAGACGAGAACACCCCTTACGCCGATCGACGTCCTGGCCGGCTAGCTGGCCGGAACGCCGTCGTCCCCCCAGGAGCGCCCTCCGGCCGCGAACCCCACCCGGCGTTCGGACGCTTCCTCGTGACACCCACCGCACCGGGTGTCAGGTATGAGACTGCCGGACCCCGCTTGCAGACGACTTGTAGAACGCTTGCGACATCTCCCCGCAAAGTGGTCAGTCACGGTCGGCGGCGGCCTGGACGTCGTCCTCCGCGGACGGCGCGACCCGGCGGACGACGACCGTGCTGATGCGGTTGCGCCGCCCGGCCAGGCTCTCGGCCGTCAGCTCCAGCCCGGCCACCTCCGCCTGCGACCCGGCGATCGGCACCCGGCCGAGCGCGTGGGCCAGCAGGCCGCCGACCGTCTCGACGTCGTCGACCTCGATCTCGGTGTCGAACAGCTCGCCCAGCTCGTCGACCGGCATGCGGGCGGTCACCCGCAGCGCGCCCTCGGACATGGTCTCCACGCGCGGGGCCTCCTGGTCGTACTCGTCGGTGATCTCGCCGACGATCTCCTCCAGGACGTCTTCGATGGTGACCAGGCCGGCGGTGCCGCCGTACTCGTCGATGACGATCGCGATGTGGATCTGCCGGGCCTGCATCTCGCGCATGAGCTGGTCGATGGGCTTGCTCTCCGGCACGTACGCGGCCCGCCGCATGATCGACTCGACCGTCTCCTTGCCGCCGCCCTCGCCCGACTCGTGAATCTTGCGGGCGATGTCCTTGAGATAGGCGATGCCGATGACGTCGTCCTCGTTCTCGCCCACGACCGGGATGCGGGAGAAGCCGCTGCGCAGCGCGAGCGACAGCGCCTGGCTGATCGTCTTGCCGCGCTCGATGTAGACCATGTCGGTGCGGGGCACCATGACCTCGCGGACCAGCGTGTCGCCCAGCTCGAAGACCGAGTGGATCATCTCGCGCTCGTCCGGCTCGATCACCCGGCGCTCCTCGGCCAGGTCGACCAGGTCGCGCAGCTCGGCCTCGGAGGTGAACGGGCCGTCGCGGAAGCCCTTGCCGGGGGTCAGGGCGTTGCCGAGCAGGATGAGCAGCTTGGGCAGCGGGCCGAAGATGCGGGTCAGGCCGTAGACGATCGGCGCCCCGGCCAGCGCGACCGGCTCGGCGTGCTGGCGCCCCAGCGTCCGCGGCATGACCCCGACGACGACGTAGCTGACCACGATCATGACGGCCGCGGCGGCCACATAGGCCCAGCCCTGGTCGTGCATGAGGTCGATGAACAGCAGCGTGGCGATGACCGTCGCCACCAGCTCGCAGCTCAGGCGCAGCAGCAGGAGCAGGTTGAGGTAGCGGGGCGGGTCGGTGACGATGGCCTGGAGCCGATCGGCCCCGCGCCGGCCCTCGCGCACGAACTCCTCCGCGCGCACCCGGGAGATGCGCGTCAGTGCCGTTTCCGCACTGGCGATCAGGCCACCGATGATCACAAGGGCGATGGCCCACAGCAACCAGGCGTTCACCGCGAGTCGCGCACCTCCTGCCAGGACTCGAGCATCTGGGCCTGCAGCCCGAACATCTCCTTGTGCTCCTCAGGCTCGGCGTGGTCGTAGCCGAGCAGGTGCAGGATGCCGTGGGTGCACAGCAGCTCCAGCTCGGCCTGGGCGCTGTGCCCGGCCTCCTTGGCCTGCCTGGCCGCGACCTGCGGGCAGAGCACGACGTCGCCGAGCAGCGCCGGGTCGGCCGGGCTCTCGCCGTCGCCGCGCGCGCCGCCGCCGGGACGCAGCTCGTCCATCGGGAAGGCCAGCACGTCGGTCGGGCCGGGCTCGCCCATCCACTTCTCGTGCAGCTCGGACATGGCGTCTTCGTCGACCACCACGATGGACAGCTCGGCGAGCGGGTTGATGCCCATCTCGCCGAGCACGTGCGTGGCCAGCGCGACGAGGTTCTCCTCGTCGACGCCGACGCCGGACTCGTTGTTGATCTCGATGCTCACGGGCGTCGTTTCCCCCGGTGGATGGCCTTCGGCTCCTGGGCGGCCTGGGTGGCGTCGTAGCGCCCGTAGGCGTCGACGATGTCGCTCACCAGCTTGTGGCGCACCACGTCGGCGCTGGACAGGCGGGCGAAGTGGATGTCGGGGATGCCCTCCAGGATGTCCTGGACGACCCGCAGCCCGCTCACCGTGCCCGAGGGCAGGTCGACCTGGGTCACGTCGCCGGTCACCACGATCTTGGAGTTGAACCCCAGCCGGGTCAGGAACATCTTCATCTGCTCGGCCGAGGAGTTCTGGGCCTCGTCGAGGATGATGAAGGCGTCGTTGAGGGTACGGCCGCGCATGTACGCCAGCGGCGCGACCTCGATCGTGCCCGCGGCCATCAGCTTCGGGATCGAGTCGGGGTCGACCATGTCGTGCAGCGCGTCGTAGAGCGGCCGCAGGTAGGGGTCGATCTTCTCGTAGAGGGTGCCGGGCAGGAAGCCGAGCCGCTCGCCCGCCTCGACCGCCGGCCTGGTCAGGATGATGCGGTTGACCCGCTTCTCCTGCAGCGCGCGCACGGCCTTGGCCATCGCCAGGTACGTCTTGCCGGTGCCCGCGGGCCCGATGCCGAACACGATCGTGTGCTGGTCGATCGCGTCGACGTACCGCTTCTGGTTGACGGTCTTCGGCCTGATCGTGCGGCCGCGGGAGGACAGGATGTCGAGCGAGAGCACCTCGGCCGGACGGTCGGAGGTCATGCGCAGCATGGCGATGCTCCGCTCGACCGCGTCGGGCGTGAGCTCGCCCCCGCTGCGCAGCACCTCGACCAGCTCCTCGAACAGGCGCACGACCGCGCCGCTCTCGTCGGGGCTGCCGGTGACGGTGATCTCGTTGCCCCGCACGTGGATGTCGGCCCTGAAGGCGCCCTCGATGACGCGAAGCAGCTCGTCACGGGAGCCGAGGAGGCTGACCATCGGGTATTCGTCCGGAATCAGCACCTTGGCTTGAGTGCGCGAGGGAGGTGCCGTGCGTCGGGATTCATGTAGTTCGGACATGGGCAGGCCAGCGGCCTGATGCCTCCCGGTCTGTTCGGTGTTCTTCTCCGCCCATCGTATCCGCCACCAGGCTGATTGCTCGCGTCAATATCAGCCGGGCGGCCACGTGAGGTCACGCCCTCCGAGAACATGGGCGTGCACGTGGAAGACGGTCTGGCCGGCGCCCGGGCCGGTGTTGAAGACGATCCGGTAGCCCCCCTCGGCCACGCCGTCCTGGACGGCGACGGCGTGCGCGGCCTTGAGCACGTCGTCGGCGAGCCCGTCGTCGGCGGCGGCCATGGACGCCGCGTCGGGATGGTGCGCGCGCGGAATGACCAGCACGTGCGTCGGGGCCTGCGGATTGATGTCGCGGAACGCCAGCGCCCTGGCGTTCTCGTAGACGACGTCGGCCGGAATTTCCTTGGCCACGATTTTGCAGAAGAGGCAGTCGCTCACGGCAGTACCCTATCGAGAGCGACCGTTCGGCAGTCCGTTGCGAATCGGTAATCCGTGGTGTCGTGCGCCCGAAGATCCGCGCGGTTAGGGTGAGTGTGCGACACTTCAGAGCAAAAAAGTTGATTCAGGGTCGGGCGAGCGCCACCTGGCGAGGAACACGACTGGGTAATGCACCCTAAGGAACCGGGGAAACCTTCAGAACCGGAAGAGAGTAAACCCTCTGGGAAGGCCGCGCGTCCCACTGATGTGACCACCGAAACCCTTCTGGCCGACAGGTCGATGGGGGCGGTGCCGGTCGGGTGGGATGCCGACATGGCCGTGACCGCGCTCTACAGCGCGCACTTCCGGTCATTGGTGCGTCTCGCGGTGTTGCTGGTGCGTGACATGGCAACTGCCGAGGAAGTCGTGCAGGACGCGTTCGTCGCCATTCACGGCGCCTGGCGCAGACTGCGCGATCCCGACAAAGCACTCGCTTACCTGCGTCAGTCTGTCGTCAACCGGTCCCGTTCCGTGCTGCGTCACCGCGCGGTCGTCGAGAAGTACGCACCCAAGGGCCTGCCGGACGCCCCGAGCGCCGAGAACGGCGCGATCGGCGAGCTGGAACGCTCCGCCGTCATCGAGGCGTTACGCGCCCTGCCGACCCGACAGAGAGAAGCACTGGTTCTGCGTTATTACGGAGATCTGTCCGAAGCTGAGATCGCCCACGCCATGGGCATCAGCAAGGGCGCGGTCAAGAGCCACACCGCCCGTGGAATGGCCGCGTTGCGGTCCGTCCTGGAGAAGATGTCATGACTCAGCCCCCCGACGAGTACGGCGACGTCCTGCGCCGTGCGCTCCGCGCGGAGGCGGACGCGGTCGTGCCCTCGCCGGAAGGACTGCAGATCATCCGCGCCCGCATCGAGCGGCGCGGCGTCCGTAACCTGTTCTGGTGGCGTGCGGGCGCGGCGGCGGTCAGCGCCGTGCTGGTGGCGGGGACGATCGTGATGGTCGTTCCCGGGCTGCGCTCCCAGATCTTCGAGACGCCCGTCAAGGTGGTGGACAACTCGACCACCACCCCCGGCAACTCCTCGACCAGGCTGTCCACGCCGCCCAGGCGCGACAGCCACAGCGCCGAGCCGCCGCCCGCGGTGGTCGTGCCGCCCAGCCACAGCGAGACCCACCGGCCCTCCGAGACGGCCAGGTCGACCAGGCAGCCCACGCCGTCGCCGACGCCGTCCTCGACGCCCTGTCCGAGCGGTGAGCCCGCCGGCGACCAGGAGTGCCCCGAGATCACGCCGACCCCCACGCCGACCCCGCCGGAGACGACCGAATCGCCGACGTCGTGCCCCTCCGACGAGTGCCCACCGGACGACGTGCCCACCGGCCCGAGCGACCTGAGCAGCCCGCTGGTGGACGTGCCGCACACGACACCCTGAGCTGGAATCACCAGCGCCCGGTACGCGCGAGCAGCACGGCCGCCGCCGCCACCCCCGCCGTGGAGGTGCGCAGCACGGTGGGCCCGAGCAGCACGGGCACCGCCTTGGCCGCGGCGAACCTGCGCAGTTCCTCCTCCGAGACCCCGCCCTCCGGCCCCACGACGACGACGATGTCGCCGCCGGGCGGCAGCGCCACCTTCGACAGCGGCTCGGCGGCCTCCTCGTGCAGCACGAGCCCCAGCGCCGCGTCGGCCAGCAGCCCCTCGACCTGGGCGGTGGAGGCGAGCTCGGCCACCTGCGGCAGGTGGAACCGGCGCGCCTGCTTGCCGGCCTCGCGGGCCGTGGCACGCCAGCGGCCCAGCGCCTTGGCGATCTTGTCGCCCTTCCACTGCGTGATGCTGCGCGAGGCGGCCCAGGGCACGATCACGTCGACCCCCACCTCGGTCATCATCTCGACGGCCAGCTCGCCCCTGTCGCCCTTGGGCAGCCCCTGGACGACCACCAGCCGCCGCGCGGGCGGCTCGACGGTGTAGCGGGCGAGCACGTCGAGCGCGAGTGCGTCCTTGAACACCTCGCGCACCACGCACTCGGCGACGTCGCCCGCGCCGTTGGTCAGGTCGACCCGCTCGCCGGCGCGCAGGCGCCGCACGGAGGCCGCGTGCCGCCCCTCAGGGCCGTCGAGCGTGAGCTCGGCGCCGTTGAGGTCCTCGGCGAGGAACACGGGGACGGTCACGGGTGATCGTCACCTGCCGTTGAAGGCGTCACGCAGGCGGGAGAAAAAACCCTGCTGCCCCGGGGCGAACTTTCCCGGCGGCCGCTCCTCGCCGCGCAGCCTGGACAGCTCGCGCAGCAGGTCCTCCTGCGTCTGGTCGAGCCGCATCGGGGTCTCGACGTTGACATGGATGAGCAGGTCGCCCCTGCCGGACTCGTTGAGCCGCTGCACGCCGCGCCCGTACATGGTGATGACCTGGCCGGACTGGGTGCCGGGGCGCACGTCGATCTCCTCGGAGCCGTCGAGCGTCTCGACGGCGAGGATGGTGCCGAGCGCGGCGGCCGTCATCGGGATCTGGACCGTGCAGTGGAGGTCGTCGCCGCGCCGCTCGAAGATCTCGTGCGCGCGTTCGACGATCTCCAGGAACAGGTCTCCGGGCGGGCCGCCGCCGGGGCCGACCTCGCCCTCGCCGGCGAGCTGGATGTGGGTGCCGTCCTCGACGCCCGCGGGGATGCGGACCTTGATCGTACGGCGGGTGCGCACCCGGCCGTCGCCCGAGCACTCCTGGCAGGGGTGGCGGATGATGCTGCCGAAGCCGCCGCACTGGGGGCACGGCCGCGAGGTCATGACCTGGCCCAGGAACGAGCGGGTGACCTGGGAGATCTCGCCGCGCCCGTTGCACATGTCACAGGTGTCGGGGTGGGTGCCGGGGGCCGCGCCGGCGCCGTGGCACACCTCGCACAGCACGGCGGTGTCCACGACCAGCTCGCGGGTGGTGCCGAACGCCGTCTCGCGCAGGTCGAGCTCGACCCGGATGGTGGCGTTGCGGCCCCTCCTGGCGCGCGAGCGCGGCCCGCGGGTGCCGCCCGCGGTGCCGAAGAAGGCGTCCATGATGTCGCTGAAGGGGAAGCCCGCGCCGAAGCCGCCGGCGCCCGCGCCCGCACCCGCGCCGCCGCCGAAGGGGTCGCCGCCCAGGTCGTACATCTGGCGCTTGTTCGGATCGGACAGCACCTCGTAGGCCTGCGTGATCTCCTTGAACCGCTCCTGGGTCTCAGGATCGGGGTTCACGTCGGGGTGCAGCTCGCGGGCGAGGCGGCGGTAGGCCTTCTTGATCTCGTCCTGACTGGCGTCACGGCGCACCCCGAGGGTGGCGTAGTAGTCGCTGTTTGCCACTTATCGACCTCTTAAGATGCAGCCAGGATCTGGCTGACGTAGCGTGCCACCGCGCGTACGGCGCCCATCGTCACGGGGTAGTCCATCCTGGTGGGACCCAGCACGCCGAGCCGGGCCAGTTGGTTGTCGCCAGAACCGTATCCGGTTGCGACGATGGACGTGCCGCGAAGGTAGGGGTTTTCCGAGCCGATGCGCACGGTGAGCGCGGACGGGGTGTCTGTGGATGTCTCGCCGAGCAACCGCATGAGCACGACCTGCTCCTCCAGCGCCTCCAGCACGTCGCGCAGGCCGGTGGCGAAGTCGGCGCCCGCGAGATTGGCCGCGCCGGCGAACACGATCTTCTCGTCATGGCGTTCGACGAGGGTTTCGAGCAGCACCGACAGGATCGTGGCCACGGCGGGCCGGTCCTCGGCGGGCAGCCGCTCGGGCAGGTCGGCGACCAGCTCGGGGACGTTGCTCAGCCCGCAGCCGTCGAGGCAGGAGTTGAGCACCGCGCGCAGATGGGCGATGCGGTCGTCCTCCACCACCTCGGGCAGCTCGATCACGCGCTGCTCGACGCGCCCGGTGTTGGTGATCAGCACGAGCATGACCCGCCGCTCGTTGAGCGGGACCAGCTCGACGTGCCTGACCGTGGAACGGGTCAGCGTCGGGTACTGCACGACCGCGACCTGCCTGGTGAGCTGCGCGAGCAGCCGCACGGTGCGGAAGACCACGTCGTCGAGGTCGACCGCGCCGGCGAGGAAGGTCTCGATCGCCCGCCGCTCGGCCCCCGACAGGGGCTTGACCTGCGAGAGCCGGTCGACGAACAGGCGGTAGCCCTTGTCCGTCGGCACGCGGCCCGCGCTGGTGTGCGGCTGGGTGATGTACCCGTCCTCCTCCAGAGCGGCCATGTCGTTCCTGACCGTTGCCGGGGAGACCTTGAGGTTGTGGCGCTCCGCCAGCGCCTTGGAGCCCACCGGTTCGTTGGTGGACACGTAGTCTTCGACAATGGCGCGGAGCACCGCCAGCTTCCGTTCGTCGAGCACGTGCTCACCTCCTGCCTCTGCCTAACAGGGAAACGACAGGTCTAGCACTCCGTGTTCCCGAGTGCCAAGTGTACGGCTCTCGCCCACAAGGTGCGATAACACCAGGTCCCATCCTGTTGCTAGCGACTTACAAGCGACAGGCCTCACACTTGCCGCATGACCGACAATTCCCAGCCCCCGCAGTACGGACCGCCCCAGGGGCAGGGTCCCTACTACGGTCAGCCGAACCAGTACGCCCAGCCCCCGTACCAGCCCCAGCAGCACGGCCAGCCGCCCTACCAGCAGCAACAGCCGCCCGCCCAGTACGGCCCCCCGCCCCAGTACGGCCAGCAGAACCAGTACGGCCAGCAGAACCAGTACGCCCAGCCCGACCAGTACGCCCACCCCGACCAGTACGGCCCCCACAACCAGTACGGCGGCCAGCCGCAGTTCCCGGCCAGGATCGACGGCAAGGCGATCAAGCCCCGCCTGTGGTGGATCGCCGTCGTGTGGGCCGTGGCCGTCGTGCTCGGCGTCGTGGGCGTGGTCGTGTTCGCCGGCGGCGTGCTGAGCAGCGTCTCGGACATGGCCCCGACGAGCACGTTCGCGTCGGGCGAAAGCGTGAAGGTCGCGATCGACCCCGCCAAGCGCCCGGCCGTCTACATCGCCACCGACACGCGGGTCAACTACCAGTGCGAGATCTCCGGTGGCCCGGCCCAGGCCAGGCTGGTCAAGGTCTCCGGCACCCAGACGCTCAGCGCCGGCGGCACCACCTGGCAGGAGATCCTCGCCGTCAACGCCCCCGCCAAGGGCGACTACCAGCTGACCTGCGCCACGCAGGAGGAGTCGTCGGCCCGCTTCGGCGTGGGCCGTGACGTGCTCTCCGCGGCGGGCGGCCTGTTCGGCGGGGTGGCGGCGCTGTTCCTGTTCCCCGGCGCCGGTCTGCTCATCGGCATCATCGGCACCGTCGTCGTCCTCGTACGGCGCAGCGGCGCGCGTAAGCGCCTTGCGGTCAGCGGGTGATTTGCTACGGTCCCCGTGTGTACGAGGGCGATGTGCTGGCGGGCAATTGGCGGCGGCCGGGCAAGGGCAAGATCCCGAAGGTGCCCGCCGAACTCGACCTGGTCGTGGAGGACGCCGACAGCGGCTTCTGCGGCGCCGTGGTGGCCTGCGACAAGGAGGCCGTCACCCTGGAGGACCGGTTCGGCAAACGCCGCCTGTTCCCGCTGGCGCCGGCCGCGTTCCTGCTGGAGGGCAGGCCCGTGACGCTGGTGCGCCCGGCGGCCGCGGCCCCGGCGGGGCCCAGGCGCAGCGCGTCCGGGTCCATCGCCGTGGAGGGGCTGCGGGCCCGGGTCGCCAAGGAGAGCCGGATCTACGTCGAGGGCGTGCACGACGCCGCGCTCGTGGAGAAGATCTGGGGCCACGACCTGCGGGTCGAGGGGGTCGTGGTCGAGTACCTGGAGGGCGTCGACGACCTGCCCGCCATCGTGGCCGAGTTCGCCCCCGAGCCGGGCCGCAGGCTGGGCGTGCTGGTCGACCATCTGGTGCCGGGGTCGAAGGAGAGCCGGATCGCGGCCCGGATCACCTCGCCGCACGTGCTCGTCGTGGGTCATCCGTACATCGACATCTGGCAGGCGGTCAAACCGTCCGTGCTGCGCATCCCGAGCTGGCCCGACGTGCCGCGCGGGGTGCCGTGGAAGGAGGGCGTGCTCGCCGCACTGGGCTGGCGCATGGAGCCCGCGGACGCCTGGCGGCGCATTCTGGGCGCCGTCTCGTCCTACGCCGACCTGGAGCCGGAGCTGCTCGGCCGGGTCGAGGAACTGATCGACTTCGTTACGGAGGCATCATGAGCCAGGCCCCGCCACCCCCCGACGACTCCACCCCGGACGTCCCGCCCTCTGACGTCCCGCCTTACGACGTCCCGCCTTACGACGTGCCGCCTTCTGACGTGCCCCGCGACCAGGGCTCGGGCCCCCAGCTCGGCTACGGGCAGCAGCCGGGTTCCCAGCCCGGCTACGGGCGGCAGCCGCCGAGCCGGCCCGGTCCGCAGCCCGGCCCCATGCCCACGCCGCCCCCCTACGTGCCCCCGCCGCCCGGCTACGGCCAGCCCCCCGGCCACGGCCAGGCTCCGGGCTACGGGCAGCAGCCGGGTTACGGCTACCCCGCCGGGCCGTACGTGCCCGGCCGGTTCGGCCCGCGCCGCGGCAGCGACGACACCACGATGGCCATGCTCGCCCACCTGCTAGGCCTACTGGTCTCGTGGGTCGGCCCGCTGGTCATCTACCTGATGAAGAAGGACGAGTCCCCTTATGTCAGGGACCAGGCGGCCGAGGCGCTGAACTTCCAGATCACGATGTTCATCGGCTACGCGGTGGCGATCGTGCTGTCGATCGTGCTGGTCGGCCTGCTGCTGTTCCCGATCATCTGGATCGTGTCGCTGATCTTCCACGTCCAGGCGGCCATCGCCACCAACCGGGGCGAGAACTACCGCTACCCGTTCGCCATCCGCCTGGTCACATGAGCTCGGTGATCAGGGCGTCGGCCAGCAGCCGCCCCTTGAGGGTGAGCACCATCCGGCCCGCCCTGAACGGCCCGGGCTCCAGCAGCCCGCGCGCCAGCGCGCTCGCCACGGACGTGCGGGCGCCGGGGGCGACCTCGGCGAGCGGGTAGCCGGAGATCAGCCGCAGCTCCAGCATCAGCCGCTCGGCGGCCCGGTCGTCGCCGGTGAGCACCTCGCGCGCGTGCGCGGGCGAGGTGTCCGCCGCCAGGCGCTGGGCGTAGGCGGCCGGGTGCTTGACGTTCCACCAGCGGGTGCCGCCGACGTGGCTGTGGGCGCCGGGGCCGGCGGCCCACCAGTCGCCGCCGGTCCAGTAGAGCAGGTTGTGCCGGCAGCGGGCCTGCTCGGAGGTGGCCCAGTTGGACACCTCGTACCAGGAGAAACCGGCCTCTGCCAGCATCTCCTCGGCGATCAGGTAGCGGTCGGCGGCGACGTCGTCGTCGGGCATCGGCAGCTCGCCGCGCCGGATCCGGGCCGCGAGCCTGGTGCCCTCCTCCACGATCAGCGAGTACGCCGACACGTGGTCGGGCCCGGCCTCGATCGCGGCGGCCAGCGAGGCCCGCCAGTCGTCGTCGGACTCCCCCGGCGTGCTGTAGATCAGGTCGAGGTTGACGTGCTCGAACCCGGCCGCCCGCGCCTCCTGGACGGCCCGCGCCGGACGGCCCGGCGTGTGCCGGCGGTCGAGCACCTGGAGCACGTGCTCACGCGCGCTCTGCATGCCGAAGCTGATCCGGTTGAAGCCGCCCTGACGGAGTTTGTCGAGGTAGGCGGGTTCGACGGACTCGGGGTTGGCCTCGGTGGTGACCTCCGCCCCCGGCCGCAGCCCGAACTCGGCGTCGATCGCGGCCAGGACGCGCGCCAGGTCCTCGGGCGGCAGCAGCGTGGGCGTGCCGCCGCCGAAGAACACCGTCTCCACGGGCAGGTCGGCGTCGCCGAGCACGCGCCGGGCGAGGCGCACCTCCGCCACGACCGTGTCGGCGTAGTCGCGGTGGGAGGCGCCGGGCCCTAGCTCGGCGGCGGTGTAGGTGTTGAAATCGCAGTAGCCGCAGCGGGTGACGCAGAAGGGCACGTGCACGTAGAAGCCGAACGGGCGCTCGCCGAGCCCGCGCAGCGCGCTGTCGGGCAGCTCGCCGGAGGCGGGCGCCGGATCGCCGTCGGGCAGGGTGGATGGCACGTCATCCAGTGTGCCTGCTCACGGGTGTGCTCCGAGCCATCGAAGGAGGCGGCACATGACGGGCGTGGGAATCGTGGGCGCGGGGATCTCCGGCCTGACGCTGGCCCTGCGACTCCAGCAGCTCGGCGTCGCGACCACGCTCTACAGCGAGGGCGACGCGGCCGACCTGGGCCGCGGGCGGCTGCCGAACACGGTCGGCAGGATGGGCCGCGCGCAGGACCGCGAGCGGGAGCTGGGCAGCCTGCACTTCCTCGACCCCGGCTGCCTGCTGGTCAGCGGCAGGCTCTCGATCAAGGGCGATCCGCCGCTGGAGTTCACCGGCCGCGTGACCGAGCCGTTCCACGGGCTCGACTTCCGGGTGCTGCTGCCGGCGCTCATGGACGACTACACGAGCAGAGGCGGCCGCCTGGTCGTCGATCCCCTCCCGCCGGACGCGGGCCAGGTCGCCCACTGGTCGCGCGACCACGAGCTGATGGTGGTGGCCACCGGGCGGCGCTCGGTGCGCGAGCTGTTCCCGCGGGTTCCGGCCTGGTCTCCGTACGAGGCGCCGCAGCGGATCCTGGCCGCCGGGCTGTTCCACGGGTTCGATCCCGGGCCGGCCTTCGGCTTCAACATCTCGCCCGGCTGCGGCGAGATCCTGTGCATGGCGATGATGACGCGGTCGGGCGTGCATGGCGGCGTCCTGGTCGAGGCGATCCCCGGCGGGCCGCTCGACGTGCTGGCCCGGGTGCCCGCCGACGAGTTCTGCAAGACCTTGCTCGCCCTGCTGCCCGAGCACGCGCCGCGCCTGGCCGAGCTGATCGATGCGGCCGCGTTCGAGCTGCTCGGGCCGGAGGACCTGTTGCAGGGCGCGATCACGCCGGTCGTGCGCGAGGCGGTGGCCGAGCTGCCCGGCGGCGGCGTGGCGCTGGCGATCGGCGACGCCTGGGTCACCAACGACCCGATCACCGGGCAGGGCGCGAACCTGGGCTCGGCCTGCGCCTGGATCGTGGCCGAGGCCATCGCGGCGGGCGGCCCTTACGACGCGGCGTTCGCGCGGGAGACGGCCCGGCGCATGTGGGTGGCGGCCGAGCCGGTCGTCGCGTGGACGAACGCCTTCCTGCGGCCGCCGGCCGAGCACGTCCTCGCCCTGCTCGCCGCCGCCGCGACCAGGCAGGAGGTGGCCGATCTGGTGCTGTCGCTGTTCGGCGACCCGGCGCGCGCGTGGCGGCTGTTCTCCAGCGCCGAGGAGGTGTCGCGCGTCGTTGACGGCACGGGGTGACGGTTCTACGATCGCGTCAACTTATAGGAAAGTTTCTTATAAATTCACCCCCCAGGAGCGCCCGTGAAGAAGATCCTCCTCGCACTCTCGCTCTTACTCGGGCTCACGGCGGTGTCCGCGCCCGCCGAGGCCCATCCCGGATTCAAGCGGGTCGCCTACTTCATCCAGTGGGGCGTGTACGGGCGCAACTACCACGTCAAGGACGTGGACACCAGCGGCGCCGCCGCCAAGCTCACCCATCTCAACTACGCCTTCGGCTTCGTCAACGCCGAAGGCTCCTGCTACTCGGCCGACCCCTGGGCCGACTGGCAGCGCCCGGTGCCGGCCGAGCAGAGCGTGGACGGCGTCGCCGACCAGCCGGGCCAGGCGCTCAACGGCAACCTCAACCAGCTGCGCAAGCTCAAGGCCAAGCACCCCGGCCTCAAGGTGCTGATCTCGCTCGGCGGCTGGACCGGGTCCAAGTACTTCTCCGACGCCGTGCTCACCGCCGAATCGCGGTCCGCGCTGGCCCGGTCGTGCGTCGACCTGTGGCTGCGCGGCAACCTGCCGGGCCTGGAGCCCGGCGCGGGCGCCGGCGTGTTCGACGGCGTCGACCTGGACTGGGAGTGGCCGGGCTCGGCGGGCAACGACGGGAACGTGATCAGGCCCGAGGACCGGCGCAACTTCACCCTCTTCGTCGAGGAACTGCGCGCCCAGCTCCGGGCCTTCTCGGCGAGCTCCCAGCTCACCGCCTTCCTCCCGGCCGCCGCCGCGAAGATCGACGCCGGGTTCGAGGTGCGCCGCGTGTTCCGGTCGCTCGACTTCGCCACCGTCCAGGGGTACGACCTGCACGGCACCTGGGAGTCGCGGACCGGGCACAACGGGAACCTGTTCAACGACCGGCGCGACCCCAACCCCGTCAGGTACAGCGTGGACCAGACCGTGCGCGACTACCTGTCGCGCGGCGCGCCCGGCCGCAAGATCGTCGTGGGTGTGCCCGCGTACGGGCAGGGCTGGACCGGCGTGACCGGCGGCGGCGACGGCCTCTGGCAGCCCGCGACCGGACCGGCCGCCGGCAAGTGGGGGCCGGGCAGCGAGGACTACAAGGACCTGGCGGCCAAGCCCGGCAAGCGCTACCGGGACGTGCGCACCGGCGCGATGTGGCTCTACGACGGCAACGAGTTCTGGTCCTACGACGACCCGGCGTCGCTGCTGGAGAAGGCGGCCTACATCCGGCTCAAGGGCCTGGGCGGCTCGATGATGTGGTCGATCGACCAGGACGACGCCCGCGCCTCCCTCACCTCGGCCCTGTACGCCGTCCTGCGCTAGACGGACGGCCGGCCGGGTGGGCGGGCTCTAGCCGCTCGCCCGGCCCGCGCGCGCGGCCAGCTCGTCCCATTCCGGGGCGTGGCCGGGGACCGCGAGCACCCGGGCCAGCGCGTCGGCGTCGCCGTGGCGGGCGCGGAAGGCGTCCGCCACGGTCATCCCGGTCTCCGGGCGCGAGACGATCTCCACCTCGTCCCCCGCGCCCAGCTCGCCCAGTTCGACCACGGCCAGGTAGGCGCCTGGCCGCGCGGCACGAGTGAAGCGCTTGAGCCAGCCCGGCTCGTCCATCCAGTTGCGGAACACCACGCAGGGGATGCGCGGGCCGGTGACCTCCAGCAGGGCGCTGCCGACGCGCCACCGCTCGCCCACGAGGGCGCCGTTGACGTCGAGGCCCGCGGTGGTCAGGTTCTCCCCGAAGCGGCCGTCGCGCAGGTCGCGGCCGAGCTCGCCCTGCCACCAGTCGTAGTCCTCGCGGGCGTAGGCGTAGACGGCGTGGGCGGGGGCGCCGTGGTTGGGCGTGTCGGCCCGCTCGTCGCCGGCCAGGCCGTTGCGCAGCACCTCCACCCGATGGGGCACGGCCCGCTTGTCGATCGCCGTACGGCCGAGCTTGCCGGCCCATTCCGCGTCGCGCGACAGCCCGACGTTGACGGAGAGGATGCGCATGCCGCGACGGTAGCGGACGGATGGGCCCGCGACGCACCGATTTTTCCGCCTTTCTCACCCTATCAATGGAGAAGAACGGACATGTGATTATTCGGCCTGTTCGCCGAGCCGTCACCCGCGACTGTCGTCGGGCTCCGGCGGCACCCGGGCGAGCTGGGACTCGGCGTCGAACTCGGCCAGCTGTAACAGGGTCTCCAGGGCCGCCTGCCTGGTCTCCTCGACCGAGCCGCCACGTTCGCCGAAACACTCGGCCGCGACGTCGAGCAGCGCCGCCACCACCGCCGCGTCGGGATAGGGCACGTCGACCACCACCCTGCCGTCGCCGCCCACCTCGGCGGGTCTCAGGTGAAGCCGCAGCAGCCGCCTGGTCTCCTCCGCCACGGCCACCCCCAGCACAGCGGCACGCTCGAATCGCTCAGAAGCAATCACGTCACCCTCCAGTAGCACTGGTGTTCGGGAACAGCAAAGGTAGCGACCGGCACCGACAGAATCGGCTCTCCCGCCCCGGGATGGCCCCGGGAAGGGCCCGAGAAGGCCGCGGGAAGGCCGCGGGAAGGCGGGGGCAAGGCCCGGAAGGCCCTGGAGACCGATCGCGCGGGCGGCCGGTGGGGTGGCTACGCTCGAACGGTGAGCGATTTGATCATCGAAGTCGCGGACCTGTCCGTCGAGCTCGGGGGCAATCCCGTGCTCCGGAGCCTCGACCTGGCCGTCGAGCCGGGTGAGGTCGTGGCGGTCGTCGGGCCCAACGGATCGGGCAAGTCCACGTTGCTGCGCTGCCTGGCCGGCCTCCAGCCCGCCACCTCCGGCGAGATCCGCGTGTTCGGCGCCGAGCCCGCCGACGACGCGCCCTTCTGGCGCCGCGTTGCGCTGCTCGGCGACGAGCCCGCCTGGTACCCGGGGCTGACGGCGCGCGAGCACCTGGAGCTCATGGGCGCCGTGTACGCCGAGGCGCGCATGACGGTGGACTCGGCGCTGGAGGAGTTCGCGCTGACCGAGCGGGCCGACGCGCCGCCGCTCAACCTGTCCACCGGCCAGCGCCAGCGCCTCTGCCTGGCCGCCACGCTGCTCAGGCCGAGCACGCTGCTGCTGCTCGACGAGCCCGAACGCGGCCTCGACGCGGCCTTCCGCGTCCGGCTCGGGGAACTGCTGGAGGAGTACGCCGACGAGGGCGGCACCGTGGTGATGGCCACCCACGACCAGGCCCTGGCCGACGCCGCCCGCCGGGTCTCCCCCGCCGGGGTGCCCGCATGAGCGGCCACGACGCCGTCGTCCGGGAGACCGGCCTGACGGGGAAGGCGGGCGGGCGGTGAGCGCGGGCGAGGTGAGCGTGCGGTCGGTGCGGGCGTTCGTCCGGGCGCGCGGGCGTGCCCCGGCCGGGCTGATCGATCGTTACGTCAGCCTGTTCGGCCTGTGCATGCTGCTCGCCGTCGTCGGGCAGCCGCTGTCCTCGGTGGTCTCCGGCCTGGGCGGGGCGGTCGAGCCGGGACGGATGGGCGCGGGGGTCGCCCTGGTGCTGCTGGGGTTCGCGGGCTGCCTGGCGCTGGCGCGGGCGGCCGGGCCGGTGATGGTGCCGGCGGCGGAGGCGTCCTGGTTGCTGACCTCGCCGCTGGACCGGCGGCGGCTGCTCGGGCGTTCCGGGCGGGTGCTCATGGTCGTCGCGCTGGTGGCGGGGCTGCTGCTCGGGCTCGGGCTGCTGGCGGCGCTCGGCGCGCCCGGCGCGCTGGTGTGGCGGCTGCTGGCCGCCCTGGCGGTGGCGACGGCGGCGAGCGTGGCGGGCATGGCGCTGGCGATGCTCGCCCAGTCCTCCCCGACCTGGAACCTGTGGCTGACCGGCGTGCTGGTCGCGCTCCTGGTGCTGGCCGTGGTCGCCGTCAGCGGGCAGGCCCGTACGGCGCTCGCGGCCGCCGCGAACGCGCCCCTGCCCGCGCTGGCCGCCACGGCGTCGGCCATGGCCGCGCTCGCCGCCGTCCTGGCCCGCCGGGCGTGGGGGTCGCTGGCCGCCATCCCCACCCGTCTGCTGCTGACCGCCTCCACCCGGGCCGGGCACGTCACCAGTGCCGCCGTCACCCTCGATCCCGGCGCGCTGACCTGGATCGCCGAGGACAACCACTGGCGGGCCAGGAAGCTCGCCTCGCGGCCGTGGCCGGGGCTGCCCGCGCCGCTCGCGCTGGCCTGGCAGGACTGGGTGCGGCTCGGCCGCCGGCCCTGGCGGCTGGCGGCCACTGCCGCGAGCGCGGCGTTGCCCGCCGTGTTCGCCCAGGCGGGCGCCGCTCCGGCGGCTCTCGGGCTGGTCGTGCTCGGCGGGGCGCTGGCGGTGGCGGCGTCCGGCACGTCCGGGGCGCGCCGGGACGCCGACAACCCCGCCCTGGCCCGGCTGACCGGCGTGGGCCGGCGTCCGGCGCTGGCGGCGCGGGCGCTGCTGCCCGGCCTGCTGGGCGGCGTGTGGGCGGCCCTGGCCCTGGCCGGCGTCGTGGCGGTGGGCGGGCTTCCGTCCGGCATCTGGGTGTTCGGGCTGCTCAGCGCGCCCGCGCTCGCGGCCGGCGCGCTGCGGGTGGCCAGGAGGGGGCCGGTCGACCATTCGATGCCGGTCATCGACACCCCCGGCGGCGCGGTCCCGACCGGCCCGGTGTTGTGGGCGGCGACAGGCGCCGACCTGGCGCTGCTCGGCTGCCTGCCCGCGGTGGTCGCCCTGGCCACCGGGCCGGCCGCGCCGGGCGGGTTCCTGGCGGCCCAGGCGGTGGCCGGCCTGGTGGCGCTGGCGGGCGTCCTGGTGCGGCCCCGTCCGGGCCGGCGTGCCCGCCCCTGAGCGGCCAGGCGACGGCTCACGCGACCCGGCTCAGAGCGGCCGGGCGACCGCTCTCGGCGGTCAGGCGACGTAGACGTCGCTCGGCACGCCGCCGTACGGGATCGTGCGCTGCCTGTGCAGGCCCGCCTTCTCCGCCACCCGGCGGGACGGCTCGTTGCCGTCCCCGATCAGGGCCACCACGGTGCCCAGGTCGCGCCCGACGCGCAGGGCCGCCCTGGCGAGCTCGACCGCGTACCCGTGGCCCCAGGCGGTGGGGCGGAAACGGTAGTACAGGTGGAGCACGTCCTCACCGTCCAGGGCCGCGTGCCGCAGGCCGCCGACGCCCAGCACCTGTGAGCCCTCGGTCAGCCGGGCGGCCCAGTAGCCGATCCCCCGGTCCGCCCAGTCGGCCAGCCACAGGTCGAGCATGACCCGGCTGGCCTCCAGGTCGACGGTGGGCCCGGCGGAGCTGTAGACGTTCGTGCGCGGGTCGGAGTGGATCTCGTGCACGGCTTCGAGGTCCTCCGGGCGGATCCGGGAGAGGACCATTCGTTCCGTACGCACCACTTCCACCCTTTCAGGGTATCCGCCGCCATCGCTAGGCTATCGGTAGCAATCGAAGAGCGATGAGGGAGCGCCGATGGACATCGCCCGCGTGCAGGCCTCGCTGCGTCTGATGGCGCGCGGCCTGGAGGAGCTGGCCGCCGCCCTGGGCGACGAGGAGCCGGGCGAGGCCGAGCGCACGGCCCGGGTCATCGCGGAGTGGGGCCGCCGCGGTCTCACCCAGAAGGAGGCGTCGGCGCTGTTCCAGCGGCACGGCTTCGCCCCCCAGACCACGGGCGGCTGGGCCCGCGGCGACTGGGTGGAGCTCGGCGACGACGGCCTGCGCTACCTCACCGCCAAATCGCACGCCTGGCTGGAGGAACGATCATGACCTTCTCGGTCCGCATCGCCGTACGCGGCTACGAGCTCGACACCCAGGGCCACCTCAACAACGTGGTCTACCACCAGTACGGCGACCACGCCCGCTGGGAGTGCCTGCGCGCGGCCGGCATCTCGATCGACGACCTGCGGGAGGCCGGCGTCGGCCCGGTGACGCTGGAGAACACCATCCGCTTCCACCGCGAGCTGCGCGCCGGCGACGAGGTGGAGGTGACCTGCGCGTTCGAGTGGGGCGCGGGGAAGACGTTCCGGATCAGGCAGGAGTTCAGGGGCGCGGACGGCGAGCTGGCCGCCGAGCTGACCGGCGTCGGCGGCCTGATGGACCTGCGGGCCCGCCGCCTGCTCCCCGACCCGGGCACGCACTGGCGGGCGCTCGCGCGAACGCCCGCCGTGCTGGGCCTGTAGCGGCTACTTCTTGCCCTTGTCGGCGGCGGCGCCGGAGTCGGTGGACAGCGCGGCGACGAAGGCCTCCTGGGGCACCTCGACGCGGCCGACCATCTTCATCCGCTTCTTGCCTTCCTTCTGCTTCTCCAGCAGCTTGCGCTTACGGGAGATGTCACCGCCGTAACACTTGGCCAGGACGTCCTTGCGGATGGCCCGGATGTTCTCGCGGGCGATGACCCGGGCGCCGATGGCGGCCTGGATCGGCACCTCGAACTGCTGCCGCGGGATCAGCTCGCGCAGCTTCTTGGCCATGTCGACGCCGTAGGAGTAGGCCTTGTCCTTGTGGACGATCGCGCTGAAGGCGTCGACGGCCTCGCCCTGCAGCAGGATGTCGACCTTGACCAGCTCGGCCTCCTGCTCGCCGGCGGGCTCGTAGTCGAGCGAGGCGTAGCCGCGGGTGCGCGACTTGAGCTGGTCGAAGAAGTCGAAGATGATCTCGCCGAGCGGCAGCGTGTAGCGGATCTCTACGCGGTCCTCGGACAGGTAGTCCATGCCGAGGAGCTGGCCGCGCCGCCCCTGGCAGATCTCCATGATCGCGCCGATGAACTCGGCCGGCGCCAGGATCGTGGACTTGGTGACCGGCTCGAAGACCTGCGCGATCTTGCCGCCCGTCGGGAACTCGGACGGGTTGGTGACCGTGAGCTCCTTGCCGTCCTCCATGACCACGCGGTAGACCACGTTGGGCGCGGTGGAGATCAGCGACAGGCCGAACTCGCGCTCCAGGCGCTCGCGCACGATCTCCATGTGCAGCAGGCCGAGGAAGCCGACGCGGAAGCCGAAGCCGAGCGCGGCCGAGGTCTCCGGCTCGTAGATCAGCGCGGCGTCGTTGAGCTGGAGCTTGTCGAGCGCCTCGCGCAGCTCGGGGTACTCGTCGCCGTCGATCGGGTAGAGCCCGGAGAACACCATCGGCTTGGGGTGCTCGTAGCCGGCCAGCATCTCCTTGGCGGGCTTGACCGAGGAGGTGACGGTGTCACCCACGCGCGACTGGCGCACGTCCTTCACGCCGGTGATCAGGTAGCCCACCTCGCCGACGCCGAGGCCGCGCTCGGCGGGCTTGGGCTCGGGCGAGATGACGCCGATCTCCAGCGTCTCGTGCGTGGCGTTGGTGGACATCATGAGGATGCGCTCGCGCTTGCTCAGATGGCCGTCGATGACCCTGACGTACGTCACGACGCCGCGGTAGGTGTCGTAGACGGAGTCGAAGATCAGCGCCCGCGCGGCGGCGTCGGCCTGGCCCACGGGCGCCGGGACGGTCGCCACCACGTGGTCGAGCAGCTCGCGCACGCCCACGCCGGTCTTGCCCGACACCTTGAGCACGTCGGAGGGATCGCAGCCGATCAGGCCGGCCAGCTCCTCGGCGAACTTCTCCGGCTGGGCCGCGGGCAGGTCGATCTTGTTGAGCACCGGGATGATGTGCAGGTCGGCGTTCATGGCCAGGTAGAGGTTGGCCAGGGTCTGCGCCTCGATGCCCTGCGCGGCGTCGACCAGCAGGATCGCGCCCTCGCACGCCTGCAGCGACCGGGACACCTCGTAGGTGAAGTCGACGTGCCCGGGGGTGTCGATCATGTTGAGGACGTGGCCGTCCCAGGGCAGCCGCACGGCCTGCGACTTGATCGTGATGCCGCGTTCGCGCTCGATGTCCATCCGGTCGAGGTACTGGGCGCGCATGGAGCGGTCGTCGACCACGCCGGTGATCTGCAGCATCCGGTCGGCAAGGGTCGATTTGCCATGGTCGATGTGCGCGATGATGCAGAAGTTGCGGATCAACGCGGGGTCGGTCTGGCCAGGCTGAGTGCGCACCGAAGTCCGTTTCGACAGGGTTGAGGTCAAGCGTCTTTCAGGGTGACATGCCCAGATGATTATCCGGACCGTCGTCCGCCGCGGCCTGCGCCTGGTCGCGCTGGCCTTGGCCGTCGTGGTGGCGCTGGCCGGCCTGCTCGCCGTCGCGCTCCGTCTCCAGTTTACCGGTGCCCCGGCGGCCTGGGCGAAGAGCACCGGCAACGACGCCCTCTGGCTCGGCCACGCCTGGGTCGACGGCCGCCGTACGGAGCGGGACGTGGAACAACTCGCCGTCCGTCTGCGCACCACCGGAATCAAGGACGTGTACGTCCATTCCGGCCCGTTCGAGTGGGACGGCCGCCTTGATCCCGCCAAGTACCCCAAGGCCGCAGATTTCGTGACATGGATGCATCGGCACCTGCCCGGCGTCCGCGTCTCCGCCTGGCTGGGCCAGTCCGTCAAGAACGGCCTCGACCTCGACGACGCCCGGTCCCGCACGAACGTCCTGGCCGGCGTGGCCGCCGTCATGAAGGCGGGCTACGACGGCGTCCACTACAACTTCGAGCCGATCGGCGACGGCGACACGAATTTCCTCGACCTGCTGGACCGGACGAGGACACACACGAAGCTGCTGTCCACCTCGACCCCGCAGATCGAGCCCTATCCCCTCATGCGCCCGGCGGGCAGGCTCGTCCTGGGCCACGACAAATACTGGTCGCAGGGCTACTTCCAGGAGGTCGTGAACCGGGTGGACCAGGTCGCGATCATGACGTACGACTCGGGGGCGCCCGCCCAGTCCCTCTACGGCGGTTACGTCGCCAGGCAGGCCGCGCTCGCCCTCGACCTCGTCCCGGAGGGCAAGTCCCTGTTCGTCGGCGCCCCCGCCTACCACGACCACGGCCTGCCCTGGCTGGACGCCGCCGAGAGCGTGGCGATGGCCGCCGAGGGCGCCCGGCTGGCCCTGTCCGACCACGGCCGCCGCGAACGCTTCGGCCTGGCCCTGTACGTCGACTTCGCCGCCACCGAAGAGGACTGGAAGGAGTACATGACCCGCTGGCTGGCCTAAACTGAGAACACCCGGGGCGTTGATTTGAGCAGCCACCTGGGTTATTGGTACCCTGTTCACTTGCGTGTGGCGCGCCCTCTCATCGAGCCCGCGCGCCCCATCCATCCTTAGACTTTCACCGAGGCTTCTTCGTGGCGAACATCAAGTCCCAGATCAAGCGCAACAAGCAGAACGAGAAGGCGCGTCTGCGCAACAAGGCGGTCAAGTCCTCTCTGAAGACGGCCGTCCGCAAGTTCCGCGAGGCCGCCGAGCAGGGCGACGTCGAGCAGGCCGCGGCGCTGCAGCGCGTCGCCGCCCGCCAGCTCGACAAGGCCGTCAGCAAGGGCGTCATCCACAAGAACCAGGCCGCCAACCGCAAGTCGGCGATCGCCAAGCAGGCTGCCGCTCTGGCCGCCAAGTAAGCTCCTGCCGCCCGGCGACACCCGGGCGAGCGCTGACGCCGCACTCCTTCCCGGGGTGCGGCGTTCTTGGTTTTGTGCACTTCTTGTCACAGTTTCGATATCACATCGGCATCGCCGCCGAGTATCGGCTGAGCATCCGTTAACAAGATCACCTTGCCTCCCGTCCGCCCTCTCCGTGAGGGTTCACCTAAACGGACGAAGGGGGACACATGCGGGGGCCGTTGGTCGTCAAACGGGCGTTCAGCGAGCCTTTGCTCCTCCTGGCCGCGTTCGGCTCGATCCTGCTCGCCACCACCACGCTGGTGGCGCTCACCATGTACGCCTCCTCCATCGCCGACGCCGGCGTGCGCAGGACGATGGAGACCGCCTCCCTGCGCCAGACGTCCGCGACGATCAGCGCGCCGGTCACGGACAAGACGTTCCCCGTCTACGACCGGGCGGTGCGCGCCGAGCTGGCCAAGGCGTACACCAAGGCGCCGGCGCTCACCACGAGCTTCCGCTCCGACTCCTACGCCATGCCCGGCCAGGAGCAGCAGGAGCGGCCCGAGCTGCTCAGGTTCGGCAGCTACGACGGCCTCGACCAGCACGCCAAGCTCGTCTCCGGCGCCTGGCCCAAGGCCGCCGACGGCCGGGTGGAGGCGGCGGTCTCGCTGTCGGCGGCCTCGGCGGCCGGGTTCAAGGTCGGCCAGGAGCTGACCACCGTGGGGCGGTTGTCGCCGGAGCCCGTCCAGGTGCGCATCACCGGCGTGTTCCAGCTCGACGACCCCTTCGGCGAGCGCTGGACCGGGGAGACGCTGCTCAGCAGGGGCGTCGAACGCGGCGACTTCACCACGTACGGGCCGCTGATGGTCTCGCGCGAGACGTTCATCGGCCGCTTCGCCACCAACGTGAACGCCACCTGGACCGCCGAGCCCGACCTGCGCTCGCTGACGCCGGCCCAGCTGCGCCCGCTGGCCGCGGCGGTCGGCGAGGTGGGCGCGCACCTGAAGGCCGGCGACTGCCCGAGCTGCGTGACCACCAGCCGCCTGCCCGAGATGCTCACCCAGCTCGACACCGCCTCGCTGGTGGCCCGCTCGACCATGCTGATCCCGGTGCTGCAGCTGCTGCTGCTGGCGGCGTACGCGCTGATGCTCACCGCGCGGCTGCTGGCCGACCACCGGCGCATGGAGGTGGCGCTGCTGCGCTCACGCGGCGCGGGCACGCTGCGGCTGGCCGCGCTGGCCGGGGGCGAGGCGATGCTGGTCGCGCTCCCGTGCGCGATCGTCGCGCCGTTGCTCGGGCCGCCGCTGCTCGGGCTGGTGAGCCGGCTGCCCTGGATCAAGGCGTCGGGCGTGCGGCTCGACCCCTCGGTCGGCCTGGGCACGTTCCTGGTGTCGGTGGCCGTGGCCGTGGCCTCCGCGGTGCTGCTGGTGCTGCCCGCGCTGGCGGGCGCGCGGCGCACGTACGTGGAGGAGCAGTCGGCGCGCGGTCGCGGCGGCGGGCGCGGACTGATCCAGCGCGCGGGCGCCGACGTCGCGCTGCTGGTCGTGGCCGGCCTCGCGATCTGGCAGCTCCAGCACTACGGCGCGCCGGTCACCACGACCGCGGGCGGCGGGCTCGGCATCGACCCGCTGATCATCTCCGGTCCCGCGCTGGCCCTGCTCACCGGCGGCATGCTCGGCCTGCGGCTGGTCCCGCGCATCTCCGCGGTGGCCGAGCGGATCACCTCCAGGCGCCCGTCCCTCGCCCCGGCGCTCGGCGCGTGGCAGGTCAGCAGGCGCCCGCTCAAGTACGCCGGCCCCGCGCTGCTGCTCACCATGGCCATCGCCATCGGCATCGTGTCCATGGCCACCGCCGCCACCTGGCGTGGTTCCCAGCTCGACCAGGCCCGCCATCAGGCCGGCGCCGACCTGCGCCTGTCCGGCCCGCCGGACGCCCCGGAGCTCGGCCCGCTGGGCCGCGGCACGGCGTTCACCGCCCTGCCCGGCGTGACCGCCGCCTCGCCCGTCTTCCGCGGCCAGACCGAGGTCAGCAGCGAGAACGCCATCCTCATCGGGATCGACGCGGCCAAGCTCGGCACGCTGTTCCAGCTCCGCCCCGACCTGGCCGACCGGCCCGTCGCGGAGATCTCCCGGGCGCTGACCGGGCCGCAGGCGGGCAAACTGGACCTGCCGGGACAGCCGGCCGCGCTCACCCTGCGCGCCACGGCCGACGCCGACCTGCCGGTGCGGCTGGTCCTGTCCGACGCGCTCGGGGTGTGGCGCGACGTGTCGCTGGGCGTGCTGAAGAAGGGCGAGAACACCCTCGACGTGGACCTCGCGGCGCTGGCGGGACGGAGCGGGAAGATCATGTACCCGCTGTCGTTGCGCGGGCTGGTCGTGAGCGCACCGGCCTCCGGCAGCGGGACTCTGACGGTGACCGGGATCAGCGCCGACGGGCGGCCGGTGACCGCGCCCGCCGTGTCGGTGAAGGCGGCCGGGCGGCAGCCCGCGACGGCCGTCTTCGGGTCGCCGCCGGTCCAGGGGCCGCTGCCCGTGGTGCTCACCGCCGGCCTGTCCGAGTCGCTCAAGCTGGGCGTCGGCCAGGTGGGACGGGCCAGCATCGACCGCAGGGTGATGGACGTCAAGGTCGTGGCCGTCGTGGAGACGATGCCGACGACGACCGCCGGGCAACACGCCGTACTGGCCGACTGGGGGACGATGCAGGCGCAGGATCTGGCGGCGGCGCAACTGCCCAGGCCCGCCACCGAGTGGTGGCTCGCCACCCCGGACGGCCGGGCGGCGGCCGCGCTCACCAGCCGTCCCGCATGGGACGTCACCGCGATCGACCAGCGCGCACTGGCCGCCAAGATGCAGGACGACCCGCTGGCCAGCGGCCTCCAGGGCGCGCTGATGCTGGGCTTCCTCGCGGCGCTGGTGTTCGCGGCGCTCGGCTTCCTGGTCAACGCGGCGGTCGCGGCCCGCGAGCGGATGAACGAGTTCGCGATCCTGCGGGCGCTCGGCGTGAACTCCCGGCAGATGTTCGGGATGCTGGCGATCGAGCAGACGTTCGTGATCGCGCTGTCATTGGCGGCCGGGACCGGGCTGGCCGTGGTCGTGGGCATGCTCGTGGTGCCGCACATCGTGCTGACCGGGCAGGCGTCGGCGGTCACCCCCGGCGTGGTGCTCGACATTCCGTGGGGCGCCACGGGCGCCATGCTCACCGGAGTGGCCGCCGTGCTGCTCGCCATCGTCGCCGGACTGGCACGCAACCTGCGCAGGCAGGGTCTCGGCATTCGGGAGGAACAGTGAGGATCCCGCTGCTGGCCCGTACGCACCTGGGCGCGGTGGCCGTGCTCTTCGTGCTGACGCTGAGCGCCTGCCTGCTCGTCGCGGGGCTGCCCAGGGCGATGCAGTCGTCGTTCGACCAGGCGCTGCGCGCGGCGCTCAGGACCGCGTCCGCCGAGCAGGCCGACCTGACCGTGACCGTCGGGTCGATGTCGAAGGAAGAGGACCTGCACGAGCGCGAGCAGTTCGAGTCCAGGGACCGGCGCTGGCGTCAGCTCCTGCCCCCGGCGCTGCGGCCGCTGGTGGTGCCCGCCGGCACGGGCGACAGTCACATGAGCGCCAAGACCGTGGTCACCCCGATCCACGGCTCGGGCGGCACCATGTTCATGAACCTCGGCTGGCTGTCCGACGCCGACCGGCGGGTGGACTGGGTCCAGGGGCAGGCGCCGGGCAAGCCCTCGACCATGCGGTTCGAGGGCGAGACGATCCCGCTGATCGAGGTGGGCCTGGTCGAGTCCGCGCTGACCGCGATGGACCTGAAGATCGGCCAGGTCAAGGTGCTCGGCGAGAGCCACTACGTGGCGGTGAAGCTGGTCGGCGCGTTCAGGGCCAAGAAGGCCGACGACCGTTACTGGAGCCACAACAGCGACATCCTGACCGTCACCAGGATGTTGCCGCCGGGCAAGCTGGAGTTCGAGAAGCACATCACGACGATCATGTCCGACGACGGGCTGACCGCGCTCAGCGGCGACGGGCGCAACCTGGCCTACTACTGGGTGCTCCCCATCGCCCCGGACGAGGCCGACGCGCTGGCCACGACCGACCTCCAGACGGCCGTCAGCGAGTTCGAGCGGGTGATCGGGTTGCAGGCGTCGGGCTCGTACAGCCCGTACCGGGTGCTGACCGCGCTGCCCAAGCTGCTGACGGACTTCCTGGCCGCCCAGTCCACCGCGCAGACCGTGATGTACCTGGTGCTCGGCGGGCTGCTGCTGGTCGCGGTCGGCGTGATCGTGCTGGCGGTGCAGCTGCTCTCCGGCCGGCTCGACCAGACGCTGGCGCTGACGCGGGCGCGTGGCGGGTCGCTGGCGCAGGTGGCGGGCACCGGCGCGGCGCTGACCGCGCTCGCCGTCGTGCCCTCAGGGCTGGCCGGGTACGCGCTGTCCTGGCTCGTCCCCGGGCCCGTGCTGCCGATCGTGCACGTCGGGCCGCTGCTGGTGGTGCTGGCCGCCGTCGGGTTCACCGCCGCCGGGCTGGCGGTCACCCACCGGGTGCCGCTGCACGAGCAGCGCGCGGACGTCAGCACCGCCCGCCCGTCCGCGCGCCGGCTCACGCTGGAGGTGCTGGTCGTGGTGCTCGCGCTGGCCGGGGCGTACCTGCTGCGCACCCGCGGGCTGGCCGCCTCGGCCGGGTTCGACCCGTTCCTGCTGGTGGTGCCGATCGCGCTGACGCTCGCCGCGGCGGTGATCATCCTGCGCTGCTACCCGTACCCGTTGCGGCTGCTCGTCCGGCTGACCGCGCGGCGGCCCGGAGCCGTGCCGTTCCTGGGGTTGACCAGGGCGGCCAGGGCGCGCGCCGCGTCGGTGCTGCCGGTGCTGATCCTGCTGCCCGCGCTCGGCGTGTCGGTGTTCGCCGCGGTGATCTCCGACGGGCTGGTGGGCACGCAGCGGCTGGCGTCCTGGCAGCAGGTGGGCGCGCCGGTCAAGATCACGTCCCGGATCGAGATCCCGGCCGACGTGATCGAGCGGGTGCGCAAGGTCGCCGGCGTCGAGCAGGTCGTGCTCGCGCAGACCGGCCGGGTCCAGGTCGGGTACGGCGCCGAGCGCGCCGAGGCCATCGCCGTGGACCTGCCCGAGTGGCGGCGGCTGCTGGCCGGGGCGCCGATCGGCGTGCCCACCGGGAGCGGCGCCTTCGTCTCGCCCGACCTCAAGGGACGGGGCACGTACGAGATCGGCTGGCAGTCGCGGCTCAAGGTCCCCGAGGGCGGTGTGATCACCTCCGTGCCCGGCTTCTACAACCAGGGCAAGTTCATGATCCTGCCGATGAACTCGCTCGTGCGGCCCGCCGTGAACACCCTGCTCATCCGCGGCAACCCCGCGCTCGACCAGCTGCGCCCGCTGGTCCCGCTCAGCACCGTGGAGTCCCAGTCGCTGGCCCTGGCCGCCATCCAGGACGACCCGCTGACCAGCACCGTGCGCACCACGCTGGTCGTGGTCACGGTGTCGCTGGCCGCGTACGCGCTGGTCGCCGTCATCCTCTCGCTGGTGATCGGCGCGGCCGACCGGGCCAGGGCGCTGTCGTTCCTGCGCACGCTGGGCCTGTCGGACCGGCAGGCGCAGCGGCTCACCGTCCTGGAGATCATGCCGATGATCCTGCTGACCGCCCTGGCCGGCCTGCTGCTCGGCCTCGGGCTGCCCGCGGCGCTCGGGCCCGGCGTCGACCTGTCCTCCTACGCCGGCGACCTGCCCGTCGGCGACTACTCCCTAGACCTGATCACGCCGACCGCGCTGGCGGCCGGGCTGGCCGTCGTGGCCGTGCTGGGCGCGTACACGCACACCGCCATCAGCCGCCGTCGCAGCCTCGGCGCCGTCCTTCGAGTGGGGGACCTCACATGAACCCGACCCTGTCAGAGCTGGAAGCCAAGGCCACGCGGGAGAAGACCGCGTTCGGCGCCGACGCGCACATCGTCTGCGACAACCTGGTGCGCATCTACAAGACCGAGGGCGTCGAGGTCGTCGCCCTGCAGGGCCTCGACCTGGTGATCGACAAGGGCGAGCTGGTGGCCATCGTCGGCGCGTCCGGGTCGGGCAAGTCCACGCTGCTCAACGTGCTGTCGGGGCTCGACGTGCCGACCGCGGGGGTGGCCAGGGTCGCGGGCACCGACCTGCTGGCGATGACCGCCAAGGACCGGCTGCGCTACCGGCGGTCCGTGGTGGGCTTCATCTGGCAGCAGACCGCGCGCAACCTGCTGCCGTATCTGACCGCCAGGGAGAACGTCGAGCTGCCCATGAAGCTGGCCGGCGGCGGCCGGGCGCGCCGCGCCCGCGCCGGCGAGCTGCTGGAGCTCCTCGGCGTCGGCTACTGCGCCGACCGCCGCACGCCCGAGATGTCGGGCGGCGAGCAGCAGCGGGTCGCCATCGCCGTCGCCCTGGCCAACGAGCCGCAGCTCATCCTGGCCGACGAGCCCACCGGCGAGCTGGACAGCGAGACGTCCGAGCAGGTCTTCGACTCCCTGCGCAAGGCGAACCGGGAGCTCGGCGTGACCGTGGTCATCGTGACCCACGACCCGCTGGTGTCGGAGCAGGTGGACCGCACCGTGGGCATCCGCGACGGACGTACCAGCAGCGAGACGCTGCGGCGCGAGGGCGCCGAGGGGCAGATCGTCGCCGAGGAGTACGCCGTGCTGGACCGGGTGGGCCGCCTGCAGCTCCCCCGCGACTTCATGAACGCCCTGGACATGGAACGCCGGGTGCGCCTCGAACTCGAATCCGACCACATCGGCGTCTGGCCCGCCCGAGAGGAGCCCTCCCATGAGCAATGAGCCCCTGGTCGTGGTGGAGGGGGTCCGCAAGGTCTACCGGAGCGGGCCCAAGGAGGTCGTCGCGCTGCGCGAGGTGTCCTTCGAGGTGTTCCCCGGCGAGCTGGTGGCGGTCCGCGGACGTTCGGGGTCGGGCAAGACCACGCTGCTCAACCAGATCGGCGGCCTGGACCGTCCGGACGCCGGACGGGTCGTCGTCGCCGGGCACGAGGTCACGTCCATGTCCGAGGACGCCCTGCTGGCGCTGCGCCGGGACGTGGTGGGCTTCGTGTTCCAGTCGTTCGGGCTGATCCCCGTGCTGTCGGCGGCCGAGAACGTGGGGGTGCCGATGCGGCTGGCCCGCGTGCCGTCCGCCGAGCGGGAGGAGCGGGTCCGGCTGCTGCTGGCGCTGGTGGGGCTGGACAAGCACATGAACCAGCGGCCGTACGAGCTGTCGGGCGGGCAGCGGCAGCGGGTGGCGATCGCCCGCTCCCTGGGCAACCGGCCCAAGCTGCTGGTGGCCGACGAGCCGACGGGGCAGCTCGACTCGCAGACCGGGCGGCAGATCATGGAGCTGTTGCGCGCGCTGGTGCGCAGCGAGGGGGTGACGGCGCTGGTCGCCACGCACGACCCCAACCTGATCACGCTGGCGGACCGGGTGCTGGAGATCAGCGACGGCGTCGTCCGGGAACCCTCCCTCACCTGACCCGTCCCTCCTCTGCCCGCTCCGCCCGCTCACCGGCGGGCGGAGCGGGCGCGGGCCTGGGCGAGCGCACCACGGCGGCGAGGTTGACGACGGCGACCACCACCCCACCGGTGACCATCAGCACCCCCATCCCGGTCAGGCCCGCCAGCGGCGCCGCGACGGCCAGCCCCACCGGCCGCGCCGCGAACGAGATGAGCTGGTCGAACGAACGCACCCGGCCCAACGCTCCCTCCGGGATCTCCTCGGCCACCACCGTCTCCCACAACGGGCTGAGCACCCCGAGCCCCACCATGGCCACGAAGTACGCCACCGCGACCACCACGGCCGACAGCCCGAACCCCACCGCCACCGGCAACGCCACCATCGGCAGCAGATAGAGCGCGGCCCCCACCTGAACCGCGACCAGCGGCCTGCGCACCGGCAACCGCGGCGCGACCAGCACCCCCGCCAGCAGCCCGACCGTGCCGCTCTGCACGATGATCATCCAACCGGTCTCGCCTCCCAGCCGCTGCACGGCCGCCACCGGCCCCAGGGTGAGGAACAACCCGGCCATGAAGTGCCACACGCCGTGCGACAGCACACAGGCCAGGAACCACGGCCGCCTCCTGACCTCCCCGAACCCCTCGGCCAGCTCCCGCCCGAACCCGACCCCCCACCGCCGACCGGCCTGCCCGCCGGGGACCGCATTCCGCTCCTCCGCGACCTTCTCGCGCCCCGCGCCCCCGGCAGCCGTACGGACCCCGCCGAGGGTCAGCGCCGAGCACGCGAACAACATCGCCGTGCTCCCCGCGGCCCACCCGGGCCCGGCGGCCAGCGTGAGCGTCCCCGCGAGCGCCGGGCCCAGGACGGCCGACACGCTGGTCACCACCCCGATCCGGGCGTTCACCCGCAACCGGTCCGGCCCCGGCACCACCGCCACCACCAGCCGCGGCACGGCCGGACTCCCGAACGCGATCGCCGCCCCCGAGACCGCCGACAACACCGCGAGGTCCGGAATCCGAGCCACCCCGGCCAGCAGCTCGACCGCCATGAGCCCCTGGGCCAGGCATCGCGTGAGGTCGGCGAGCAGCACGACCCGTCCGGGCCGGACGCGGTCGGCCAGCACGCCGCCGACCGGCAGCAGCAACAACAACGGCACCATCTCGCAGGCCAGCACCAGCCCCAGCGCCTCCCCCGACCCCGTGGCGCGCAGCACGGCCAGGGTCAGCGTGGTGGGGATCATGGCTGTGGCCAGCGCGGACATGCAGCGTCCGGCCAGCAGCCGGTTCCTGGGCCCGGCGAACAACGAAAACGACATGACCAGGAAGGTATTTCGTCAGCGAATGATTCGTCAACAAATTACTTGTTGGCGTATGATCCTGTGCCGTGGAGGACTCCGTCGATCGTCATCTGGCCCGCTGGCGCGGCAAGGCGCCCTTCGACGAGCGGGTGGAGGGCATCGTGACCCGCATGCAGTCGCTGGTGAAGCACCTCGGCCACGCCAAGGCGGCCGCGCTGGCCCAGACCGGCGTCCAGGACTTCGAGTTCCAGACGCTCCACAGGCTCGCCGCCCACAACGGCACCGCCACCCCGACCGAGCTGGCCGCCGAGCTGCTGCTCTCCCCCGCCGGCATGACGGGCCGCCTCGACACGCTGGAGAAGGCAGGTCTGGTACGCCGCGTCCGCAGCACCGAGGACCGCCGTCGCGTGGACATCGAGCTCACGCCCAAGGGTCACGACCTCTGGATGGAGGCCATGGCCGTCCTGGCCGTGCTGGAGGCGGCCATGGTGAACGCCCTCCCCCCCGACGACCAGGACACCCTGGACAACCTGCTCAAACAGCTCCTGCTCTACGTGGAGACGAACCCCAATCAATTGCATTGAGGCGGGCGGGCGTCCGGTGATACCCATGCTGGGATGACACTTCCGACCTCGGAGACCACATGGCCGTGACGCCGTTCCGCATAGAGGTTCCCGACGACGTACTCGACGACCTGCGCACCCGTCTCCGCAACGCCAGATTCACCCGCTCGCTGGACCACCGCCCCTGGGAAGGCGGAACCGACCCGGCCTACCTGCGGGAACTGGTGACGTACTGGGCCGACGGCTTCGACTTCCGCGCCCAGGAAGCCCGCCTCAACGAGCTGGACCACTGCAAAGCCCCCGTCCAGGGACGAGACCTCCACTTCGTCCGCATCCCCGGGACCGGCCGCGCGCCGCTGCCCGTCCTGCTCTGCCACGGCTGGCCGAGCAGCTTCATGGAGATGCTTCCCCTGGCGGCACGCCTGGCCGACCCCGCCCGGTACGGCGGCGACCCCGGCGACTCCTTCGACGTCGTGATCCCGTCGATGCCCGGCTTCCTCTACTCCGGCCTGCCGGACGAACCCCTCACCCGGCCCGCGATGGCCCGCATGCTGCACCTGCTGATGACCGAGGTCCTGGGCCACGAACGCTACGGGGCCTTCGGCGGCGACATCGGCGGCGCGGCCGTCGGCTGGCTCGGCGCCCTCTATCCGGACCAGGTGACCGGGATCCACCTCATCCACCCGCCCGCCCCCGCGTCCCTGGACGTCCCGCCGCTGACCCCCGACGAACAGGCGTTCCTGGACGCCGAGGCGGCCTACGACGAGCGCGACGGCGGCTACAGCGAGATCATGCTGACCCGTCCGGACACGATCGCCGCCGCCCTGCTCGACTCCCCGGCCGGACTGGCCGCGTGGATCGTGGACAAGCTGCGCGCCTGGAGCGACTGCCACGGTGACCTGGAGTCCCGGTTCGACCGCGACACCCTGCTCACCATGCTGACCCTCTACTGGGCCACCGGCTCGATCGGCACCTCGTTCAAGTCGTACTACGACTGGCCGAGCAACCCGCCCCGGCCGCCGATCACCGTGCCGTCCGCCGTGACCCTCAGCCACGAGCCCTCCGTGGCGAACCTTCCCCGCAGCTTCGCCGAACGCGCCCTGACCGACCTGCGCCACTGGAACACCCCGGCCCGGGGCGGCCACTTCATGGCCCTGGAGGAACCGGCCCAGCTGGCGACCGACATCACCACGTTCTTCCGCGCCCTACGCCCGGCCTGAGGAGCGTCGCCGCCGGGCGGGTGTTCGCTACCGGCCCGTACGGCTGGCGACGATCACCTGCACGGCATGCTCCAGGGCGTAGGCCGTGTCCGCGCCGCCGCCCTTGACCTGCTCGTCCGCAGTGGCCACCGCCTGGATCGCCCGGGACAACCCCTCCGGCCCCCAGCCGTTCAGCTGACGCTTGACCCGGTCGACCTTCCAGGGCGGCATCCCCACATGGGCGGCGAGCTGCCCCCCGCGCAGGTTGCGCGGGGCACTCCCCACCTTGGCCAGCGACCTCAGCCCACCGGCCAGCGCGCTCACCAGCAGCACCGGCGCGACGCCGGTGCCCAGAGCCCAGCGCAGCTGCTCCAGGGCCTCGGCCAGGCGCCCCTCGATCGCCGAGTCGGCCACGTTGAAGCCGGTGACCTCGGCCCGGCCCTTGTGATAGCGCGCCACGGCCGCCGCGCTGATCGTCTTGTCCTCGGTGTCGAACGCGAGCTGGCTGCACGCCGCCGCCAGCTCCCGCAGGTCGTTGCCCACCGCGTCGAGCAACGCCTGGGCCGCGTCACCCGCGATGTTCCGCCCGGCCCGCTTGACCTCTCCCTTGATGAACTCCAGCCGCTCGCCGGGCTTGGTGACCTTGTTGATCGTCACCACCTGGGCCCCGGCCTTCTTCACCCCGTCGACCAGCGCCTTCCCCTTCACCCCACCCGGGTGCGCCAGCACGAGAACCGTGTCGTCGGAGGGCTGCTTCGTGTACGACACCACCTCGGTGATGACGTCCTTCGGCAGGTCTTGCGCCGAGCGGATGACGACCACCGAGCGGTCGCCGAAGAGCGAGGGCGAGGTCAGCTGGGTCAGCTCGCCGGTGGCGACCTTTCCGCCGACGAGATCATGCACCTCGGCCCCGGGATCGCCGGCCCGCGCCGCCGCGACGACGGCGCCCACCGCCCGCTCGGCAAGCAGCTCCTCGTCGCCGAGGACCAGGGTGACTAGTGCTGGATCGGTTCCCGCCATGTCAGGCAGCATGCCATGCGGCACCGACAACCTGGTACTCGACCGTTGCAGTTCGTGTTGCGAACGACTATAGTTCGGGGCACGAACTACATTTGGCCGGAGTCATGATGACGAGTCGTACGGTTGTGATGATCGTTGGGGCCGCGGCGGCTCGGCGTTCCCCCGGACGTCGGGCGCCGAAGCCGCGATGCGCGAGGGCCTGTCCGGCAACCGCTTCGCCGAGCAGCCGGTCCGTCGGTGTCCCCGGTTGGCTGTGGGCACGATGATTCTCGGGGCGGAGACGTCCGAACCAGACAGTCACGCGATCACGGATCGCGCCCACGAGCACGGCATCGACTTCTTCGACACCGCCGACGTCTATGCCGACGGCCGCACCGAGCAGATCATCGACCGCCGGTTCGCCCAGGGGGACGGCAGGCGCGACAGTACCCTGACCAGGCTGGACGAGTTGTTCCCGCCGCCCGGCCCCCAACGGCTCCAAATCCGCACCAGAAGCGTACGCCTGGTGACCTCTTCTTTTTCTCCGTGTGACGCATGAAAGGCAATACTGTGTCTGCATCTGATGTGGTGTTCGGTTTCGGCGCGCATTCCGGTTTCGAGGACCTGCCCGAGCTGTTGCGCATGGTTCAGCAGGCCGACCGGGACGGGCTCGATCTCTTCTCGCTGTCCGACCATCCTTATCTCGGCGAGCGCCTGGACGCCTACGCCACGATCGGCTTCCTGCTGGGCGGCACGCGGCACATCGCCGGTCTGGCCAATGTCACCAACCTGCCGACCAGGCCCGCCCCCATGCTGGCCAGGACGGTGACGTCGTTGTCGGCGCTGTCGAACGGCCGCGTCGTGCTCGGCATGGGCGCGGGCGGGCTGTGGGACCGCATCGCCGACATGGGCGTGCCCCGGCAGACCCCCGGCGACGCCGTGGACGCCTTCGAGGAGGCGATCGTCCTGATCCGGAAGCTGTCGGGCGGCGGCGCACCGGTCACCCACGAGGGACGCCACTACCGGGTGCACGGGATCGAGCCCGCCCCCGTGGCCGCGCCCCCGGTATGGACCGGCTCGAACGGGCCCAAATCCCTGGCCGCCACGGGCAGGGTGGCCGACGGCTGGATCCCCGGCCACGCGGCCGACTGGCGCAGCGAGCGGTATCGCGCCTCGCGGCCCATCATCGACGAGGCGGCCGCCGCGGTGGGCCGCGACCCACGCGAGATCCGTACGATCTACAACTTCCCGGGCCGCATCACCGACCGCCCGCTGCCCGCCACCCGCGACCACGACGGACGCTGGATCGGCGGCTCGGTCGGGCAGTGGGTCGAGGAGCTGACCGAAGCGGTGCTGGAGCACGACGCCTCGGGCTTCGTCCTCTTCTCCGCCGGCCACGGCGCCACCGACCTCACCACGCTGGCCCGCTGGGCCCAGGAGATCGTGCCGTCCGTCCGCGAGGCGATCGCGAAGTAGCGCGACGGGCCGTCCGCCTGTACGCGGACGCTCTTCCGCCTGGAGGGGATCGGACAAATGTCACATAGCATCGCCAACCCCGAGACTCTGCACAACCCGGTCGGATATGGGTACAGCCACATCGCCCGCGCCTCCGGAGAGACCGTCTTCGTCACCGAGCAGTACGCCTCCGACCGCGAGGGCCACGCCGTCTCCGAGGACTTCGCCGAGCAGGTCAGGCAGTCGTTCGCGAACCTGGGCAAGGCGCCGGCTGAGGTCGGCCTCGACCACAGCCACGTGGTGCAGATCCGCACCCAGACCGTCGACCACGACCAGGACCAGGACAGGCTGGAGATCCTTCTCAAGGCCGTCCACAACATCTGGGGGACCTGCCGCCACTCAGACGCTCGCAGGAGTGGCCGCGCTCACCCTGCCCGACATGCTGTTCGAGGTGGACGCCGTCGCGATCACCGACTAGGCCGGCTGAGCGCGACCTGGCGGCGTCCACCATCCGTTCACCATCCGCGCGAGCACGGCGTGCCGGTGTTCGTGCACGCCGCCGACACCGTCCGAGCCCGCACCAGAGAAGCCCAAGGTTGCGGTCGGGCCTGTGCGTCTGGTCCGGCGTTCGGCTTCCTCTCGCCGGGCCACGCGGCCTCGGCTGACGCCGCCACCGGCCTCGACGGATGCGAGTGCCGGGCCCGAGGGAGGCCGCCGGGCCCAAGAGACAGGTGCCAGACCCGAGGGACCCGGGCACCGGGCACCGGGCACCGGACCTGAGGGAAGCAGGTGCTGGACCCGAGGGAAGCAGGTGCCGGGTTCATCCGCGGGTGCCGGCCGACGCCGTCCGAACCTCCTCCCCCACTCGGGCCGGTGAGGTGCGCCAGGGGGCGCCATGGCCGGGAAGCACCCAGGACGCCGGTAGCCGGGCGATCCGGTCGAGGGAGACGAGCGCTTCGGCCGGGTCGTCGGTGAAGGGGGCCGGCTGGGGGCCTTCGCGCCCGGTGAGGACGTGCCGGGTGGTCAGGGCGTCCCCGACGAAGACGGCGTCGGCGAGCGGGACGTGCACCGCCACACTCCCGGGCGAGTGCCCCGGCATGCCCACGATCACGGGGCTCCCGGGCAGGTCCAGGACGTCGCCGTCGCCGATCTCGGTGACTTCGCGGACGTGGCGGGTGCGCAGGCCGTTCTTGCGGATGGAGTACCCGAGGAAGCCGAACGCCGGCCCAAGCCGCACAGGCCCGACCGCGACCGTGGGTTTCTGCCCGGTACGGGCGCGAACGGCGTCGGCGGCGTGCACGAACACCGGCACGCCGTGCTCGCTGCGCAGGCGTTCGGCGAAACCGAGGTGGTCGGAGTCGCCGTGGGTCAGGACGAGTCCCCGGATGTCGTCCACGGACTTGCCGATGGAACGGAGTTCGCGCTGCAGGTCCCGCCAGTGGCCAGGCAGCCCGGCGTCGATGAGCGTGATGCCCTCGGCGGTGTCGACGAGATAGCATGCCACGACGTCATTGCCGAGGCGGTGCAGATGAGGCGCCAGTTTCATGGAACTTCTTCCGGGAGGTCTGGACGGAGGACTGGACTGAGGACGGAGTCTGACCGCGCGGCCCTCGGCCCGCGACCTGACGGCGAAGGCCGCAGCCTGACGGCGAGAACCGCGGCCTGACGGCGGGGCCACAGCCGGAGGGCGAGGGGCGCGGCCTGAGGGCGAGGGGCGCGGCCTGATCGCTAGCCCGACAGGCCGTGCAGTGCGGTGATGACGCCGCGGCCGACGGGGGTGGTGAAGTCACGCACCATGCTGGTGACGAAGCTCGCCACGGACGTCACAGTGCCACCCGCCGCTTCGATCTGGCGGAAGGCCGCGCTCTCCGTGCGCTCCGACATGCCGCCGCTCGCGTCAACCAGCACGATCACGTCATAGCCGTCAGCCAGGGCGTCGAGCGCGGTGTGCAGGACGACGATCTCCGAGGTCACACCACAGACGACCAGCGTCTTGCGGTCCTCCGTGGCGATCGCCTCGCGCCATGCCTGGTCGTCCCAGCAGCACGGTCCGCCGCGCACGAAGGGGGACGCCTCGGGAAGTTCGGCGATGACACCGGGCCCACCGGGCCTGGGGGCGACCGACACGGTGAAGGGGATGTCCAGCGCCTGCGCGACCGTGCCGAGCACGCCAGCCGACCGCCTGATGACGTCGGGGCTGTTCGTGCTGCTCAGGGCGACAATGCTGTCCTGCAGGTCGGCGAAGACGATCTGCACGGTACGGGGGTCGATCACTATTCTCTCCCGAAATCGTTCATAAGCTGAATGATAAGAGGACAGTAGCATGCCGCACATGAACGATGCCAAGTGAATCTGCCCCCGCTTTCGGCTCAGCGGGCCGACTCGCGACGCCCTGCCCGCACCCCTCAATCCCATCCGGGCACCCTCGAACGGCCCCACGCCCGACCGGCCGTGGGCCGCCGCGCCGCGAGGCCCGCCCGTGCCACCACCGCCGACCCCGACCCTCAGTGGCCATGGCCTCCCGAAAGCCAGGGCCCCTGGCCATACGCCAGTGGCCCTGGCCGGACGCCAGTGGCCCTGGCCTCCCAAAAGCGGCCGCCGCAGAGCGCCGCGTTTTCACGGCGGCTGATGGTCACACCTGCCCCTGACCTCTGCAAGCAGCGCAACCACTGCCGAGAGGTTGTGGAGCGGGCCGCCGGTGACTGTCCACGCCGGCGGCAAGCCGATCTCCCGGCAGGAACGCTGCATCAACCGCACAGAGGATCTGAGGGGCCGGCCTTCTGATGCGACAGAACACCCCGCAGCCGTCCGAGCGGCCCGCGTCGGCGGGGAGCCTTACTGCCCCGGGCTCCTCCGACCGGCCCAGAGACCCTCACTGGGCATGAAGAGACACCGTCTCTCGCCCCGCTGACATCCCCGTCCGGAAGATCGGCTCGCCACCAGGCGCGAACGGTCACCGCCCCAAGAACCGCTGGCATCCCCGTCCAGGAGATCGGCTCGGCATCGGGCGTGAAGAGGCACCGGCCCGAACCCCACCGTCACCCCCGTCCGGAAGACCGGCTTGCCACCAGCTGTGAGACGTCACCAGCCTGTGACCCGCTCATAAACCTCGACCACGGCTCCGGTGGCCACTTCCTGATCCGTTCGTGCGACCCGCCGGTGCCAGTTCCTGCCTCCTTCCGCCTCAATAGGCCTGGGTCGCGCTCGTTCGGCGTCGGAGCCCTCATGGCCCACGGGGGACTACGGCCAGGCTGCCTTCGTGTTCGACTACTGCCAGGTCACCCGATCGATCAGTGCGGTAGATGGCGGCGCCGAGGCGGTGGAGGAGGGCGAGGGTCGATGTGGCCGGGTGGCCGTAGTCGTTGCCGGCGCCCACGCTGATCAGGGCGGCCCGTGCACCCAGCGAGCCGAGGAAGGCCGGGGACTGGCGATTCGAGCCGTGGTGCGGGGTCTTGAGGATGTCGGCACGCAGGGCGAGGTGGCGTGCGAGATCGTCTTGTGCTTCGGTCTCCAGGTCTCCGGCGAGCAGGACGGAACCGGCGCGCCAGCGTACGTGGATCACGACGCTGGAGTTGTTGATCACACTGCCTTCGCCTTGGCCGTTGCTCCCGCCTGACGTCGGGTCAGGGGCGACGACGGTGAGCTCGGACGGGCCGAACCGCCATCGTGTGCCAGGTTCCGCGTTCCCTGCGGGAATCCGGTGTCGAGCCAGTACGGCCGAGATCCGCGCGCTGGACTGCACCGCCGTCGGCCGAGGGCTGACGATCACGGCTCCCACGTGTCGGTTCCTGAGCACGCCTGGCAGTCCGTCCACGTGGTCGGCGTGCGGGTGGGTCAGGACGAGCAGGGGAACGTCCTCGACTCCGAGCCTGCGCAGGCATCGATCCATCACGACCGGGTCCGGGCCGGTGTCCACGACCACGCCTCGTCCAGGTCCGGCCGCCACCACCAGCCCGTCGCCCTGCCCGACGTCGCACATCACCATCAACCACCCTTTGGGCGGCCAGGCTCCCGCCAGCGGACGGATCACCAGCACGGCGACCAGAGCGGCACCTGCCGTCAGCAGCGCCGTCGTCCGCCAGCGGCGGTGCCTGAGTACCGGGATCGCGACGGCCACGGCGAGGGCGAGGAGCCCCAGACCGGGGAGGCCGCCCGGCCAGGGCAGGATGGCGAGAGGGACGTTCACGGCCCAGCGAGCCACGGTGACGATCCAGCCCACCGCGTATCCGGCCGGGATGACCAGCATGCCGGCGGCGTCCGGCCAGATCGGGGCCACCAGGGCGGCGGCGAAACCGAGCAGGGTCGCGGGAGCCACGGCGGGAGCCACGAGCAGGTTGGCGGGCACCGCCACCAACGTCAACTGCCCCGACATGAGCACCAGGACGGGGGTCACGGCCGCTTGCGCGGCAGCCGACACGGCCAGCGCCTCCGCCAGCCATCTCGGCAAGCGGCGCATCCTTGCGACGGCACGTCCTCGACCGGTGGACGCGTCTTCGAGGGGAGAGGTCGCGCGGCAGTCGCCGGCCTCTTTAGATGCACTTGCCGCACGCCCCTGTACGTTGCCGCGTTCCCTTCCCTTCTCCGGTTTCCGGTCTGTCGTCGTGGGCGCTTCGGTCGCGTCGCGGTCGCCGGTCTCCGTCGGTGGTGGAGTGGAGAGTTTGTCGCGCCAGCGTGGTGCGAGGAGGAGGATGCCGGCGGTGGCCGCGACCGATAGGGCGAAGCCGTACGAACGTGCCAGTTCCGGCGCAAACAGAACCAGCAAGAGGACGGTTGCCGAGAGGGCGGCGAGGCCGTCCTTCGCCCGCCCGGTACCCAGGGCGAGGGCGGCGGCCAGGCCCATCAGCAGGGCACGCAGAACGCTCGGGGACGGCCTGGCCACCACGGTGAACGCGAGCATCGCGACAGCCGCGAAGACGGCTCTCAGCGGCAGGGAGAGGCCGACCAGGCGGGAGAGCGCCAGGGCGGCGCCTGCGACGATGGCGAGGTTCGCCCCGCTTACGGCGTTCAGGTGGCTCAGGCCCGCTTCTTTGAGGTCGGCGGCCACCTGAGGGTCGATGCGGGAGACGTCTCCGACGACCAGGCCGGGCAGGAGGCCGCGCTGGTCGGGCGGGAGAGGGTCGGCGGCTGTCCGGAGGCCGGTTCTGAGGGTGCCCGCCATGGTGTGCATGGACGAAGGTGGTGTCAGGATGCGGGGCTCGCCTCGTACCAGGAGGATGGCTGCCACCAGGTCGCCGGGCGTTGGTTGCGCCAGGCGGCCGGTGACCTGCAGGCGTTGGCTCGGCAGCAGGGCGCTCCAGGCGTTGCCGCCGGCGAACACCGTGATGGGGACGTCGACGGCCTGGCGTTCCGGTGGCGGGGATGCCTGCGCGACACCTCCGTCACTGCCTCCAGGGACGTCGGGACGGTTCTCCTCAGGCCGACCGGCAGTGGAACTGCCTCTCTGCCGCGTAGCCGACTCGATGATCTTGAGAGTGGCCGGGATCACGTAGCTGTCCCGGTTGAAGTGGCCGCTTCTGCGTGGCCTGCGCTTCGGGTCGTCGGACAGGACGATCTGAGCGGTCACGTTCGCGTTCCTGGCGGCGAGTTCAGCCACTGGGCCGGTGGTCAGCGCCTGGACGCGGAAGGCGACAGACGCGGAGGCCGCCGCCGCGCAGATGAGGGTCGCGAGCACCACGTTTCGCCAAGCCCCCAAGAAGGGCGAAGGCCGACCGGGAGGGATCCGTCCTGAGGGAGGGGGCGACGAACGTAGCGAACGGTGGCGCGTGAACGGCAGGAGCAGTGGAAGGGCGGACAGAACGGATCCGAACGACGCAGGCAGGAACCTGCTGATCAGCGAACCGATGAGGGGCCAGCGGGTGAACGGTGAGCGGGTGCGCCAGGTCAGGGCGCCTGCGACAAGGGCGGTGATGGCGGCTGTCGTCATCCCCACCATGGGCGATTGGCCGAGCATGATCAGGGCGCTGGCCCAAGCGGACAGCGCCGGGAGGACCAGCGTCCAGGAACGCTTGTGCTCGCCGCCGTCTGCGGTGGCGAGGCGCAGAGGGTCGGTGGCGGCAGGGCGCGGAGGATCGGTGGTGGCGAGACTCAGAGGGACGGTGGTGGCGGGGCGCATGGGGATTTCAGAAGGGCCGGGGGCCGAGTGGGCGTCGAAGGGCGGCATGTCAGACGCGGACCTTCGGCTTGATTTCTTCATACTTTCTCGGGCCGATGCCACTCACCTCGCGGAGCTGGTCCACGCTGGTGAAGCCGCCGTGGGCGGTACGGAACTCGGCGATCCTGGCGGCCAGCACCTCTCCCACTCCCGGGAGTTCTTCCAGTTGGTCGGGGGTAGCGGCGTTGAGGTCGAGGATGGCTGTGGCGGGGTCCGAGCCGGAATATCCGGGAGGTACGGCGGCGACGACCGCAGAGGGGGCACCTACGATGATCTGCTCTCCGTCGATCAGGCGTCGGGCCAGGTTGAGGGGGCCCGTGGAGGCGCCGTGTTTGAGCCCGCCCGCCGCCGTCACCGCGTCCGTCACGCGGGAGCCCTGCGGGAGCAGGTAGACGCCGGGGTTGCGGACCTTGCCCGCCACCTGGACGGTCACCTTGGCAGCGGTCGGGGACGGGGATGGAGGGGTTGTCGCGGGTGGCGGCGGGAGGGGCTCCGGAGTGGGCTGGGAGCGCCAGACGAAGAAGACGGCGACCGCGACGGCCAGGGCGCCGACGGCGACGAGCACGCGCAGACCGGGCTTGCTGAGGTCGATGGTGCTGGACGGCTGGGCCGAGGTGATGGCGTCGCGGAACGCTTGGAAGGTCGGGGGCATGGGAGCGGGACTGCCTGTGATCCGCCGAGGGATGCCTGGGGGCGCTCCTGTGGCGGCCTGAGGCTCGATCCCCGGCCCGTTCCGACGCCCAACCCGACGCTCGGCTCTGGGGACGCTCTCCTGCGGCTCATCCTGCCGCTCTGCCTGCTGCTCAGGCTGCGACATCGCCTGAGGCCCCGCCGAACGCCCGCCCCCCGATTCAGGCCGAGGCTCACCCCACAGCTCGGACGAAGGCTCACCCCCGCCCTCACTCCCCGGCTCGCAGAAAGGCGCAACCCCACGGTCGCCCCACAGCTCGGAAGCTGACTCAACCCCGCGCCCATCCCACCGCCCGGAAGACGCGAACGCAGGAGCACCGAGCACAGGAGCACCGAGCGCAGGAGAAGCGCTCGCGGAAGAGGCGGACGCAGAAGAAGTAGGCGCAGAGGGTGGTGGGGATGTGCTGAGTCGGGAGGTCGGAAGGTTCTGGGCCTCGTCGCCGTATGGATGTCGGTTGCGTCGTCCCGGACGCGGCCGCCGGGCAGGACTCGTGATCGACCGGAGCCTGGATTCGGCTATGGTCCGCTCTGCCGTCGGGTCCTGAGATCGCACGCCGACGAACCTAGGGATGCCACCCCCACCTCCGAGCCACCGAACCGAATTCTGGGGACGACGGAGCCAGGACACGAGATGCCCGTGGAAAACACAGCACCCACCAGAGGAAGGCCCTCCGAAAAAGCCGATTCACCCCTCGTACGCCGTAACAGTCACCCCCAGCATCCCCGGCCCCACGTGAGCCCCGATCACCGCCCCCACCTCCACCACCCGCACCTCACGAACCCCCGTCACCCGCTTCGACAACCGCTCCCCCAACGCCTCGGCCCGCCCCCGAGCCCCCATGTGCTGCACCGCCACCCCGGCCCCGTCCAGCTCCACGGCCGCCTCCACCGCCAGGTCCTCCAGCCGTGCGATCGCCCGTCCCGACGTCCGCACCTTCTCCAGCAGGGAGATGCGCCCGTCCACGATGTGCAGCAGCGGTTTGATCATGAGGGCCGACCCGAACAACGACGTGGCGGCGCCGATGCGGCCGCTCCGTCTCAGGTACTCCAGGGTGTCCACGTAGAAGAAGGTCCGGGTGACGGCGGCGGTGCGGCGGGCGGCGGCGGCCACGTCGCCCAACGAGGCTCCTGCGGCGGCCGAGCGCGCCGCCGCCAGCACGGGATAGCCCAGGCCCATCGCGATGGACCGGCTGTCGATCACCTCCACCGGCACCGGCGCGTCCTTGGCCGCCGCGTGGGCGGACTCGACGGTGCCGGACAGTTCGCCGGACAGGTGGATCGAGACCACGCCCGTGGCGCCGGCGGCGGCCAGCTCGTCGTAGCAGGCCGCGAAGCGCGCGGGCGACGGACGTGAGGTGGTGACGGTGGCCAGGTCGCCGGTGAAGGTGTCCTCGTCGCGCGGGATGCCGCGGGCGACCACTTGTACCGGCACCACCGTCACACCGGGCACAGCGGGCAGGTAAGCAGTGGAATCGGTGACAACGACGACAGAGGGCGGCATATCCCGAGATTAGCCACCCGTTCCCGAGTCCGGGCTTACTGGACCGGCGTGCCGCCCCGCCAGACCCGGCGCGGCTTGAGCCCGAAGGACCAGGCGAAGGCGCCTTCGTGGTCGGCGTCCCACTGGACGATGTCGGCCAGCCGCCCGGGAGCCAGCACCCCGCGGTCGGGCGCCCCGAGGACGGTCGCGCCGCCCAGCGTGGCCGCGCGCAGCGCGTCGTTGACGCTCATGCCGAACGCCGACACCGCCATGGCGATGACCAGCGACATCGAGGTGATGCCGCAGTAGCCGGGGTTGTGGTCGCTGCCGAGGGCGATCTGCACGCCGTGCTTGATCATCTGACGGACCGGCGGCACGTGGCCGCGCTGCAGCGCCGTGGCCGGGCAGACCACCGCGGGCACGCCGTAGCGGGACATGATCGCGATGTCCTCGTCGGACATGTGGTGCAGACCGTCGGCGGAGGCGCAGCCGAGCTCGGCGGCCAGCTGCACGGCGCCGCGACGGCTGAACAGGCCGGCGTGGATGCGCGGGAGCAGCCCCACGTTGCGGCCCGAGGCGAGGACCCAGCGGGACTCCTCGGTGGTGAAGTGGCCCTCGTCGCAGTAGACGTCGACGCTGTCGGCGCCGGCCGCCGCCGCGTCGGCGCACCAGGCGCCCACGGCCTCGACGTACTCGCGCTGACGGCCGAAGTACTCGGGAGGCACGACGTGCGCCGCGAGGAAGGTGACGTGCACCCGCGGCATCATCGGCTCCTTCTCCAGCTCGCGCAGGAGCCGCACGTCGGCCAGCTCGCCGTCGCGGGTGAGGTGGTAGCCGGTCTTGGCCTCGACGGTGGTGGTGCCGCTGAGCAGCCAGCTCCGCAGCCGCTCGCGCACGCCGTTGCACAACGTCCAGGGGTCGGTGCCGCGCGTCACGGTGACGGTGGAGCCGACGCCGCCGCCCGCCGCGGTGATCGAGGCCGCGCTGGAGCCGCCGGTGCGGATGGCCAGCTCGGCGTAGCGGTTGCCGGCGTAGACCGGATGCGTGTGGGCGTCGATGAGGCCGGGCGTGACGAGCGCGCCGCCGAGGTTCTCCACGTGATCGACGTCGACGATGTCGTCGACGACGCCGGGCACGCTCTGCGGGAGGTCGGGCGCCCGCCCGACCCAGGCGATGCGGTCGTTGTGCACGAGGATGGCCGCGTTGCTGAGGACCTCGTTACCCGTCCACAGGCGGCCGATGTTGGTCAAGAGCCGAACGGTCATCGCACCACCGCCCCCTGCAGGCGCAACACCCAGCGCACGGCCTGTGCCGCGCCCACTGAGTCCGCTCCGGGTCCGGACGACATGGGGGGTCTCCTGCTCTCATCCGCGTGATGTTGTGCGGTGACCGTATCGCCGGAGACATGACCCGGCGATTTCAGTTCAGTTACGTTATTTCACAGCCGGGCTTGGTGTACAGGGTTATTCGGAAGAAAGACCACTCATCCCATCCGTCACCCAGCCACGCCTTGCCCCCCTGGCCCCCGCTGACGACTGCCGCACTCAAGGTCATCATCCGAAACCCAGAACCGAAACCAAAAAACCAGACCAACGTTAGGTCTGGCCATCCTAGCAACCCCAGGGTTCCGGGACCACTGCACTATTTGGGCAGCTCTGCGCTACTTTGAGCGAGAGCTGCCCAGCCGTCCCGCTAAGAGACGCGTTCGACCGGCTTGCCTACCCGCTCCAGCTCCTGGAACAGGCTCGGCAGCACGCGGGCGTGCAGGACGGTGCCGTCCTGGACGTGTTCCACGGAGAGCACCTCGCCCTCCTTGTGGGCCCGCGAGACCAGGTCGCCCCGGTCGTAGGGCACCAGCAGGTGGACCTCGTGGTCGAGGCGCGGCAGCCGCTCCTCGATGAGCCGCATGAGCTCGGGGACGCCCTTGCCGGTGCGGGCGGAGACCACGATGCTGTCGCGCTCGCGCCTGGCGATGCGGTCGAGCACCTCCTGGTCGGCCGCGTCGGCCTTGTTGATCACCACGACCTCGGGCACCTCGGAGGCGCCCTCGATGTCGGCGAACACCTCGCGGACGGCCGCGAGCTGACCCTCGGGGTCGGGGTGCGAGCCGTCGACGACGTGCAGGATCAGGTCGGCGTCGGCGACCTCCTCCAGCGTGGACCGGAACGCCTCGACGAGCTGGTGGGGCAGGTGGCGCACGAAGCCGACGGTGTCGGCGATCGTGAACAGCCGGCCCTCCGGCGTGCGGGCGCGGCGCACGGTCGGGTCGAGCGTGGCGAACAGCGCGTCCTCGACCAGCACGCCCGCACCGGTGATGCGGTTGAGCAGCGAGGACTTACCCGCGTTGGTGTAGCCCGCGATGGCCACGGCCGGGACCTCGCGCCGCTGGCGCCGGTGGCGCATGGTCTCGCGCGAGGTGGACATGCCGCTGATCTGGCGGCGCAGCTTGGACATGCGGTCGCGGATGCGGCGCCGGTCGAGCTCGATCTTGGTCTCACCGGGGCCGCGGCCGCCGATGCCCACGCCGCCCGCGGCGCGACCGCCGACCTGACGGGACAGGTTGCCGCCCCAGCCTCGCAGCCGCGGCAGCAGGTACTGCAGCTGCGCCAGCTCGACCTGGGCCTTGCCCTCACGGCTCTTGGCGTGCTGGGCGAAGATGTCGAGGATCAGCGCCGTACGGTCGATGACCTTGACCTTGACCGTCTCCTCCAGCTGGCGGAGCTGGCCGGGGGTCAGCTCGCCGTCGCAGATCACGGTGTCGGCGCCGGTCGACTCGACCACGTCGCGCAGCTCCAGGGCCTTGCCCGAGCCGATGTAGGTGGCCGGGTCGGGCTTCTGGCGCCGCTGGATGAGCCCTTCGAGCACCTCGGACCCGGCGGTCTCGGCCAGGAGCTTGAGCTCCAGCAGGGAGTTCTCGGCGTCTTCGGCGGTTCCGGAGGTCCAGACACCGACGAGGACGACCCGCTCGAGCCGCAGCTGCCGGTACTCGACCTCGGAGACATCCTGGAGTTCGGTGGAGAGGCCCGCCACGCGGCGCAGCGCCTGGCGCTCCTCGAGGTCCATGTCGCCGGTCTCGAACTCGTCGAGCGCGGTGTATTCGTGCATTCGTGTCATCTCTATGAGGGAACGTCTGGACACCTCGGTGTCTTCCCACGATGGTGGCACGACATCCCCGGCGTCATCACCTGGTTATCCCGCCGAGAGTGTCACGTTGCCGGAACTGGCGGTCAGCGAGATCTTGTGGGGGGAGCTCGGGTCGGACTTGACCGAGACGGTGGCGTCGCCGGAGTCCACGTCGGTCTTCACGTCGTAGGACCCCGTGGGCACCCTCAGGACGACGTCGCCCGAGTCGGCCCGCAGCTCCGCGCTGTCCGGCGCGCTGGCGTACTTGAGCTCGACGTTGCCCGAGTCGGCCTGGACGTACACCTTCTTGCCGGTCATGCCGGAGCCTTCGAGGTCGCCGGAGTCGAGCTTCGCGTCGAGCTGACCGCTCAGCGCCCGCAAGGTGATGTCACCCGAGTCGCTGTCGAGGTCGACGGCCAGCCCCCGGGGGATCTCGATCTTGTAGTCGACGCTGCAGTTCCCCCAGTTGGACGGGCAGTCATACGTCACGAAAAGCGCCTGGCCCTCGACCTTGTGCTGCGGCTTGGGCTTGTCGTCGCCCCGCCAGCGCAACGTCTCGACGACCCGGACGGCGGTGCCGTCGGTCTCGGTGATCACCGTGTCGCCGGCGTCGCTCTTCAACTGCAGCTTGGAAACCTTGTCCGTCACCTGGTAGGACACGGTGTCCTGGTTCGTGGAACCGCCGAAGCTCTCGATCCGGCAACCCGTCAGCACCAGCGCGGCGGCCAGCAGCCCGCCCGCCACAGCAATCGTCTTCATGCCCCCGATCTTTTCGCGGGCATGACCCCCTCCGCATCGGGGATGCCCCCGAAGACGCCCCAGGGGTACCCCAGCCTTTGACCCGGGAACCCTGAGCGGAGTAGCTTCACTTCCACAATCCAGAATCGGTTTTCCACTCTACGGAAAAGAGGGGGACATGGAGATCACCGGCCCGATGCTCGAACGGTTCGACGAGATCCTCACGCCGGAGGCGCTCGGCTTCGTGGCGGCTCTCCAGCGGGAGTTCGGCGCCAGGCGACTGGAGCTGCTCGAAGCCCGCCAGACCCGTCAGGCGGGGCTGTCGGCCGGCGGGACGCTCGACTTCCTGCCGGAGACCAAGGAGGTCAGGGAGGGCGACTGGCAGGTCGCGCCGCCGGCCCCGGGCCTGGAGGACCGCCGTGTCGAGATCACCGGGCCGGTCGACAGGAAGATGACGATCAACGCGCTCAACTCCGGCGCCAAGGTGTGGCTGGCCGACTTCGAGGACGCCAACTCGCCCCTGTGGGAGAACTGCGTGTCCGGGCAGCTCAACCTGCGCGAGGCGCTCGACCGGGCGATCGACTTCGAGACCGGCGGCAAGACGTACGCGCTGCGGCCCGACGACGAGCTGGCCACGATCGTGGTGCGCCCGCGCGGCTGGCACCTGGACGAGAAGCACGCCCAGGTGGACGGGCGGCCGGTGTCGGCGTCGCTGTTCGACTTCGGGCTCTACTTCTTCCACTGCGCGCAGCGTCAGCTGGACAAGGGCAAGGGGCCGTACTTCTACCTGCCGAAGATGGAGTCGCACCTGGAGGCGCGGCTCTGGAACGACGTGTTCACCCGGGCCCAGGAGCTCCTGGGCATCCCGTACGGCACCATCAGGGCGACCGTGCTCATCGAGACCTATCCGGCGGCGTTCGAGATGGAGGAGATCCTCTACGAGCTGCGCGACCACTCGGCCGGGCTCAACGCGGGCCGCTGGGACTACCTGTTCAGCGTGATCAAGAAGTTCCGCACGCGGGGGCGGGAGTTCCTGCTGCCCGAGCGGAACGCGGTGACGATGACCGCGCCGTTCATGCGGGCCTACACCGAGCTGCTGGTGCGCACGTGTCACAAGCGCGGCGCGCACGCCATCGGCGGGATGGCGGCCTTCATCCCCTCCCGGCGCGACCCCGAGGTCAACGCGGTGGCGCTGGAGAAGGTGCGGGCGGACAAGACGCGCGAGTCGGGCGACGGGTTCGACGGCTCCTGGGTGGCGCACCCCGACCTCGTGCCGGTGTGCCGCGAGGTGTTCGACGGCGTCCTGGGGGCGCGGCCCAACCAGCTCGACCGGCTGCGCGAGGACGTCCGCGTCTCGGCCGCCGACCTGCTGTCGGTCTCCGAGACGCCCGGCGAGATCACCGAGACAGGGCTGCGCAACAACGTCGACGTGGCCCTGCGCTACCTGGCCGCCTGGATGGGCGGGCTGGGCGCGGTCGCGATCCACAACCTCATGGAGGACGCCGCGACGGCCGAGATCTCCCGTTCGCAGATCTGGCAGTGGATCCACAACGACATCACGCTGGCCGACACCGGTGAGCAGGTGACCAAGGAGCTGGTCGAGCGGATCATCGCCGAGGAGCTGGCCCGGATCTCGGCCGAGCCGGGCTACGACGAGCGGCTGTTCGGGCAGGCGACGGCGCTGTTCAAGGAGGTCGCGCTGGACGACGACTTCGCCGAGTTCCTGACGCTGCCGGCGTACGCCCAGATGCCGTAGATGTTGAAATTTCCGCTTATGTCCGGCGCGCCAGCGCCGGACATAAGCGGACCCCGCGAAATCCAGCCGATAAGCGGGCCCCGCGAAATCCAGCCAATAAGCGGACCCCCCGAAACCCAGCCAAACTGCCTCCGAAAACTGGCCAGACCGGCGGAAACAGTCGCACACTAGAGGTGACGGATCTGGAGAGTGACTGGTGCTCGACACGCTGACGGCGGCGCTGCGCTCGCTGCTGCCTCCCGACTCGGTGATCACCGATCCGGTACGCCTGCGCACCTACGAGTGCGACGGGCTGACCAGCCACCGGGCGACGCCGGGCGTGGTCGTGCTGCCCGCGACGGCCGAGCAGGTCGCCGGGGTCGTCCGGATGTGCAACGACTTCGGGGTGCCGTTCGTGGCCAGGGGGTCGGGCACGGGCCTGTCCGGCGGCGCGCTCCCCCGCGAGGACGGTGTGCTCATCGTCACCTCGAAGATGCGCCGGATCCTGGAGATCGACCTGCCCAACCGCAGGGCCGTGGTCGAGCCGGGCGTGACGAACCTGGCGATCACCGAGGCCGTGCGCGACGCGGGCTACTACTACGCCCCCGACCCCTCCAGCCAGCAGGTCTGCTCGATCGGCGGCAACGTGGCGGAGAACTCCGGCGGCGCCCACTGCCTCAAGTACGGCTTCACCGTCAACCACGTCGAGGCGTGCGAGATCGTCACCCCCTACGGCGACCTGGTCGTCCTCGACCGCATGGACCCGGGCTACGACCTGCTCGGCGCGTTCGTCGGCTCGGAGGGCACGCTGGGCATCGCCACCAGGATCACCGTGCGGCTGAGCCGGGCGCCGGAGGCGGTGACCACGGTGCTGGCCGCGTTCGAGGACATCGAGCGGGGCGGCCGGGCGGTGTCGGCGATCATCGGAGCGGGCATCGTGCCGGCCGCGATCGAGATGATGGACGCGCTGGCCATCGAGGCCGCCGAGGCGGCGGTCGCCTGCTCCTACCCGCGGGGGGCGGGCGCGGTGCTCATCGTCGAGCTGGACGGGCCGCGGGAGTCGGTCGAGCGGGAGTTCGCGCGGCTGACGGAGATCTGCTCGGACGCCTTCGAGCTGCGCGTGGCGGCCGGTCCCGAGGAGCGCGCGGCCATCTGGAAGGGGCGCAAGTCGGCCTTCGCGGCGGTCGGCCGGATCAGCCCGGCCTACATCGTCCAGGACGGTGTCGTGCCGCGCACGTCGCTGCCGGGCGTGCTGGCGGCCATCGACCGGCTCTCGCGCGAGCACGGCATCAGGGTGGCCAACGTCTTCCACGCCGGCGACGGCAACCTGCACCCGCTGGTGCTGTTCGACGACGCCGAGCCGGGGGCGGGCGAGCGGGCCGAGGCGGTCTCGGGCGCGATCCTCGACCTGTGCGTCGAGCACGGCGGCTCGATCACCGGCGAGCACGGCGTCGGGGTGGACAAGGCCCGCTACATGCCGAAGATGTTCACCGGCGCCGATCTGGACACGATGCAGCTCGTCCGGTGCGCGTTCGACCCGGGCGGCCTGTCCAACCCGGGCAAGGTGTTCCCCACGCCGCGGTTGTGCGGCGAGGTGCCGGGCGTGCGCAAGGGCGCGCACCCGCTGGTCGAGTCGGGCAGGGCGGAGCAGTTCTGATGGCGGATCCGTTCTCGGGCACCGGCGTGCCGGTCAGGGCGGCCGGGCCCGAAGACCCGGCGCACGAGTGGGGGGCCCGGTGGGTGGCGCTGCCGGGGACCGTCGAGGAGGTCGCCGCCGTGCTGCGCGCGTGCGCCGCGGCCGACCTGGCGGCGGTGCCCTCGGGAGGCGGCACGAAGCTGCACTGGGGTCCGCCGCCGGAGCGGTGCGACGTGCTGCTCGGCCTGTCCCGCCTGGACGCGGTCCTGGAGCACGCGGCGGGCGACCTGGTGGTGCGCGCGCAGGCCGGCGTGCGGACTGCGGCGCTGGCCGCGGCGCTCGCGGCGCGCGGGCAGGAGCTGGCGCTCGACGTGCCGTTCGCCGGGCAGGCGACCGTCGGCGGCACCCTCGCCGCCGCCCTGCCGGGCCCTCGCGCCTTCCGCTACGGCACCGCCCGCGACCTGCTCATCGGCGTCACGGTGGTGCTGGCCGACGGCACGGTCGCCCGGTCGGGCGGCAAGGTGGTCAAGAACGTCGCCGGTTACGACCTCGGCAAGCTGTTCACCGGCTCGTACGGCACCCTCGGGGTGATCGCGGAGGCCACGTTCCGGCTGCATCCGCTGCCCGGCGAGCGGTGCTGGGTGGTCGCCGGGATGCCCGCGGACGACGTGCCGGACGTCGCGGCGGCGCTGGCGGCCGCGCAGGCCGAGCCGAGCGCGGTCGAGGTGGACCGTCCGGAGCCGGGCGGGCCGGTGACGCTGGCGGTGCTGGTGGAGGGCACGGCCGCGCGGGCACGCGCCGCGGCGCTGCGCGACCTGACCGGCGGCGGGGCGGTGACCGGCGAGCCGCCGTCCTGGTGGGGGGTCGTCCCACGGGGTGAGGTGCTGGTCGAGGTGCGTTTCCCGCCCGCGGCGGCCGACGCCGTGCTGCGGGCGGCGGCCGGGTGCGGCCTGTCGCTGCGCGGGTCGGTGGTCGCCGGCCGGGTGCTGCTGGAGCCGGGCGCGCCCGTCGCCGAGGACGCGCTGCCGGGCCTGGTGAACGGGCTGCGGGAGCGGGTCGAGGCCGCGGGCGGCCGGGTGAACGTGCTGGCCGCGCCGCACGCCGGGGTCGACAGGTGGGGGCGGGTGAGCGCGCTGCCGTTGATGCGGCGGGTCAAGGAACGGTTCGACCCTGGGCGCAGGATGTCGCCCGGACGGCTGGCGGGAGGCCTGTGACCATGGACCCGGAGCTGATCGGCGACTGCGTGCACTGCGGGTTCTGCCTGCCGACGTGCCCGACGTACGCGCTGTGGGGCGAGGAGATGGACTCGCCGCGCGGGCGCATCCACCTGATGAAGCAGCACGTCGAGGGCGTTCCTGTCACCCCGGAGATGGCCGGGCACTTCGACGCCTGCCTGGGCTGCATGGCGTGCGTCACGGCGTGCCCGTCGGGCGTGCGCTACGACCGGCTGATCGAGCAGACCCGCGCCGAGGTCGAGCGCACGCACGTGCGCGAGCCGCGGGATCGGGCGGTGCGGGAGATCGTGTTCAGCCTGTTCCCCTATCCGCGCAGGCTGCGGCTGCTGCGGCCGACGATGTGGCTGGCCGGGCGGATGGCGCCGTTCCTGACGCGGGTCCATCCGAGCCTGGGCGCCATGGCCGCGCTCGCGCCGCGCGTGGAGCACCGGCAGCGCCTGCCGCGCCTGGTCAGGGCCAGGGGCAGGCGCAGGGCCGTGGTCGGGATGCTCACCGGGTGCGTGCAGGGCGAGTTCTTCCCGCAGGTGAACGCGGCCACCGCGCGGGTGCTCGCGCTGGAGGGCTGCGACGTGCTCGTTCCGCCCGGGCAGGGCTGCTGCGGGGCGCTCAGCGTGCACGCCGGGCGCGCCGATCAGGCCCGGCGGCTGGCCCGCCGGACGGTCAGGGCGTTCCGGCGGGCGGGGGTCGAGACGGTCGTGGTGAACGCGGCCGGCTGCGGCTCGGTCATGAAGGAGTACGGCGAGCTGTTCGGCGCCGATCCCGGGTTCCGGGTGCGGGACCTGTCGGAGTTCCTGGCCGAGCTGGGCCCGGCGGCCAGGCGGCATCCGCTGCCGCTCACCGTCGCCTACCACGACGCCTGTCACCTGGCCCACGCCCAGGGCGTCCGGGCGCAGCCGCGCGAGCTGCTGCGCGGCATCCCCGGGCTGGAGCTGCGGGAGGTCCCCGAGTCGGCGATCTGCTGCGGGTCGGCGGGGACGTACAACATCCTGCAACCGGAGGCGGCCCGCGACCTCGGCGACCGGAAGGCCGGGGCGGTCGCCTCGACCGGGGCCGAGCTGCTGGTCTCGGCCAATCCGGGATGCACGATGCAGATCGCCACGGCGATGCGCCGGGCCGGGAAGGAGATCAGGGTGGCCCACACCGCCGAAGTGCTGGACGCCTCCCTGCGCGGGGTGTCGCTGTGAGCGTGCAGTCGGTCGAGCGGGCGCTCGACGTGCTGGAGGCGCTGGCCGAGCACGGCGGCGAGGCCGGGCTGTCAGAGATCGCGGCGCGGACGGGCCTGCCGTACGGGACCATCCACCGGCTGCTGCAGACGCTGCTCGCCCGCGGTTACGTGCGCCAGGAGTCCGACCGCCGGTACGCGCTGGGCGGCGGGCTGGTCCGCCTGGGCGGCATCGCGGAGAGCATGGTGGGCGGGTGGGCGCAGCCGTACCTGACGCGGATGGTGGAGCTGTCCGGCGAGACGGCGAACCTGGCGGTGCTCGAAGGCGACTTCGTCGTCTACGTGGCGCAGGTGCCCTCGCCGCGCAGGCTGCGCATGTTCGCCGAGGTCGGCAGGCGGGTGCTGCCGCACAGCACGGCCGTGGGCAAGGCGCTGCTGGCCGGGCGGGCGGCCGCGGAGGCGATGGCGGTGTTCGAGCGTACGGGCATGCCGCGGCGCACCCCGAACACGATCACCGACGCGGCCGGCATGCTGGCCGAGCTCGGCCGGGTCAAGGAACGCGGCTACGCGACGGACCTGGGCGAGGAGGAGCTGGGCGTCCACTGCCTGGCGGTGCCCGTCCGGGACGGCGAGCGGGTGGTGGCCGCGATGTCGGTGTCGGGGCCGGCCGAGCGCATCGACGCCCTCGACCGCGACGAGCTGGCCGAGGGCATGCGGAGGATCGCCGCCGACTTCGGCCGCGAGCTCGCCCCGGCCTCGTCGAAGTAGCGCCTGCCATCCGGCTCCGGCGGCTATTCTGTTGCGCTGTGAGCAACAGCACGACGGTTCAGTCCGTCGACCGGGCCATCGCGATCCTGGAGATCCTGGCCCGCGAGGGCGCCACCCGGGTGACGGACCTCGCGGTCGAGCTCGACGTGCACAAGTCCACCGCGTTCCGGCTGCTGGCCGCCCTGGAGCAGGGCGGGCTGGTGGAGCAGAGCGGCGACCGGGGGCGCTACCGGCTGGGGTTCGGCGTCGTACGGCTGGCCGGCGCGGCCACGGCCCAGCTCGACCTGTCCAGGGAGGGCCGCGAGGTCTGCCTGCGGCTGGCCGAGGCGGTCGGCGAGACCGTCAACATCGCGGTCCCCCAGGACGGCGACACGGTCAACATCAGCCAGGTGCGCGGCCCGGCGGCGATCAGCGGCCACAACTGGGTCGGCCAGCGCACCCCGTCGCACGCCACCTCCAGCGGCAAGGTGCTGCTCGCCTTCGGCGCCCTGCGCCTGGCCGGCGAGCTGGAGCGCTACACCCCGCGCACCGTCACCTCCCCGGACGGCCTGGGACTGGAGGAGATCAGGCGGCGCGGCTGGGCGGCCACGGTGGAGGAGCTGGAGGTCGGGCTGAACGCGGTGGCGGCGCCGATCAGGGGGGCCGACGGCTCGGTGGTGGCCGCGGTCAGCGCGTCCGGGCCGTCGTACCGGCTCACGCCCGAGCGGCTGCCCGAGGTCGGTGAGTTGCTGGCCGCGGGCGCGAGGGAGATAAGCCAGCGCATCGGCTATTACCGTTGAGACCATGTGCAGAAGCATCAAGACCCTGCGGCCGCCGTACGCCGAGAGCGTGACCGAGGACGACGTGCGGGCCGCCGCGCTCCAGTACGTCAGGAAGATCTCCGGATTCCGCGCCCCGGCCGCCCACAACGCCGAGGCGTTCGACCGGGCCGTGGAGGCGATCACCAGGGCGTCCGAGGAACTGCTGGGGGCGTTGGAAGTCCGCGGAGGCCGGTGACCCGTCCGCGCCCCGGCGGGCCGGTCAGCGGGTGGCGGGGCCGTCGGGGCTGCAGAAGATCTTGAGTTCGACCTCCTCGCCGTCCTCCGGCTCGAACTCGACCTTCGCCTCGCGGGCCGGGCCGGGCTGGACGCCGTCCACCGAGTAGCCCTGGGCCGGGCTCCAGGAGCGCAGGGTGACCAGGCCGCCGGAGCAGGAGGCGATCACCGTGCCGGCCTCGGTGCGCATGAGCCGGTCCTGGGCGCGCGCGGACGTCCGCGGCACGGGCGTGGCGGCGCGCGCGGTGGCGGTGGAGAGCGCGGCGCGCACCTCCGGCCCGCTGAGCACGCGGCTGGACGTGCCGGTCACCCCGGTTCCGAGCAGGCCGAGCACGGCCACGGCCGCCCCGGTCGCGGCCGCCGCGGTGACGGCCCAGGCCAGCACGAGACGCTTCACGCTCCCACCCTCCCCCACGTACGGCTAAGCGCAGGTTAAGGCGACGCTAACGATGCCCGGTGCATCACCACGGACCGTCTACGGTTTGGGTATATGGCTGACATCCTGCTCATCGAGGACGACGTGACCATCCGGACGTCGTTGAGCCGGGGCCTGCGCGATCTCGGCCACGCGGTCTCCTCCTCCCCGACCGCGCTGGAGGGGTTGCGGCTGGCCGTGCAGGACCGTCCCGACCTGATCGTGCTCGACCTGGGCCTGCCCGACCTCGACGGCGTCGAGCTGCTGCGCATGTTGCGGGCGGTGAGCCGGGTGCCGGTGATCGTGGCGACCGCCCGCGACGGCGACGCCGAGATGGTGCCCGTCCTGGACGCGGGGGCCGACGACTACGTGGTCAAGCCGTACAGCGCCCGGCAGCTCGACGCCCGGGTGCGGGCGGTCCTGCGGCGCGCGGGCGAGGCCGCGCCGGAGCCGCTGGCCGTGGGCGGGCTGCGGGTCGATCCCCGGGCGCGCACGGCCACGCTCGACGGGGTGTCCCTCGACCTCACCCCGCGCGAGTTCGACGTGCTGCACTTCCTCGCGGCCCGGCCCGGCGAGGTGGTCACCAAGCGCGAGCTGCTGACGGAGGTGTGGCGGCTGCCGTACGGCGGCGCCGACAAGACCGTGGACGTGCACCTGTCGTGGCTGCGCAGGAAGCTCGGCGAGACCGCGGCCGAGCCCCGCTACCTGCACACCGTCAGAGGCGTAGGGGTCAAGCTGGTCGGGCCGTCGTGAGGCGCTGGCTGGCGCTGCTGGTGGCGGCGACGACGTCGCTCGTGCTGATCGCCCTGCTGGTGCCGATGGCGCTGCTGATCGGCACGGTGGCCGAGAACGGCGCGATGAGCCGGGCCACCGCCGCCGCCGAGTCCGTCGCGGTCGCGGTCGGCACGCCCGACCTGCCGCTGGCCGTCGAGCAGGTGCCGCGGCGGGTGACGGTGTTCCTGCCCGGCGGGGGCACGATGGGCGCGCCCGCCGCCCGCTCCGACGCCGTGCGGCTGGCCGCGACGGGCCGCAGCGTGACCGCCGCCGCCCCCGGCGGCCGGGAGGTGCTGGTCTCGGCGCAGTCCCCCGACGGCACGGCCGTGATCAGGGTGTTCGTGCCGGACGACGAGCTGACGCACGGCGTGCGGGCGGCCTGGCTGGCGCTGCTCGTGCTCGGGCTGGGGCTCATGGTGCTCGGCATCGTGCTGGCCGACCGGCTGGCGCTGGCCGTGACCAGGCCCGTGGTCGGGCTGGCCCGCGTGTCGCACCGGCTGGCCGGCGGCGACCTGAGCGCGCGGGCCGAGCCGGGCGGGCCGCCGGAGGTGCGGTCGGTGGCGCTGGCGCTCAACCATCTGGCCGGGCGCATCGGCGACCTGCTGGCCGCCGAGCGCGAGTCGGTCGCCGACCTGTCCCACCGGCTGCGCACGCCGCTGACCGGGCTGCGGCTGGAGGCCGAGTCGCTGCGCGACCCGGAGGAGGCCGCCCGGGTCCAGAACAGGGTGGACGCGCTGGAGCGGGCGGTCAGCGCGGTCATCACCGAGGCGCGGCGGCGCTCGGCCGGGCGCGGCTCGTGCGACGCGGCCGAGGTCGTGCGCGAGCGGGTGCGGTTCTGGTCGGTGCTGGCCGAGGACCAGGGGCGGCCGGTGTCGGTGTCGCTGCCCGACGCGCCCGCGCCGGTCGCCGTCGGCGGCGAGGAGCTGGCCGCGTGCGTGGACGCGCTGCTCGGCAACGTGTTCGCGCACACCCCTGAGGGGACCGCCATGGCCGTGCGGTTGTCGTCCCGGCCGGCCGGGGCCCTGCTGGTCGTCGAGGACTCGGGGCCGGGGTTCGACCCGGGGGCGCTGGAGCGGGGGATCAGCGGGGGCGGCTCGACCGGCCTGGGGCTGGACATCGCGCGGCGCACCGCCGAGTCGTGCGGCGGCACGCTCGCCGTCTCGGCGCCCGAGGGCGGCGGGGCCCGCGTGGAGCTGACGCTGACCGCCCCCGGCGGGGCTCTCAGCAGTCCTTGAGTATGCCTTCCATCGCGCTCTTCTCGCCGTCGGTGATCCAGACGTCGTACTTGCTCTTCACGTCGATCTGGCGGGCGATGTAGGCGCACCGGTACGCCTTGCGCGGCGGCAGCCAGGTGGCCGCGTCGGAGTCGCTCTTCTGGTTGTTCAGCGGGCCGTCCACCGCCAGCAGGTTCAGCGGGTCGTTGGCGAACTCCTTGCGCTTGGTGGGCGACCACTGCTGCGCGCCCTTCTGCCAGGCGTCCGACAGCGGCACCAGGTGGTCGATCTGGACGGCCGTGCTGGTGTCCTGGCCGCGCTTGAACTTGATGGTCTTGCCGCTGTAGGGGTCGTCCAGGGTGCCGGTGAGGACGATGCAGTCGTGGGTGCCCGACTTGAACGTCTCGTCCTTCAGATCGCGCTTGAGGATGTCGTTGCGGGTGTCGCAGCCGTTGTGGTCGACGTCGGCCCAGGCGGGGCCGAACTCGTCGCGGTCGAAGCCGGTGCGCGGGGCTCGGCCCTTGACCTTGAGCTTGTCCAGCTTCTTGCGGGCGTCCGAGACCGACGCGGAGTCCGGTTTGGCCGGGTCCGGGCCGCCCGACTGCGCCTCCAGGCCGCCGCAGCCGGCCAGCATCGTCACCATGGCCAGACCGGCCGTGAACGCCCGTGTGCGCACGTGATCCCCCAGACTTCGGTTTTCGTAAAGTCTAGGTATAGCAAGTACCCCTAAATGGTCTTATACGCTAAAAGGGCGTCCAAGAGCCACTCTGCCAGGTACGCGGTGAACGACGACCTGACGTGGATCCGGTACTCGCCGGTCGCCCGCCGTTCCAGGATCACCGAGGCCCGGCCCAGCAGGGTCTGCGCGTGCCCGGGGAACACGTCGGGATGCAGGTCCACGGGACAGCCGGTGATCAGGACGTCCTCCGCCATCGGCCCGGACAGCTCCAGGACCGTCCGCTGCCCCGAGACGTCCACCCAGCCGGGCCCCGGCGCGGCGTCCCCGGTCACCAGCCACCACGACGGGCCGAGCCGCAGCCCCACGCCGGGATCGGCGCCCCTGACCTCCCACATCGGCTCGAACGGCAGCTCGCGCAGCCGCACCGACGGCCCGCTCGCCGCCGCGAACCGGTCGGCGAACGCCGCCGCCGGGCTCTCCCGCGCCGGAACGCCCCCGGGTGCCGCGGGCGCGTCCTCCTCCAGGGGGTCGCCGTCGCGGCGGGTGTTGCCCGGGTCGTACAGGACCGGCTCGACGACCGTCACGCCGGTGGCCGCCGTCCCCGACACCGCCGTGAGCCGGTCCCCGGGCACGACGTCCCTGACCATGGCCAGCCCGAACGTCCGGCCGAGCGCCGCACTGGCGTAGCCGGAGGTGACGTGTCCCAGCATGGGCGCACCCGGGCCGCCCCTGACGAGCTGGGCGCCCTCCTCGATCGGCGTCGCGGGGTCGTCGGCGAGCAGGCCGACCAGTCGTTTGCGGCCCTCGCGGGCGGTGTCGGGGCGGGCGTGCGAGCGTTTGCCCACGAAGTCGGGCTTGCGCGCGGAGACGATCCACGACATGCCGAGGTCGTGCGGCGTGACCGTGCCGTCGGTCTCCTGGCCGACGATGGCGAACCCCTTCTCGGCCCGCAGCACGTGCATCGCCTCGGTCCCGTACGGCACCGCGCCCAGTTCCAGCACGGCCGCCCACAACGCCCTGCCGTACGGCCAGGGCACGTTGACCTCGTAGGCCAGCTCGCCGGAGAAGCTGATCCGGAACACCCGGCCGGGCACGCCGAGCACGTCCGTCTCGGCGTACCGCATGAAGGGCAGGCCGAGCGCGCCGGGCGCGACGGCGGCGATCACCCGCCGTGCCTTGGGGCCGGCCACGGCGACCGTCGCCCAGTGGTCGGTGACCGAGGTGAAGGAGACGTCGAGCTGCGGCCACTCGGTCTGCCGCCACTCCTCCAGCCAGTCGAGCACCGCGGCGGCGTTGCCGGTGGTCGTGGTCATCAGGTAGTGGTCGTCGGCGAGCCTGGCCGTGGTGCCGTCGTCGAACACCATGCCGTCGGCCCGGCACATGAGCCCGTAGCGGCAGGCGCCGACGGCGAGCGTGGAGTACAGGTTGGTGTAGATCCGGTCCAGGAACGCGCCCGCGTCCGCGCCCCGGATGTCGATCTTGCCCAGGGTGGAGGCGTCCATGGCGGCGACGGAGGTGCGGGCGGCCCGGCACTCGCGCGCCACGGCGGCCTCCATGGTCTCGCCGTCCAGCGGGAAGTAGCGGGGGCGTTTCCACTGGCCGACGTCCTCGAACACCGCGCCCGCCGCGACGTGCGCGGCGTGCATGGCGGTGGTCCTGACCGGGTCGGAGAGCGCGCCGCGGTCGCGCCCGGCCAGCGTCGCGAACGACACCGGCGTGTACGGCGGCCGGAACGTGGTCGTGCCCACCTGCCCCGGCGCGGTCCCGAGCAGCGCCGACATCACGCCCACGACGACCGTCCCCGACGTCTTGCCCTGGTCGGCGCCGGTGCCCGCGGTGGTGTAGCGCTTGACGTGCTCGACCGACCGCATCCCGGCGCCGGTCGCCCTGGCCAGGTCGGCCACGGTCACGTCGCGGTGCAGGTCGGCGAAGGCGGGCTCGTCGCCGTCCCCCTCGACCAGCCACAACGCCGCGGGTGGCCGCGGGGGGCGCTCGTCGCAGTCGGGCACGCGGAGTTCGCGGGCGGCGGATCCGGCGGCCTCCCGGCCGGCGGCGTGGCCGTCGGCGATGGCCTCGCGGGTGCCGTACCGGCCGCGGCAGGCGCCTGCGGAGCATTCGGCCTGCGCCGAGACGTCCGGGACGAACGCCTGCAACCCCTCGTCGAAGCGCACCCGTCCCTGCGACTGGCTGAACAGGTGAACGGCGGGGTTCCAGCCGCCCGCCACGGCCAGCAGGTCGGCCTCGATGTGCCGCTCCCCCACCCGCACGCCGGTCAGCACGCCGTCCGCGCCGGCCGTGGTGCCGGTGATCACCTGCCCGGCCAGGGCGTCGGGGGTGAGTCCTGCGGGGCGCGGATCGACGATGGCGGCGATCTCCACGCCGGCCGCGCGCAGGTCCGCGGCGGCCTCGTAGCCGGAGTCGGCGCAGGCCAGGACGACCGCGCGGCGGCCGGGGAGCACGCCGTACCGGTTGGCGTAGGCGCGGGCGGCCGAGGCCAGCATGACGCCGGGCCGGTCGTTGCCGGGGAAGGCGAGCGAACGCTCGTGGGCGCCGGTCGCCAGGATGACCCGGCGGGCCCTGATGTGCCACAGCCGCTCGCCGCGCGCCCGCCGCTCGACGGCCACCACGTAGTTGTGGTCGTGGTAGCCGACGGCCGTGGTCCTGGTGAGCACCCGCACGCCGGACAGGTCGAGCGAGTCCACCCAGTCGAGCGCGGGCGCCCCGTCGAGCAGCACCCGGCTGTTCAGCAGGTCGCCGCCGAGGCGGGGCTGGTCGTCGAGCAGGATCACCCGGGCCGCGCGCGCCGCGGCGGCCGCCGCCAGCCCGGCCGGGCCGCCGCCGACCACCAGCACGTCGCAGTGCAGGTAGCCCTTGTCGCAGCGCCGGTCGTCGGCCGCGTCGAGGTCCACCCGGCCCTTGCCGCGCAGGCTCCACGCCTCCAGCCCCTCGTACAGCTCCACCGTCGTGGCCGCCAGCATCGGGTCGGCGCCCACGCGGACCAGGGCGTTCGGCTCCTCGGGGCCGGCCGAGAAGACGCCGCGCGGGCGGCCGGACTCCACGCCCCGGCCCACCACCCGCACCCCGTTGCGCAGCAGCGCGGCGGCCAGCGTGTCGCCCGGCTCCCCCTGGAGGGGACGGCCGTCGAAGGTGAACCTCATGGCGCCTTCCTGATCTCGTGCGTGACCGTGTGCCGTTCGACGGTGAACCAGGTCCGGCAGCCGTGCGTGTGGAACCAGCGTTCGCGGAACCAGCCCTTGGGGTTGTCGCGCAGGAATACGTAGGCGGCCCACTCCTGGTCGGACAGCTCGCCGGGGGCCTGCGGGTAGGGGATCCCGGCCTGGCCGCCGTAGTGGAACTCGGTCTCGTCGCGGGGGCCGCAGTGGGGGCAGTCGAGCAGCAGCATCAGTGAGCCACCGCCGCCGCGCCGTGCTCGTCCACGAGCGCGCCCGTGGTGAACCGCTCCAGCGCGAACGGCTCGGCCAGCGGGTGCGGCCGGCCGTTGGCGATCGTGTCGGCGTACACCCAGCCGGAGCCGGGGGTCGCCTTGAAGCCGCCGGTGCCCCACCCGGCGTTGACGTAGAGGCCGTCCACGGGGGTGGCGCCGATGATCGGGGAGGCGTCCGGCGAGACGTCCACGATCCCGGCCCACGTCCGCAGCACGCGGACCCGGCTGAACAGCGGGAACAGCTCCAGGGCCGCCGCCATCTGCGCCTCGATCACGTGGCACCCGCCGCGCTGTCCGTAGGAGTTGTACGCGTCGATGCCCGCCCCCATGACCAGCTCGCCCTTGTGCGCCTGGCTGACGTACACGTGGACGGCGTTGGACATGACGACGCAGTCGAGCACCGGCTCCAGCAGCTCCGACACCAGCGCCTGGAGCGGGTGCGACTGCAGCGGCAGCCGGATCCCGGCCCGTTCGGCCAGGACCGAGGTGTGCCCGGCCGAGGCGAGCGCCACCGTGCCCGCCGCGATGGGCCCGCGCGAGGTGCGCACGCCGGTCACCCGGTTGCCGGTGATCTCGAACCCGGTCACCTCGCAGCCCTGGATCAGGTCCACGCCGTACGAGTCGGCCTGGCGGGCCAGCGCCCAGGCGACGTGGTCGTGCTTGGCGATGCCGCCGCGCCGCTGCAAGGTGGCCCCCAGGACGGGGTAGCGGGCCCGGCCGGAGACGTTGACGATCGGGCAGAACTTCCTGACCTCGTCGGCGTCCAGCCATTCGGCGTCCACGCCGTTGAGCCGGTTGGCGTTGACCCGCCGCCTGCCCTCGCGCACGTCGTGCAGGTTGTGCGCCAGGTTGAGCACGCCGCGCTGGCTGAACTGCAGGTCGTAGTCCAGTTCCGCGCTCAGGCCCTCCCACAGCTTCAGCGAGTGCTCGTAGAGGGCGGCGCTCTCGTCCCACAGGTAGTTGGAGCGGATGATGGTGGTGTTGCGGGCCATGTTGCCGCCGGCCAGCCAGCCCTTCTCCAGGACGGCGACGTTCGTCAGGCCGTGGTTCCTGGCCAGGTAGTAGGCGGTGGCCAGGCCGTGCCCGCCGCCGCCCACGACGACCACGTCGTAGGAGGGCCGCGGATCGGGGTTGCGCCAGAGGAAGCCGGGGTGGGTCAACGTCTGATCTTCTCCATCCGGGGGTCGAACAGCGGCTCGGCGGCGACCTCCGCGGGCACGCGGCGGCCGAAGTACGAGATGTCCACCCGCGTCCCCGGTCCTGCCAGCTCGGCCGGCAGCCAGGCGTAGGCGATCGGACGGCCGATGGTGTGCCCGTACGCGGCGCTGGTGACGTACCCGGCGACGCGGCCGGCGTGCCAGACCGGTTCCTTGCCCATGACCACCTCGGCGCTGAGCAGCGGCACGAGCCTGCGCGACGGTTCGGCGCGCAGCGCGTCGCGGCCGTGGAAGTCCTTGTCCTCCTTGACCGCGAAGCCCAGCCCCGCCTCGTACGGGTCATGCTCGGTGGTCATGTCCACGCCCCAGAGCCGGTACCCCTTCTCCAGCCGGAGGCTGTTGAACGCGGCCCGCCCGCCCGCGACCGGCGTCCCGGCGGACCGCAGCGTGTCCCACAGCTTGAGTCCCATGTCGGCGCCGGTGTAGAGCTCCCACCCCAGTTCGCCCACGTACGAGACGCGCATCGCGAGCACCGGGACCTGCCCGACGTACCCGGACCGGCAGGTGAAGTAGCGGAAGCCCTCGTTGGACAGGTCCATGTCCGTGAGCCCCTGCACCAGCTCCCTGGCCTGCGGCCCCCACACGCCGACGCAGCAGGTGCCGGGCGTGATGTCCCTGATGTGCACCCCGCGGGGGGCGTGCCGGGTCAGCCAGTCGAGGTCGAGGTTGCCGTTCGCGCCGAGCTGGAACCTGTCCTCGGCCAGCCGCGCCGCCGTGAGGTCGGAGCGGATGCCGCCGCCGGCGTCCAGCAGCAGGGTGTAGGTGACCGTGCCGGGCTTCTTGTCCACGTTGTTGGTGGTCATGTGCTGGAGGAAGGCCGCCGCGCCCGGACCGCTGACCTCGATGCGCTTGAGCGAGGTCATGTCGTAGAGCGCGACCCGCTCGCGGGTGGCCCACGCCTCGGCGGCCGCGATGGGCGACCAGTGGCGACCGGCCCACGCGTCCCGCCGGTCGGCGCCGATCCGCGGCTCTTCGAGTCCGGCGAGCAGCGGCTCGTTCGCCTCGAACCAGTGCGGCCGCTCCCATCCGGCCGACTCCAGGAAGTACGCGCCCAGCTCCACCTGACGCGGATGGAACGGGCTGGTCCGCATCGGCCGCGGCGACTCCATGGGCTGCAACGGGTGGATGACGTCGTAGACCTCGACGAAGTTCTGCCTGCCGCGCTCCTCGACGTAGGCGGGCGACAGCTGCGCCTGCTCGAACCTGGCCGGCTCGCACTCGTGCAGGTCCACCTGCGACCGGCCGGTCACCAGCAGCTCGGCGACCGCCCTGGCCACCCCGGCCGAGTGCGTCACCCAGACGGCCTCGGCCAGCCAGAACCCGTCCAGGTGCGGCGCCTCGCCGATCAGCGGGAAGCCGTCGGCGGTGAAGGAGAAGACGCCGTTGATGCCGTCCTCGTACTTGGAGCCGGCCAGGGCGGGCAGCAGCTCGGCGGCGTCGCGCCAGGCGGGTTCGAAGTCCTCCTCGGTGAACGCCTGGACCGAGGGCATGGTGGTGCCCTTGGAGCCGATCTCGTGCTGGGCGACCGGCATGGGGCGGTGGGCGTAGGAGCCGATGCCGATGCGGTCGCCGTGCTGCCGGGCGTACAGGTCGCGGTCCTGGTGGCGCAGGATGGGGCCCTCGGGCTGCGGGGGCAGGGGGGCGGACTTCGCGTACTGGTGGGCCAGCGGCAGCAGCGGCACGGTCAGCCCGGCCATCTCCCCGATCGACGGGCCCCAGAATCCGGCCGCGCACACGACCACGTCGGCCGGGATCGTCCGGTACTCCCCCGCGGCCAGGCAGGAGACGCCGGTGACCCGGCCGCCCTGCTGCTCGACGCCGGTCACGGTGTGCCCGCCGAGGAAGCGCGCCCCGCGTTCGGTGGCCCGCGCCGCCTGCGTCTCGCCGCAGGCCACGGCGGCGGCCAGGCCGTCGCTCGGCACGTGGAAGCCGCCCAGCACCCGGTCGCGGTCCAGCATCGGCCACAGCTCGGCGCACTGCGCGGCGTCCAGCAGGCGGCCCTCGACGCCCCACGACTGCGCCCAGCCGAGCTTGCGGTGCAGGTCGGTCCAGCGCTCGGGGGTGGTGGCCACCTCAAGGCCACCGACCTGCCGGAAGCAGTGCGCGCCGAGGGCGGTGTACTTGCGCACGGTGTAGGCGGCGAACTCGGTCATGGTCTTGGACGGGTTCGTCTGGAAGACCAGGCCGGGGGCGTGCGAGCTGGAGCCGCCCGCGGCGAAGAGCGGGCCCTGCTCCACCACGGTGACCTCGCTCCAGCCGCGTTCGGTGAGCTCGTCGGCCACCGCGCACCCCACGATCCCGGCTCCGATGATCACCACGCGCGGCCGACCCATCACGCCTCCGGTTGTTCCTTAATACGCAACACGCACCGGACTACGCAACGAACATAAGGCCCTGGCTCCCCGCGGACAAGAGCTAGCCGAGCGGCGAGGTGTCCCGTCCCAGGTACGTCACCGGCCCGGCGTCGGCCACCGCCAGCTCCGCGAAGCCGAGCCGGTCGTAGAAGGCCCGCGCGGGCGCGTTCGTGCTGACCATCCCCAGATGCAGCCGCGGCACCCCGGCGGCGCGCAGGCCGTCGACGAAGGCGCTCATGAGCCGGCGTCCCCAGCCCTTGCCCTGCCAGTCGGGCAGCAGGTCGATGTGCAGGTGGGCGGGGTGGCCGGCCAGCTCGGGCACCAGCATGCGCTCGGGCCGGTGGTGCAGGGCGAGCATCACGTCGTCCGCCGTGACCGGCGGGTCGGCGGGAAGGGGGCAGCGCGCCGCGGACGCCGGGATCCACTCCTCGCGGTAGCGGCGGACGAACGCCGCCGTGTCCGCGGTGCCCACGACGTAGCCGACGGCCTGACCCGTGCCGTCGTCCACGACGTGGGCGTGCTCGGGCTCCAGGGTGACGTAGGGGGCGGCGAAGATGTCGCCCATGAGCAGGTCGGAGGCGTACTGGCCGCGGGCGTCGCCACCGGCGTCGGCCGTGCGCACGCAGATGTCGTAGACGGCGGCCAGATCGGCCGGACGGTAGGAACGTACGAAGGGGGCGGTCATTCCCGACAACGTACTAGAAGGACCGTCTAGGTGATCAGGATGCCGCCGTCCACCGGCAGCGTGACACCGGTGACGTACGACGAGGCGTCGGAGGCCAGGAAGACCGCCGCCGCCACCAGCTCGGCCGGGTCGCCGGGCCGTTTCATCGGCACCCGCAGCTCCAGCATGCGTTCCAGGTAGCCGGGCGGGTACTGCTCGGTCATCTCCGAGGCGAAGAACCCCGGCTCCAGGCAGTTGACCCGGATGCCGCGCCGGGCCGTCCACTGCTGGGCCAGGTCGCGGGTGAGCCCGGCCACGGCCGCCTTCGACGCGCTGTAGGCGGCCTGCGGCAGCCCGGCGGTGGTCGCGCCGAGGATGCTGCCGATGTTCACGATCGACGAGCCCGGCCGCATCACCCGCGCGCACGCCTGCGCCATCCAGTACGTGCCGTGCAGGTTGATCTCCACCACCCGGCGGAACTCCTCGGGCCGCTCGCGCAGCGCGGGCACGGCGGTGCCGACCCCCGCGTTGTTGATCAGCACGTCGACCGCCCCGAACTCGGCCACGGCCGCGGCGACCAGCGCGTCGCACTCCTCCGGCGCCGCCACGTCGGTCGGGACCGGGAGGCAGCGGCGCCCGGTCTCCTCGACCAGGCGCCCGGTCTCCGCCAGCCGGTCCGCGCGCCGGGCGCCGATCACGACGTCGGCGCCGGCCTCGGCCAGCCCGCGGGCGAAGGCCACGCCCAGCCCCGACGACGCGCCCGTGACGATGGCGACCTTGCCGTCGAGGCTGAAGCGCTCCAGCACGTCAGAGCCCGTATTCCTTGACGATGCGCTCGTGCCGCTCGACCTCGACGTCGATCTCGCGGGCCAGGTCGAGCCAGGCCAGCGGGTGCACCCAGCGCTCGGTGGCGTCGTCGAGCAGGGCGTCGACCTCGGCGGCCGACACGTCCGGCGGCACCGCGACCCAGCCGAACACGCCCGGCAGCGACTCGCCGCTGGTCGGGTGGGTGACGGTGTAGTTCTCGTCGCTGTAGACCCACATCGGCCAGCCGCGCTCGGCCATGACCTCGGTGAACTCCGCCCAGTCCTCCTCGCTCGGCGCGGCGCCGTCGAAGAAGTAGCTGGTGTAACCGCCGGGACGCAGGATGCGCACGGCCGCGAACGGCGGCACGAAGTTCTGCTGCTCCTGCGGGTCTTCCGGGACGGGCTCCAGCAGCTGCGGGTCGAACACGACCAGGTCGCCGGCGTTGTAGTCCATGCCGCGCGGCTGCGGCAGCGCCAGCCGGGCGGTGGCCGGGCCGGTGCGGATGGACAACACCTGGCGCTGGCCGCCGTCGGGGGCCGGGAGGATGAGCCGGATCAGGCCCATCTCCTCCTCGATCGGGCCCTGCTTGGACTTGATCGGCATGCCGATCTTGGCCGCGCCCTTGCGCACGGTGTCCCAGTCTTCCGCCGAGGTGGCCATGACGACCATGCGCCAGACGTCCTCGTCGGTCAGCTCGTCGAGCACCTCGGCCAGGACGCCGGCGGCCCTGTCGTTGTGGTCGAGCTGCTGGGCGGCGCCGGACAGCAGGCGCCTGGCCTCGATGCCGGCCCCGGCCGCGACCGCGTGCTCGGCGGCGTCGAGCGTCTCCGGCCAGCGCTCGCGGGCGCTGTGGAGCCTGGCCAGCGCGAGGTACTGGGCGGCGTGCGGCAGCAGCGCGGCCATCTGCTCCAGGCGCTCGTCCTGGCGGGCCTCGATGAGCAGGGTGGTCAGATAGGCGATGTCGTCGGGGTCGGCCGAGGCGATGTCGCCGGAGTCGACCAGCAGCTTCCAGTAGATGTCGGCGCCCGCCGCGGGGAAGCCGAGGAAGCCGAGCGTGGTGGTGTGGCGGCGGGTGGCCTCCAGGTCCTGCCCGGACAGCGGCGCGAGCCAGCCCACCCACTTCTCGGGGTCGGCGTTGAAGCCGTCGGCGGCGTCGAACAGGCCGACCCGCTCGGTCAGGGGCCCGGGGGCCGCGGGCTCGGAGGTGGCGTCGGCGGCGGCCCGCAGCGCGGCGACGCGCTCGGTCAGGTCGCCGGTCTCGCCGCGCAGCTCCGCCGCGCCGGACTCGGCCAGGTCGGCCAGCAGGCGGGCCTGCCACACGCCGTTCCTGGCCAGGGCCAGCTCGCCCGCGACCAGCGCGAGCTCGACGCGGGCGCGGTAGCCGCCCATCATGCCGAAGTAGTCGATCCACTGGCGCAGCACCCGGCCGAGCTGCCAGGTGTTGGTGATCTGGGAGGATCCGGCCAGCTTGGCGACCGCGCGCGACCACTCGACGAAGACCCGCGGGTGCTCGCCGACCACGTCGAGGTCGGGCAGCGCGTCGACGGCCTCGGCCGTGCGGCCGAGCTCGGCCAGGATGAGCGCGCGGCGCACGCCCTCGCGGTGGGCCTTGGCGGGCGGGTCGTCGGGGGCGAAGTCGGCGGCGGCCTGCAGGGCGGCCAGCGCGTCGTCGGCCCGGCCGGCGGCCAGCAGGGCGCGGGCGCCCTCGGCGCCGAGCTCCCAGCTCGCCTCGCGACCGGCCGTGCGCAGCCGCTCGACCGCGGACTCGGCGTAGGCGACGGCCTCGCCGGCCTTGCCCGCGTCGACGAGCGCCGCGACGTACTGGGTGACCAGGCCGCTGAAGGCGGGCCGCTCCGGGCTCATGCCCTCCAGGAAGGCGCCCACCGTCTCCAGGCGGTCACCGGCGTAGCCGGGGCCGTCGGTGTTGGCCCACACGACGGCCATCGCCTCGACGGCGGCCGGGGTGGCCGGGCAGTCGCGCACGTCTTCGCGCTGGGCGAACGTGAGCAGCTGCCGCGCGTCGTCGATGGCCACCGCGCCCTGGGCCCGGTCGCCGATGCGGCCCATGAGGTGCCAGTAGCGGGCGTAGAACTCCAGCCAGGGCAGCTCCAGCGTCTCGGCCTGCTGGGCGATGGCCGGGGCCATCACGTCGAGCTGCGGATACCGGCCCTCGTAGGCCTGTGCGGGAAGGTCTCCCAGCGCCATGGCGAGGCCAACGTTGCCCGCCTCGGAAAGCTGCTGCTGGGTTTCGCCGACCCAGGCCCAGATGTCCACGTCCATGGGCAGTCAGTCTGCCAGGTCAACGAGCGTGCCCAAAACGCAGAAGCTCGATCAGCTCGTCCGATTCGTTGTCGCGCAGGACCGAGAAGACCGGGGCCATCAGGTCGTCGGTGGTCTCCTCGACCTGGGCCCGCCGCGCCACGACGTCGGGGCCGGGGGTGGCGTAGGGCTCGGGCCAGGTGAAGAACCTGGCGATCGTCACGCCGTCGGCGTAGCCGAAGGGGGTGGTGTCGTGGACGGCGGCGAGCGTGGCCTCCAGGGGGTGCAGGCCGGCCGCGAGCACGGCGTTGGCGTGCAGGCCCCCGCGCAGCTCGCGCACGACGTGCATGAGCTGGACGGCGCGCGCGGGCGGGTCGTCCGGCAGCGGCACCGCCCGCCAGCCGGCGAACAGCGGCGCGCCCACCGGCGAGGCCTGCGCGACGACCGGTTCGAGCAGCTCGGCGATCCGGGCGCAGCCGTCGTGACCGCCGAGCTTGCGCCGGCCCCACTGCCTGCACGCCTCGGTGTAGAGCTCGACGGCCTGCTCGACGGGCATCTTCCTGCCGCCGTTCCAGCTCTCCTCGACGTGGGCGGCGGGGAAGAAGACCGCCACCGAGGTGACCACGTCGGCGTGGCACTCGCCGAGCACCCCGCAGCGCCCGCGGAAGTACAGCTCGCGCGGGCCGAGCCCGTGCTGCTCGCAGACGGCCTTGGCCTCGCGGGAGACCATGAAGCCGCCGCCGTACTGGCCGATCGGCGCCTTGACCTGGACCGCCGTGGTACGCGGGTCCGCCATCCTCAACCCCTCCTCGGTTCGGAAAGTGGACCCAGCATCCCTCAGGAGAACATCATTCTGCAAGCATCAGCTCGCCGCTCGCCAGGATCACCGCCGGGCCGGACAGGTAGCTCGTGTCCTCGTCGAGGATGACGGTCAGCGAGCCGCCGGTGACCTCGACGGTCCAGGTGCCGGTGGTGTCGCCGGACATGTGCGCGGCCGCCACGGCGGTCGCCACGGCGCCGGTGCCGCAGGACCGCGTCTCGCCCGAGCCGCGCTCGTAGACCCGCATCACCACGCGGCTGACGCCGACCGGGTTGAACAGCTCGATGTTGACGCCCGCCGGGAACACCCCGGTGTCGAAGCCGGGCTGGTGGCTGAGGTCGAGCTGGACGACCGGGTCGCCGATCGCGCAGGCCAGGTGGGGGTTGCCCATGTCGACGTGGAGACCGGTGTATTCGTGTCCGCCGACGCCCGCCATGCTCTCGCCCAGCACGGCCGGCTTGCCCATGTCGACCGTGATGTCGCCGTTGGGCTCGACCCGGACCCGGCGCGGGCCGCCCCTGGTGGCCAGGCAGAACTCCGTCCCCTCCACCAGCCCCGCGTCCACCAGGTAGCGGGCGAAGACGCGTACGCCGTTGCCGCACATCTCCGCGACGCTGCCGTCGGCGTTGCGATAGTCCATGAACCAGTCGGCCACCGCGGCCTGCTCGGCCACCTCGGCGTGCTGCTTGGTCCTGGCGACCCGGAGCACGCCGTCGGCGCCGATCCCGGCCCGCCGGTCACAGATCTTGGCCACGAGCGCGGCCGTCACTTCCACGCCGTCGTCGGGATCGGGCAGGATGACGAAATCGTTCTCGGTGCCGTGCCCCTTGAGAAACCGCATTGCCTGAGTTTATGCCGCACCCGGGTCGGCGATGTGCGCCAGGGATCGTTCAAGCAGGTCGGGGGCGTCGTACGGGAGCCAGCGCACCCGCGGGTCGCGGCGGAACCACGACTCCTGGCGGCGGGCGAAGCGCCTGGTGGCCCTGACCGTCTCGGCGAACGCCTGCTCCTCGGTCCACTCCCCCTCCAGGAACCGGATGACCTGGGCGTAACCGAGCGCGCGGCCCGCCGTGCGCCCCTCGGCCAGGCCCCGCCCGAGCAGCGCGCGGACCTCCTCGACCAGGCCCGCCGCCCACATGCGCTCGACCCGCAGCTCGATGCGCTCGTCGAGCACGGGCCGCGGCACCTCCAGGCCGAGCTGCACGCTGGGATAGACGGCGTCGTAGGACGGCATGGTGGCCGAGAACGGCCGGCCGGAGTGCTCGATCACCTCCAGCGCGCGCACGATGCGGCGGCCGTTGCTCGGCAGGATCGCCTCGGCGGCGGGCGGGTCGAGCTCGCGCAGCCGCTCGTACAGGGGGGCCGGGCCGCGCTCGGCCAGCTCCGCCTCCAGCCGGGCCCTGATCACCGGGTCGGTGCCGGGGAACTCCAGGTCGTCGAGGGCCGCCCGGACGTAGAGGCCGCTGCCGCCCACCAGCACCGGGACGTCGATCTTCGCGAACAGCTCCCTGGCCAGCCGCTGGTACTCGGCGACGCTGGCCGTGACCGTGACGTCCCAGATGTCCAGCAGATGGTGCGGGACGCCGCGCTGCTCGGCGGGGGTGAGCTTGGCCGTGCCGATGTCCATGCCGCGGTAGAGCTGCATGGAGTCGGCGTTGACGCACTCGCCCCCGAGCCGGAGCGCGAGGTCGACGGCGAGATCGGACTTCCCGGCCGCCGTGGGGCCCACGACGGCGATGACTGGCTGCTGGCGCACACCGACCAGTGTGTCAACTGTCCGGGTGTGGACGGACCACCTACAGGTCGAGGAGCGTCGGCTGGAGGTATCCCTCGTGGGTCAGCAGCCAGCGCTTGGTCTCCACCCCCACGCCGCCGCTGAACCCGCCCAGCCCGTTGCCCGCGACCACCCGGTGGCAGGGCACGATGATGGGGATCGGGTTGGAGCCCATGATTGAGCCGATGCCGCGGGCGGGCACGCTCGACCCGGCGCGCCGGGCCAGCTCGCCGTAGGTGACGGCGGTGCCGTACGGCACGCGGTGCAGGGCCTGGAGCACCTGCAGCCGGGAGCCGGTCATCAGCCGCCAGTCCACTGGGGTGCTGAACGTGCGCAGCTCGCCGGCGAAATAAGCGTTCAGCTCGGCGACCGCGCAGGCCGTACGATCCGCATCATGAACCTCAGCCAGGCCGAGCCGGCCGGCCAGTCCGGCGGGCGACCCCCATCCCGAGGCGACCAGCCCGCGCTCGGTGACGGCCAGGACGAACGGGCCGACCGGCGTCGGCACCTCGGCGAACGCGACCGTGGACAGCGTGGACTGCGTGGTCATCATGTCCTCACGTGAACTCGTGGTGCTGGGCACCTCCAGCGCGGTGCCCACCCGACACCGTAACCACAACGGGTACCTTCTGCGCTGGGACGGGCAAGGCTACCTTTTCGACCCGGGCGAGGGCACGCAGCGGCAGATGCTGCACGCCGGGCTGAGCGCGAACGACGTCCACTGGCTGTGCGTGACCCACTTCCACGGCGACCACTGCCTGGGCGTGCCCGGTGTCGTGCAGCGCATCGCCCGCGACCGGGTGCGCCATCCGGTGCGCGCGGTCTTCCCCGCCGCCGGCGAGACGTACTGGCGCAGGCTGCGGCACGCGGCCGCGTTCGCCGACACGAAGGTGATCGAGGAGCATCCGGTCTCCGGCGCGCTGGCCGGGGTGGGGCCGCTGATCGCCCGCCGCCTGTCCCACCCCGTCGAGTCGTACGGCTACCGCGTCCAGGAGCCGCCCGGCCGCCGCATGCTTCCCGACCGGCTGGCCCGCCACGGCATCCGCGGCCCGGAGGTCGGCGAGCTCCAGCGCACCGGCTCGGTCCGGGGCGTCACGCTCGCCGAGTGCAGCGAGCCCAGACCGGGGCAGAGCGCCGCGTTCGTCATGGACACCCGCCTGTGCGACGCCGTGTTCGAGCTGGCCTTCGGGGCCGACCTGCTGGTGATCGAGTCGACGTTCCTGTCCGCCGAGAGCGCGCTGGCCAAGGAGTACGGGCACCTGACGGCGTTCGAGGCGGGCGTGGTGGCGGCCGACGCGGGGGTGCGCAGGCTGGTGCTCACGCACTTCTCCGAGCGGTACGGGTTCGCCGAGGAGCCGGCGTTCGTGGCGGAGGTACGCCGCAGCTACGACGGCGAAGTGATCACCGCCCGCGACCTGATGCGCATCCCCGTCCCCCGCCGCCCCCAGGCCTGACGCGCCTTCCGGCGCCGCCTCGTCAGCGCCACACGCCCGTGAAGTAGCCGACGCCGTAGGGCGACGACCGCATGAGCAGCGTGCCGGTCAGCGGCGTCCCCTCGGCGGCGCCGGCCAGCACCTGGAGGGCCGCGCGGCCGGTCACCCACAGCCGGTCGGCCTCGACGGGGTCGAGCGCGGCCAGCGCCGCCGCGTCGGCCCTGCCGACCGCCTCGGCGATCAGGTCGTCGTACGGCCCCGCCGCCTCGTCGTACCGGCCGGGGGCCCGCGGGGTCAGGCAGGCCGAGCCGTCGGCCATGACCAGCAGCGCGACCCGCCCGAGGGCGGCCAGGCCGGCACCGATCGCCCGGCACTCGGCCGGAGCGGCATCGAAGGCGACCGCCTGCCCGGGAACCCCGTCGGCGTCGGTGGCGGGGGGCTGTTCGGGGTCGTTCAGGAGGCGGCGGCCGACGGTCAGGGACAGCGGCAGCACGGGCCGGCCCTCGCCCACCGTGATGTCGAAGCCCCAGGGCCGCAGGGTGCCCGCCGCGGCGCCGTCGTAGGAGCGGGTCGTCTCCGCGCCGCCCACCACGACCAGCACGTCGGGACGGGCGGCCCGGAGCGCGGCGACCGCGGTACGGCAGGCCGCGCGCAGCTCGGGCAGCCCGGTCACGATCAGCGGGGTTTGCGGGCAGACGGCCGCGGCGACAAGCACGAGCGCAAGCGTACGCGCCACCCGCCCCAACCTGGCGGTCAGGTCGTGTAGGGGTCGTGGCCTTGTGCGATGGCGGCGAGCAGGCCCTGGGTGTAGGCGTGGGCCGCCTGGTGGAGGCCGCCGCCGAAGCTGATCCTGGCCACCCCCAGCTCCGCCAGCCGCGCGTACGACGGCGCCTTCGGCCGGAACAGGATGTTCACCGGCCCGCCCACCTCGGCGACGAGGGCCGCGATCTCGCCCTCGTCCGCCAGCGTGATCGGGTACACGCAGTCGGCCCCGGCCTCCAGGTAACGCCGCCCGCGCGACACCGCCGCCGCCCGGTCGCGCAGGCCCCGCACGTAGGTGTCGACCCGGGCGTTGATCACCAGGGCGTCGCCCGCGGCCGCCCGCATGCCGGCCAGGAAGTCCGCCTGCTCCCCGGCGTCGACCAGCTCGTCGGTGCGCGGGTCGGAGTCCTCCACGTTGCAGCCCACCGCCCCCGCCTCGGCCAGCCGCTCGGCCAGCTCGGCCGGCGCGAGCCCGTAACCGCGTTCGACGTCGGCGGTCACGGGCACGTCCACGGCCCTGGCGATGCGGGCGATGGCAGCCATCATCTCCCCGACCGGCGTGCTCTCGCCGTCGGCGTACCCCAGCACGCGGGAGACGGCCGCGCTGCCGGTGGCCACCACCGGGAACCCGGCCTCCTGGACCGCGCGCGCCGAGGCGGCGTCCCAGACGTTGGGCAGGATCAGCGGGCTGCCGGGCACGTGCAGCCGTCGCAACGTGGCCGCTCTGTCAGTCGTCATGCCCGGCACCCTACGAGGACCGCCGGCTCTCCAGCAGATCCATTACCGGCCGGAAAGGGCGAGCCACTTGGGGGCGGTGTCTCAGCAGCCGCTCTTGGCGCACTGGCCGCTGAGCACCCCAGCGGGGCCGTCGGCGGGATTGTCGCCGTCCGGCTGCGGGGCCTTGGCGGACGGCGTGCCGGGCTTCTTGCCGGTGCCCGTCTGCGTCGTGCCGCCGGTGCCGCCGGTGCCGTCGGAACCGGTCGATCCCTTGTCGGCGGGGTCGGAGCCGCCGCCCGTGTCCGTGACGGCGTCGCCCATGGCGGAGTCGTCGGAGCCGTCGGTGGGCAGGCCGTCGTCGGGGGCGTCGGTGGTGGCGTCGCCCATGGTGGCGTCCTCGTCGGCCTCGAACACCTCGTCGCCGGCGCTCGTGGCCGGGGACGGGCGGCCGGAGCCCTGCTCCTGCTGGGTGCTCTGGCCGGGCTTGGCCGCCAGCAGGTAGCCGGCGCCGCCCGCGGCGAGCACGCCCACGAGGGCGAACGCGGCGATGACGGCGGTCTTCCTGCTCTTGCCCGGGGGTCTCGGGGACGAGCCCGGCCCGGAGAGGATCTCCTGACGATCCGTCTCGGTCGGATCATGCATGGTGGTGCAGCTCCCTGCGGTCGTATCGGGGAAAGCTCGCCGGCTTCCGCGGGTGATGGACCACACTAGCCGCATCAGCGGAATGCTCGCACACCAATCACAAAGGAATCACGACTTGTCCCCCCAAAGATCTGTTTGCCCAGGTGGCCGTCCCCGGCTGGGCGCCGCGGCCGGGGCGGCCGGGGTACTCGTCACGGCCGGGCTCGGGATTTTCCTCGCATTCACCAGTTCTCCGGAATCGCGCCCGCAAATCCGCCGTGAATTCGATCAGGAAACACCGCTTATCCCAAGATCGTATTTTCCTTCGCAGATCGCGGGCTCGCCGGTGGCCGAGCCGTCCCCGGCGCCGCCCACCCCGTCGGCGGGCCCCTGGTCGCCCGGCCCCTGGTCGCCGGGCTGGATGGAGGCCGTGCCGGCGCCCGACCGGCCCACGACGGCGGAGCCGGAGCCGGGCGAGCCCTCGAACTCCCCGGGAAAGGGCAGGCCGGTGAAGGGCGAGCTGTCGTCGCCGCTCGCTCCCAGGGCGCTTCCCACGCGTCCGCCGCTGGTCGCGCCGCCGCGTCCGTCCCGGCGGGCCGCCGTACGCCGTCCGGCTCCGCACGCGTCCCCGCAGGCGCCGCCCAGGGAACGGGTCGTCCCCGAGCCGGACCGTCAGGCGCCTCCCCCGCCGCCGCCTCCCTCCGTACGGGCCGGCGGCCCCGACCCGTGCGCCACGTTCGACGACTTCCGCCGGCAGCCGTGCTACAGCTTCCTCGACCGTCTCAGGCGCTGACCCACGCGCGACACCCCGCCGTCCCGAAGGAGCGGCGGGGTGTCGGAACGCGGTGGCTCAGTGGGCCGAGCAGGCTCCGGCGGCCGGGGCGGGAGCCGCCGGGCGGCCGACGGACGGCATGCCGAGCAGCACGCCGGGCCCCTTCGCCGGGGCGCCCTGGCGCGCCTCCCAGGCGTCGCCGGCCCGCGTGCGCCGCACCGCCCGGACCGCGCCGTCGGCGACCAGGTGGTGGGGGGCGGCGTAGGTGACCTCGACGGTGACCATGTCACCGGGCCTCGGGGTCTCCTCGCCCACCGCGAAGTGCACGAGCCGGTTGTCGGCGGCGCGGCCGGACAGGCGGCGCGTGGCGTCGTCCTTGCGGCCCTCGCCCTCGGCGACCAGCACCTCCAGCGTGCGGCCGACCTGCTTCTTGTTCTCCTCCCAGGAGATCTCCTCCTGCAGGGCCACCAGGCGCTCGTAACGCTCCTGGACGACCTCCTTCGGGATCTGGTCCTCCATGGTGGCCGCCGGGGTGCCCGGACGGATGGAGTACTGGAAGGTGAAGGCGTTGGCGAAGCGGCTCTGCCGGACGACGTCGAGGGTGGCCTGGAAGTCGTCCTCGGTCTCGCCGGGGAAGCCGACGATGATGTCGGTCGAGATGGCCGCGTCGGGCATGGCGGCCCGCACCCGCTCGATGATGCCGAGGTAGCGCTCGGCCCGGTAGGAGCGGCGCATGGCCTTCAGCACGCGGTCGGAGCCCGACTGCAACGGCATGTGCAGCTGGTGCATGACGTTGGGCGTCTCGGCCATGGCGGCGATGACGTCGTCGGTGAAGGCGGCCGGGTGGGGCGAGGTGAAGCGCACCCGCTCCAGGCCCTCGACGTCGCCGCAGGCGCGCAGCAGCTTGCCGAAGGCCAGCCGGTCGCCGAACTCGACGCCGTAGGTGTTGACGTTCTGGCCGAGCAGCGTCACCTCCAGGACGCCCTGGCCGACGAGCGTGCGCACCTCGGACAGGACGTCGCCGGGACGGCGGTCCTTCTCCTTGCCGCGCAGCGAGGGCACGATGCAGAACGTGCAGGTGTTGTTGCAGCCGACCGAGATCGCGACCCACGCCGCGTAGGCCGACTCGCGCTTGGTGGGCAGCGTGGAGGGGAAGACCTCCAGCGACTCCTTCAGCTCGACCTGCGCCTCGCCGGCCACCCGGGCCCGCTCCAGCAGCACCGGCAGGGATCCGATGTTGTGGGTGCCGAAGACGACGTCGACCCAGGGCGCCTTGCGGACGATCTCGCCCTGGTCCTTCTGGGCCAGACAGCCGCCCACCGCGATCTGCATGCGCGGGTTGTCCATCTTGGCCGGCCGCAGGTGGCCGAGGTTTCCGTAAAGGCGGTTGTCGGCGTTCTCCCGCACGGCGCACGTGTTGAACACGACGACGTCGGCCGTCCGGCCGTCGGGGGCCGGCACGTAGCCGGCGTCTTCCAGCAGGCCGGAAAGGCGCTCGGAGTCGTGCACGTTCATCTGGCACCCGTATGTGCGCACTTCGTACGTGCGGGCGCTCTCCTGGGTCACAGTCATGGCAGGTTCAAGGGTAGTCGTTGTCCGGCTCGCGGCAGCCGCCCCCGTCTAAAACACCAGCTTGACGGCTCGATGTGACCGGATCGGTACCACCTGGTTAGTGACCAGCGTCTTAATGACCTCTACCGTTTTGGTCCATGACGGAGAACGGCGACGCCACTCCACTCGTTCAGTTGGAGGGCGTCAACAAGCGCTTCGGGGCGTTGCACGTCCTGAAGGACATCAACTTGACCGTCTCTCGTGGCGAGGTTCTGGTGGTCATCGGGCCTTCGGGCGGCGGAAAGTCCACGCTGTGCCGGACGATCAACCGCCTGGAGACGATCGACGACGGCAGGATCGTGTTCGACGGCCAGGTGCTGCCCGAGGAGGGCAGGGGGCTGGCCAGGCTGCGGTCCGAGGTCGGCATGGTGTTCCAGTCCTTCAACCTGTTCGCGCACAAGACCATCCGCGAGAACGTCACGCTCGGCCCGATCAAGGTGCGCCGCAAGGACCGCCAGGCGGCCGACGCGCGGGCCATGGAGCTGCTGGAACGGGTGGGCATCGCCGCGCAGGCGGACAAGTACCCGGCCCAGCTCTCCGGCGGCCAGCAGCAGCGGGTCGCGATCGCACGTGCGCTGGCCATGGACCCGAAGATGATCCTCTTCGACGAGCCCACCTCGGCCCTGGACCCGGAGATGGTCCAGGAGGTGCTCGACGTGATGATCGGGCTGGCACGTGACGGCATGACGATGATGGTCGTCACGCACGAGATGGGATTCGCCCGCCGGGCCGCCAACCGGGTGGTCTTCATGGCGGACGGGCAGATCGTGGAGGAGAACACCCCCGACGAGTTCTTCACCAACGCGCAGACCGACCGCGCGCGTGATTTCCTTTCGAAGATCCTCACGCACTGAGATTTTGAGGCAGGTATACATGCACATGCGTCGTTTGGGAGCGGTGGTCACGGGAGTGGGCATGCTCGCCGCCCTGGCCGCCTGCGGCGGTGACAAGACCTACGCCAGCGTCCTGGAGAAGGTTCAGGACGGCGGCAAGGTCGTGGTCGGCACCAAGTGGGACCAGCCGAGCCTGGGCTTGAAGAAGGGGTCGGAGCCGGAGGGCTTCGACGTCGACGTCGCCAAGGCCGTGCTGAAGGAGATGAACGGCGGCAAGGACGCGCAGATCGAGTGGAAGGAGTCGGCCTCCTCCAACCGCGAGCCCTTCCTCCAGAACGGCACCGTCGACATCGTCTTCGCCACGTACTCCATCACCGAGGAGCGCAAGGCCAAGGTGTCCTTCGGCGGCCCGTACGTGATCGCGCACCAGGACATCATGGTCCGCAAGGACGACGCCGCGATCAACGCCCCGCAGGACCTCAAGGGCAAGAAGATCTGCAAGGCGGCCGGCTCCAACTCCTACAAGCGCGTCACCGACCCGCCCCCGGACGGCAAGCTCGACATCGACGCCACGACCGTCGACGCGGCCAACTACTCCGAGTGCGTGCAGAAGCTGTCGGGCAGCAACCTCGACGCCGTCACCACCGACGACCTGATCCTGGCGGGCTTCGCCAAGCAGGCCGGCGGCAACTTCAAGGTGCTCGGCCAGGGCTTCACCGACGAGAAGTACGGCATCGGCCTGAAGAAGGGCGACACCAAGACGTGTGAGGCCGTCAACACCGCGGTGAAGAAGATCTGGGACAACGGCACCATGAAGCAGCTGCTGGAGAAGTGGTTCGGCGGCATCGAGGGCCTGAAGCTGTCGGAGACCGCGCCCCCGGCCGAGGGCTGCAGCTAGTCACGCCAGAGGCGGGGGGCGGGGGGCCCCCCCCCCCCGCCCGAAGCGGGGGGGGCCCCTGGGTGTTCTAAAAAACGACAAGCCCCCCCCCGCCCAGGGGGGGTGGGGGTGCAAAAGGCTG
>NZ_JBITLS010000007.1:286596-534307 GCF_044465465.1 Nonomuraea sp. NPDC049655
TGTGGGGGGGGGGGGTGGGGGGGGGTGTGGGGGGGGGCCCGGGCCCCCGGGGGGGGGGGGGGATGCTCGCCCCGCGGGGGGGGGGGGGGGGCCCCCGGCCCCCCGCCGCTCTATGCGGTGGAGCACGATGGATGAACTAATCAAGTACCTGCCCGACCTCGCGATGGGCTTCTGGGGGAACATCAGGATCGCGCTCGTGGCCGCGGTCGTCTCGCTCGTCCTCGGGACGGTCCTGGCCGGGATGCGCGTCTCCCCGACGCCCGTGCTGCGCGCGGTGGGCACGGTCTATGTGAACGTGGTGCGCAACACCCCCCTCACCCTGGTGCTGGCGTTCTCGGCGCTGGGCCTGAGCGACAAGCTCGGCCTCGTCTTCTCCGGCGAGCCGCGGACGAACTCCTTCTGGATCGTCTCGATGGGCCTGTCGATCTACACGTCGGCGTTCGTGTGCGAGGCGGTGCGCTCGGGCATCAACACGGTCCCGATGGGACAGGCGGAGGCGGCCCGCGCGATCGGGCTGAGCTTCATGCAGACGCTGCGGCTGATCATCCTGCCGCAGGCCTTCCGATCGGTCATCGCGCCGCTGGCCAGCGTGATGATCGCCATGATCAAGAACACGACGGTGGCGGTCGCCGGCGGGTACGCCGCCGACGTGGCCGCCGAGATGAAGCTCACGTTCGACACCACGGGGGCCTCGATCCCGATCTTCCTCGGGGTGGTCGTGGCCTTCATGGTCGTGACCATGCCGATCGGCTTCTTCTCCGGCTGGCTGGCCCGGCGTCTGGCGGTGGCACGATGAGCGCGTCCGTCCTGTTCGACGCCCCCGGCCCCCGGGCCCGGCTGCGCAACCACCTGCTGACGGCGATCAGTGTCCTGGCGGTCCTGGCCGTCGCGTACTTCGTCTACCGGGGCTTCGACGCCAAGGGCCAGTGGGACGGCAAGATCTGGCAGCCGTTCCTGACGGCCGAGGTGTGGCAGGAGTTCATCCTGCCGGGCCTGCTCGGCACGCTGGAGGCGGCGGCCGCCGCGGCGGTGCTCGCGCTGGTCTTCGGCGCGGTCTTCGGCCTGGCCAGGCTCTCCGACCACGCCTGGATCAGGGTGCCGGCGGCCGCGGTGGTGGAGATCTTCAGGGCCATCCCGCTGCTGCTGCTGATCTTCTTCATCTTCTACCTGGCCCCGGCCATCGCCGGTGGCGGCGACTACGCCTTCATCGCGGTGGTGCTGGGCCTGATGTTCTACAACGGCTCGGTGCTGGCGGAGATCGTGCGCGCGGGCGTGCACGCCATCCCCAAGGGGCAGGCCGAGGCCGCCTACGCGGTGGGCATGCGCAAGAACCAGGTGCTGCGCCTGGTGCTGCTGCCGCAGGCGGTCACGACGATGATGCCGGCGATCGTCAGCCAGCTCGTGGTGCTGCTGAAGGACACCGCGCTCGGCTACATCATCGCCTACGTCGACCTGCTCAACACCGGGTTCAAGATCCTGCCGGCCGCGTACTTCGGCTCGCTGATCCCGGCGGCGATCGTCATCGGCGTCATCTACGTGGCGCTCAACATGACGCTGAGCTACCTGGCCACCCTGCTGGAGCGGCGCAGCCGGCGCAGCAGGAAGACCTCGGCGCGGCCGATCGCCACCCCCGGCGCGGCCTCCGTCGGCGTCGCCACCGGCCAGGGCACCGAGGGCGGCGGCATGGCGCCCGACATCCCCGTGGAGTGACCTGCGAGCATGGCGGCGGGGTTCCCGTCCCGCCGCCGTCTCGTAAAGAAAGCCTCAGATCTTCGCCGGTGCGGCACGCAGACCGGGCCCGCCGGGCCGCCGAGCCCACAGACTCCTGTGCGTGCGGATGCGTGGAGTCGTGGTGGCGCTGGCCGGCACGGCCGTGTTCGCCGTCCCGGTGGCGTGCGGGGGCGGCGGCGCCTACTCCGACGTCGTGGGCAAGATCAGGGGCACCGGCCAGGTCATCGTGGGGACCAAGTGGGACCAGCCGAGCCTGGGTCTGAAGGCCGGTCCCGGCGATCCCGTGGGCTTCGACGTGGACGTCGCCCGGTACGTCGTCGCCAAGCTGGCCCGCGGCCGGCCCGTGCGCATCACCTGGCGGGAGGCGCCGGCGGCGGGCCGCGAGGCGCTGCTCCAGAACGGCACCGTGGACATGGTGTTCGCCACCTACTCCATCACCGAGGCCCGCCGGCCCAAGGTGACCTTCGCCGGCCCGTACGTGCTCGTGCACCAGGACACGATGGTCCGGGCCGAGGACGCGTCCATCCGCGACGTCAACGACCTGCGGGGCAAGCGCGTGTGCCAGGTGCCGGGCTCCAACTCCTTCAAGCGCGTCGCCGACCCGCCTCCTGACGGCAAGCTCGACCTGCCCGTCGTGGCCGTGCCCGCGGCCAACTACTCCGACTGCGTGCGCAAGCTCAGCGACGACGAGCTGGACGCCGTCTCCACCGAGGACCTGACCCTGGCCGGCTTCGCCCAGCAGGCCCCCGGCCTGTTCCGGCTGCTGAACGACCCCTTCACCGACGAGCGGTACGCCATCGGCCTGAAGAAGGGCGACATCGTCACCTGCGAGGCCGCCGAGCGGGCCGTGGTCGAGATGTGGCGGGACGGGACGGCCACGCGCCTGCTGCGCAAGTGGTTCGGCGACACCGGGCTCAACCTGCCCACCTCGATGCCGCCGCAGGAGAGATGTTCTTGATCGCGCCCCACGGCCCCGGATCTTCCGGCAGGATGCGGGTATGCCTTTCTGGCCGTCCCCCATCTCCGCCCGCGACGTCGCCGCCGCCGGTCTGCGGCCCGGCTGGCCCGTCGCGCAGGGCGGCCGGGTGTGGTGGACCGAAGACCGTCCGGGCGAGGGCGGCCGCACCGCGATCGTCCGCCGCGAGGCCGACGGCACCTGCCATGACCTGCTGCCCGCCCCCTGGAGCGCGCGCACGAGGGTCCACGAGTACGGCGGGCGTCCCTATGCCGTGACGCCCGGCGGCGACGTGGTCTTCGCCGGTCTGGCCGACCAGCGCCTGTACCTTCTCGGGCAAAACGGCCAGCCGAAACCCCTCACCGCCGAAGGTTCCCGCTACGCCGACCTGACCGTCCACGACGGCGAGATCTGGGCGGTGCGCGAGCGCCACGGCGAGCACGGCAAGATCACCCGGTCCGTGGTGTCGATCCCGCTGGAGGGCGGCGAGCCCCGGGAGCGGGCCTGCGGCCACGACTTCTACGCCTCCCCCGTCCTGTCCCCCGACGGCGCCCACCTGGCCTACGTCTGCTGGAACCACCCCCGCATGCCCTGGGACGGCACCGAGCTGCGCGTCGTCCGGCTGCGCGACGGGCGGGCCCGCACGGTGCTGGGCGGCGCGGCGGAGTCCGTCCTGTCGCCCGCCTGGAAGGACGACGCCACCCTCTACCTGGTCTCCGACCGCTCCGGCTGGTGGAACCTCTACGAGTGCGGCCTCGACGGCGCCGCGCCGCGGGCGTTGTGCCCGGCCGAGGAGGAGTTCACGCAGCCGCCGTGGCAGCTCGGCGGCGCGCCCTACGCCGTGCTCGGCGACGGACGGCTCGCCGTCCTGCACGGGTGCGGCGACCTGCGGCTGGGCGTGCTCGACCCGGCCACGGGAGCGCTCCACGACCTCGACCTGCCCTACACGGGATGGCAGGCCGCGCTCGCGGCCGACGGCATGTCCGTGACGGGCGTCGGCCACGCCGCCCGGCTGCCGCGCTCTGTCGTGCGGGTCGACGTCGCCGCCGGGCGGGCCGAGCCGCTGGCGCGGGCCGGCGAGCGCCTGCCCGACCTGTCCGGGGTGCCCGATCCGCGGCCGGTGGTCGTGCCGGGCGAGCGGCCCGTCCACGCCTTCCTGCACCAGGTCGCCGAGGAGCCGACGCCGTTCGTGGTGTTCGTGCACGGCGGCCCGACCGCCCACGCCGACACGGCGCTCGACCTGGAGAAGGCGTTCCTGACCTCGCGCGGCATCGGCGTGCTCGACGTCAACTACGGCGGCTCCACCGGCTACGGCCGCGCCTACCGGGAGCGGCTGCGCGGCCAGTGGGGGCTGGTCGACGTCGCCGACACCGTCGCCGCCGCCCAGTGGCTGGCCGACTCCGGGCTGGCCGATCCGGCCCGGATCGCGGTGCGCGGCGGCAGCGCGGGCGGCTGGACGGTGATGGCCGCCTGCTGCCGCTCCGGCGTGTTCGCGGGCGGGGTGTCCTACTACGGCGTCAGCGCGCTCGCGCCGCTCGCCGCGCACACCCACGACTTCGAGTCCCGTTACGTCGAGTGGCTGGTCGGCGACGACCCGGCCGTCTACGCCGCCAGGGAGCCGCTCGGCCTGGTCGACGGGGTGTCCTGCCCGATGCTGCTGCTGCAGGGGCTCGACGACCCGGTGGTGCCGCCCGAGCAGTCGACGGCCTTCGCCGACGCATTGTCCGAGCGCGGCGTCCCGTGCACTTATCTCGCTTTCGACGGCGAATCCCATGGATTTCGCCGATTGGAGACGCGGGTCGCGGCCCTGGCCGCCGAGCTGGCTTTCTACCAGCAGCTATTCAGTTAATGTCGCGATCTCCAGACAATTCCCGTACTGAATCAGCATTACCGACCAGTCGCTAGTCGCAAACAGTTACGTAACCGACCTCGACAGTCTTCCTCCGGCATGGGTTGCTCGTCTCAGTAAACGTGGGGCGCGCGTCGCGGCCACGACGCGCGCCCCAGCTGTGCCAGCCAACAACACCCCCATCTCGGCACGAGGGAGGCCAGATGGCCAGCTTGCGCCATCTCAGCATCATCACGGTGGCGGCGGCAACTCTGCTCGCCACCTCCTGCGCGACGCAGAACGGAACCAGCAGATCCGCTCCGCCCCCCGCAGCAAGCCAGAGCTCCGGAAGCCCCGTCACGGGCGGCACGCTCAGGCTCGTGGGCTCGGGCGACGTCGACCATCTCGACCCGACCAGCATCTACTACGTCGTCACCATCGGGATCATGCGCGGCTACTCGCGCCAGCTGTACGCCCTCCAGGGCGTCGCGGCGGGAGCCGACACCACCAAGGGCTACGAGGTGCTGCCCGACATAGCGACCGAACTGCCCACCGAGGCGAACGGCGGCCTGAGCGCCGACAAGCTCACGTACACGATCAAGTTGCGCGACGGCGTGCAGTGGGACACCCAGCCGCCGCGGCCGGTGACGGCGGGCGACTTCGTCCGCGGCTTCAAGCGCATCTGCAACCCGGTGGCGGGCTCCGGCGCGCCCGGCTACTACACCAGCACGATCAAGGGCATGGCCGAGTACTGCGACGCCTACATCAAGGCGTTCGAGAAGGCCAAGCCCACCGCCAAGGCCCTGGCCGACTTCCAGAACGGCCACGACATCGCCGGCGTGCAGGCCAAGGACGACAAGACGGTCGTCTTCACCCTGACCCAGCCCGCCGGTGACTTCCTCAACATCCTGGCCCTGAACTTCGCCTCGGCGGCGCCGCAGGAGTACGACCAGTACGTCCCCGACGACGCCACCTTCCGCCAGCACGTGATCTCCAACGGCCCGTACAAGATCACCTCGTACGTGGCCACCAAGTCGATCCGGCTGGAGAAGAACCCGGCCTGGAAGCAGGAGTCCGACCCGATCAGGCACCAGTACGTCAACGCCATCGACGTCAAGATGGGCGTCGGCGAGCCCGACGCGGTCCAGCAGCAGATCGAGGCCGGCAGCGCCGACCTGTCGTGGGACCTGCCGGTGCCGACCTCGCAGATCCCTCAGCTCAAGAGCAACGACCCCAACTTCACGATCTTCCCCGGCGCGGTGACGAACCCGTACGTGGTGTTCAACCTGCAGAGCAAGAACGCCGGCGGGGCGATGGGCAAGCTCAAGGTCCGCCAGGCCATCGAGTACGCGATCAACAAGACCGCCATCGCCAAGATCTACGGCGGCGCGGACGTCGCGACCGCGCTGCACACGGTCATCCCGCCCGGCAACATCGGCTACCAGGAGTACAACCCGTACCCGACGCCTGGCGACCAGGGCGACCCCGCCAAGTGCAAGCAACTGCTGAGCGAGGCCGGCTACCCCAACGGGCTGACCCTCATCGGCGCCTTCCGCAACGCGGGCAACCACCCGGCCAACTACCAGTCGTACTCGGCCGACCTGAAGAAGTGCGGCATCACCGTCAAGGGCCTGCCGCTGCGCCAGGGCGACTACTACACCTACCTGCAGACGCCCTCGCACGCCAAGAACAGCGAATGGGACCTGTCGGCCCCCGGCTGGATCCCCGACTGGTACGGCAACAACGGCCGCGCGGTCATGCAGCCGCTGTTCCAGACCAACTGCAACGCCGGCACCAGCAACTACGGCTGCTACAGCAACCCCAAGGTGGACGACCTGATCAAGCGGGCGCTCGCCGAGACCGACCAGGCCAAGGCCGCGGCGCTGTGGCACGAGGCCGACCAGACGGTGCTGGGCGACGCGGTGATCGTGCCGCTGAACAACCAGAACACGCCGCTCTACAAGAACAAGCGGGTGCAGAACGCCCTGTACCTGCCGTCGTACCAGATCTACGACGTCACCAACCTCTGGCTGAACCCCAGCACGCCTTGACGACCGGCGTCCCGCGGGCGCGCCGGCAGGCGGGCCCGCGGGACGGCCGCGAGGGAGACATATGAGCCTGCTTGAGGTAACCGACCTCCAGGTGTCCTTCCCCACCTCCGACGGCGTGGTCCAGGCGGTGCGGGGGCTGTCGTTCACCGTCGACCGCGGCCAGACTCTGGCGATCGTCGGCGAGTCCGGCAGCGGCAAGACCGTGAGCACCCAGGCGATACTCGGGCTGACCCCCGACGCCGACATCACGGGCACGGCCCTGTTCGAGGGCGTCGACCTGCTCGGACTCGACAACGAACAACTTCGCCGCATCCGCGGCGCGGAGATCAGCGTGGTCTTCCAGGACCCGCTGACCAGCCTCCACCCGCTCTACAAGGTCGGCTGGCAGATCGAGGAGCTGATCCGCGTCCACAATCCCGGCACGCGCCGCGCCGAGGCCAGGAAACGGGCCGTCGAGCTGCTGGGCCTGGTGGGCATCCCCCGTCCCGACCGCAGGGTGGACGACTACCCCCACCAGTTCTCCGGCGGCATGCGGCAGCGGGCGATGATCGCCATGTCGCTCGCGCTCAACCCCAAGCTCATCGTCGCCGACGAGCCCACCACCGCGCTGGACGCGACCGTCCAGGCGCAGATCCTGGAGCTGATCGGGCGGGTGCAGGCCGAGTTCGACATCGCGCTCGTCCTCATCACGCACGACCTCGGCGTGGTGGCCGGCATGGCCGACGAGGTGCTCGTCATGTACGCCGGGCTCGTCGTCGAGCGGGCCGACCGGCGCACGCTCTACTACCAACCGCACCACCCGTACACCAAGGGCCTGCTGGAGTCGATCCCGGGCAGCACCGGCGACCGCGGCGGACGGCTGCGGCCCATCCCCGGCTCGCCGCCGAGCCTGATCGCGATCCCGTCCGGGTGCGCCTTCCATCCGCGCTGCCCGTACGTGATGCCGGTCTGTCCGGCCGAACGGCCGCCGCTGGCCTCCATCACGGGCGCGCGCGGGCACGCCTCGGCGTGCTGGCTGCCGCACGAGGCGATCGGGCTCGGCGCGGAGGCCGAGGCGCTGCGCAAGCGGGCGGTGCTCGGCACGGCGGAGGAGGCCTGATGCTGCTCGAAGTCGAGAACCTGGTCAAACACTTCCCCATCACCAGCGGCATGCTGATCAAGCAGACGATCGGCCAGGTCAGAGCCGTCGACGGCGTCAGCCTGTCGCTGTCGCCCGGCGAGACGCTCGGCCTGGTCGGCGAGACCGGCTGCGGCAAGTCCACGCTTGCCCGGTGCATCGCGGGCCTGCATCCCATCACCTCCGGCAGCGTGCGCTTCGACGGCGCCGACATCACGAACCTGCCGCGGCGCCGGATGCGGCCCTACCGGCGCGACATCCAGGTGATCTTCCAGGACCCGTACGGCTCGCTGAACCCGCGCCGGCGGGTCGGCTCGATCATCGCCGACCCGCTCGTCATCCACCGGGTGCAGAGCGGCCAGGAGCTGCGGCGGACCGTCCAGGAGCTGATGGAACGGGTCGGGCTCAACCCCGAGCACTACAACCGGTTCCCCGCCGAGTTCTCCGGCGGGCAGCGGCAGCGCATCGGGGTCGCGCGGGCGCTCGCGCTGCGGCCCCGGCTGATCATCTGCGACGAGCCGGTGTCGGCGCTCGACGTGTCCATCCAGGCCCAGATCCTCAACCTGCTCAAGGACCTCCAGGACGACTTCGGGCTGACGTACCTGTTCATCGCCCATGACCTGTCGGTGGTGCGGCACGTCAGCGACCGGATCGCGGTCATGTACCTGGGCAAGGTGGCCGAACTGGCCACCGCTGAGGAGCTGCACGCGGCGCCCCGCCATCCGTACACGAACGCGCTGCTGTCGGCGACCGCCGTGGCCGACCCCGACGAGGCCGAACGGCGGCACCGCATCATCCTCACCGGCGACGTGCCCTCGCCGATCGACCCGCCCGCCGGCTGCCGGTTCCATCCGCGGTGCCCGAAGGCGCGCGAACGCTGCTCGGCCGAGGAACCGCTGCTGGTGCCCCAGGAGCACCTGGTGGCCTGTCACTACCCCGTCGAGGCGGGCGAGGACCTGACCGCCGGGAGGACCGCATGACTCTCACGGAGATCCGTCCGGACGTCGTCACCGACCGCACGATCGCCGGACGCAGCCCCTGGCAGCTCGCCTGGGCGCGGATCAGGTCCGACCGGGTGGCTCTGATCTCGGGCATCGTCGTCGTGCTGCTGTGCCTGCTCGCCCTGGCCGCGCCCCTCATCTCGGCGTGGAACGGCCACGACCCCGACGAGCAGTTCCGCGACACCGGCATCACCGACCAGGGCCTGCCCGTCGCGCCCAACGGCGAGTTCTGGTTCGGCACCGACCGCCTCGGCCGCGACCTGTTCATCAGGGTTCTGTACGGCGCGCGCGTCTCGCTGCTCGTCGGCGTGGTCGCGACCGGCGTGGCGGCGCTGATCGGGGTCGTCATCGGGCTGCTGGCCGGTTACTACGGCGGCGTCATCGACACCATCCTGTCCCGGCTCATGGACGTGGTCCTGTCGTTCCCGTACCTGATCTTCGCGATCGCGGTGGTGTCCATCGCCGGGCCCTCGCTGACCGCGACGATCGGGGTGATCTCGTTCTACTCCTGGGCGGCGATCGCCCGCGTGGTGCGCGGCCAGACCTTGTCGCTCAAGGAACGCGAGTACGTGGAGGCGGCCCGGTCCATGGGGGCCGGCGACGCGCGGATCATGTTCGTGGACATCCTGCCGAACCTCCTGGCCCCCGTCATCGTCCTCACCACGCTGCTGGTGCCGGCCGCGATCGTGTTCGAGTCCACCTTGTCCTATCTGGGGCTCGGGATCGTTCCCCCCACCCCGTCGTGGGGGAACCTGCTGAGCGAGGCCCAGGGGTTCTACCGGGTGGCGTACTGGTATCTGGGCTTCCCGGCGGCCTCGCTGCTGATCACGACGCTGGCGTTCAACCTGGTGGGCGACGGGATCAGGGACGCCATCGATCCCCGGATGGAACGGCTGTTCAGCCGCCGGCGACGGCGGAACCGGCGCGCGGCCTCCGCTCCGGCGTCCGCTCCGGCCTCCGCGCCCGCCGTCGGTGGGTCCGATGCCGCTGCTGGGGGGTCCGATGCCGCTGCTTCGTGACCGGGGTGGGATGCCGGGGTTGTTTCAGGAGGTGGAGGGCTGATGTTGCGACGGTTCCTGCTGCGGCGGACACTGCTCGGGGTGCTGGTGTTGTGGCTGGTCTCCCTGGGCACGTTCTTCCTGTTCTTCGTCGCCCCCGGCGACCCCGCCCGTACGCTGGCCGGCCGCCAGGCCACTCCCGAGCAGGTCGACCTGATCCGGCACAACCTCGGCCTCGACCGTCCCACCATCGTCCAGTACTTCGACTACCTGGGCCGGCTCCTGCACGGCGACCTCGGCCAGTCGTACTTCTCGGGCGAATCGGTGGGCAAGCTGCTGGCCCAGGACTTCCCGCCGACGTTCTCGCTGGTGCTCGGCGGCGCCGTCCTGTGGCTCTGCGTCGGCGTCGGCGCCGGCGTGCTCAGCGCCACCCGCGTACGCTCGTTCCTCGACCGCGCCCTGACCACGCTGGCCCTGGCCGGGGTCTCGATGCCGACGTTCGTGGTCGGCCTGTTGCTGCTGTATTTCTTCTTCTTCCAGCTCACCATGGCGGGCGCCCCGATCCTGCCGCCCGACTCCTACGTGCCCTTCTCCGAGAACCCCGGCGAATGGGCCCGGCACCTGATCCTGCCGTGGATCACGTTGGCCATGGTCCAGGCGGCCTCGTACGCCCGGCTCACCCGGGGCTCCATGCTGGACGTCCTGGGCGAGGACTACATCCGTACGGCCCGCGCCAAGGGCGTGCCCGAGGGCCGCGTCATCTACCGGCACGGCCTGCGGGCCGCGCTGACCCCCGTGGTGACCCAGCTCGGTGTGGACATCGGCACGCTGATCGGCGGTCTGGTGGTGACGGAGTCGGTCTTCGGGCTCGGCGGCATCGGGCAGGCGGTGGTGCAGGCGTTCATCAGCGGGGACCTGCCGGTGATCATGGGCGTCGTCATCCTGGCCACCACCGCCGTGGTGGTGGCGAACCTGATCGTGGACATCGCCTACGGGCTCCTGGACCCCCGGATCCGTCTGGCCTGACGATGCGAGCGGCGCCTCCCGGCGGGCGCACCACGCGCGCCCGCCGATGCGCCGCCCTCGCAACCGTCTCGTCCGTCGGGAGGCTTCGGCATCGGCCTGATCTGCGCATTAGGACGCTCCGCCCCTGCCCCGCGCTCCCAGCCTCCTCGGAAGGGGCTCGCAAGGGGCTCGGAATGAGCGGGCCTGCTTGGGACCGGCGGGCGGGATCCTCGGGGTCAGCGGGCGAACTCGGTGGCGCGGGACTCGCGCACCACCGTGATCCGGATCTGCCCCGGGTACGTCAGCTCCTCCTCCACCTGCTTGGCCACGTCCCGGGCGATCACCTGCGCCTGGATGTCGTCGATCGCGTCCGGCTTGACCATGACCCGGATCTCCCGCCCGGCCTGCATGGCGAACACCTTCTCCACGCCCTCGTACGACTGCGCGATCTCCTCCAGCCGCTCCAGCCGCTTGACGTACGCCTCCAGCGACTCCCTGCGCGCCCCCGGACGGCTGCCGCTGATGGCGTCGGCCGCCTGCGTGAGCACCGCCTCGACCGTACGGACCTCGACCTCGTTGTGGTGCGCCTCGATGGCGTGCACCACGTCCTCCTGCTCGCCGTACCGGCGGGCGATCTCGGCGCCGATCAGCGCGTGACTGCCCTCGACCTCGTGCGTGAGGGCCTTGCCGATGTCGTGCAGCAGCGCGCACCGCTTCATGAGTTGCTGGTTCATCTTCAGCTCGGCCGCCATGATCCCGGCGATGTGCGCGGACTCGATGAGGTGCTTGAGCACGTTCTGACCGTAGGAGGTGCGGTATCGAAGCTGCCCGAGCAGCAGCGTCAGCTCGGGATGCATGTCCGTGATGCCCAGCTCGACCAGCGCGTCCTCGCCGGCCCGCGCGCAGAGGTCCTGGACCTCCTGGCGGCTGCGGTCGTGCGCCTCCTCGATGCGCTGCGGATGGATGCGCCCGTCCAGCACCAGCTTCTCCAGCGTGAGCCGCGCCGTCTCCCTGCGCACCGGGTCGAAACACGACAACAACACCGCCTCCGGCGTGTCGTCGATGATCAGGTTCACGCCGGTGGTCGACTCGAACGCCCGGATGTTGCGCCCCTCGCGCCCGATGATCCGGCCCTTCATCTCGTCGCCGGGCAGATGCAGCACGCTGACGACCGACTCCGCCGTCTGCTCGGCCGCCACCCGCTGGACCGCCAGCGTCACGATCTTGGTGGCCCGCTTCTCGCCCTCCTTGCGGGCCTCGCCCTCGATCTCCCTGATGATCAGCGCCGCCTCGCGCTTGGCCTGGTTCTCGATCTCCTTGACCAGCTCGGACTTGGCCTGCTCGCCCGTCAACCCGGCGACCCGTTCCAGGATCACCCGCCGCTCGTCCTCGACCTGGAGCAGTTCCTCGCGCCGGTCGGCCAGCTCGACCTCGGTCTCGGCCAGCTTCCTGTCCCGCTCGGACTGCCGCCTGGCCTCCTCGTCGAGCCGCTGCTCGCGCTCGGCCAGCCTGGCCTCCCTGCGTTCGAGATCGGTCCGGAGCTCCTTGAGCTCGGACTTCAGGATCCGGCTCTCCTCCTCGACCTCCCGCCGCATCTGCGCGGCGCTCTCGACGGCGCTCTCCGACCTGCGCAGGAGCTCCTCGGCGTCGCTCTCCGCCTTGGCGCGGATCTCCCTGGCCCGCTCCCGCGCCTCCTCAAGCTCCGTGTGTACGGCCTCCACCTGCTCAGGGCTCGGCTCGGACTTCCGGGGCAAACCGCTAGAGGTACGGCGTATGACGACGAGCAGCGCCACGATCATCCCGAACGCGAGCACGAGCACCGCCACCATCAGCACCACGACAAGCGGCTGCATGCGCGCCCCGCCCTCCTCGCGTCGTCAACACCTCATAACGCGGACCCAAAACGGGAGGGGTCACGTGCGCGCCACGGAAAGCCCGGTCGGCGTCGTCTCCAGGGCCGATGTCAGGCCAAGGCGGACCGGGCATCGGCCCCCATAGCCGACACCTCGCCTGCCTCGATCAACCGAGCTCGTTCGTCCGTCGTTCACCGGTATGGCAATCCGCGCTGCGCGGAGTAACTCCTCACTGCCGTCGAGGTTATGCGTCGAACAGGTCACGGGCAAGCAAACGCGTCCTCAAGCGTGTCTTACAGGCCCGCATCTCCCCAATCAACCACATAACCCACGATCACCCCCATTTGTCCCCCACCCGCACCTCTCCAACCCCCATAGCCCAGACAAACCCCACAACCAGCACCCAGCGACCACCCGGCCGTGAAACCGTAGGCCTCCGACGGGCGCCCCCAGCCCTACGTCCCCCGTCGCCCGCGAGAAACTCTTCGAACGCCCGACGCCCGGCTCGCCCGCCCTCACAGGAGCACACGGTGAACAACCTCATCGACAAGATCGCCTGGATCCACCTGGACAACAACAAGATCCTCAGCACCCGCTCACGAGGCAAGAACGCCTACTACCTCCCCGGCGGCAAACGCGAGCCCGGCGAAACCGACCTCGACACCCTGATCCGCGAGATCGACGAGGAACTCTCCATCACCATCATCCCGGCCACCGTCACTCACCTGGGCACCTTCCACGCCCAGGCACACGGCCACGCCGACGGCGTCACCGTACGGATGACCTGCTACACCGCCGAGCACCACGGAGTCCCGACCCCCGGCAACGAGATCGAAGAGATCACCTGGCTGACCTACGCCGACCGCAACCGCGTATCGCCGGTCGACCAACTCATCTTCGACCACCTCCACCAAACCAACCAACTCCCCTAACCCCACCCCACCGCCCCAACCCCCAACCCCCAAGCCCCAAGCCAATCCCCCAACCTCCAGTGACTCAGCACCCCAAGCCTCCACGGACCAGCGCTCTGAGGCGATCCCCCTGCCTCGCCTTCCGCCTCCTCCGCGTCCCAACCCCATCCTTATGGGCGCCTATCCAGGCAGCAGCCCACGCCCTCCGCCTCCCTGCCCCCTGAACAGGAGACGCTCCGGCCCGGCAGCCCCACAACCCCTTCATCTGCCTGAGCCCGAGCGTAAGAAGCCCCAAACCCGGCGTCAGACCCGCAACCCTTTCGGCCTTCCTATGCTCCGAACCCGGCGGCAGACCTCCAGCCCTCCCACAATCCCCGAGCGAGAGAGCGCCCGGCCCGGAGGCAGACCCACAGCCCCTCCATCTCTCTGAGCCCCGAGCGTGACGAGCTCCGGACCTGGTGGAGGCCGCTGGGGGATCAGGAGAAGTCGTCCTCCAGGTCGATGCCTTCCTGTGCGAGAGCCTCTCGGATCACCCGGTACGCCAGCCCCGACGAGTACCCCTTGCGGGCGAGCATGCCGGCCAGACGCCGCGTACGGGTCTGCGAGTCGAGAGATCGGGTGGAGGCGAGCTTACGGTCCACCAGCCGTCGGGCCGTCTCGGCCTCCTGGTCGGAGTCCAGGCGCTCCACGGCTTCCTTCACGGTCTCGGTGTCCACACCCCGATGGCGCAACTCGGCCGCGAGCGCACGCTTGGCGAGGCCCCGACCATGGTGCCGGGAATCGACCCATGCCTCCGCGAACGCCTCGTCATTGATCAGCCCGAGCTCGACAAACCGATCAAGCACCGTTCCGGCAGCCTCATCCGGTACGTCCCGCTTACGAAGGGCCTCGGCGAGCTGCGCCCGCGTCTTGGGAGCCATGGTGAGCAGCCGAAGACAGATGGCCCGCGCAACGGACTCCGGGTCCGCCGCGGGCGCCGCCGCAGCGGAACTGCCGACGTCCGGCCCATCAGGCAACGGCCCGCCATGCGATGACCCGTCGTGCATTGGCCCGTCGTGCATTGGCCCGTCAGACGGCGACCCGTCGGACGGCGGGCCGCCACGGCCGGTCGCGCCTCTCCCGAAGCGTCCGCTCCCCCTGCCGCTCCCTCGTCCAGTGCCCCGGCCACCTGTCCGGCGCCCCTTGCCTGAACGCTTCTTCCCACCCGCGTCCTGCTCATCGCCGAACCAACTGCTTCCGGCCAGCACCTCAGAATGCCACTCATCGGCGCCGCGCTTCTCCTCGGAGGAAGCCTCACCCTCCGGCCTTCCGCCAACGCCGCCGGGCTCGTACGGATCTTCCCGTTCCCGCAGGCGCTCCTCAGCGACACCGTCGTCATCCTGACCACTCAGCCCAGCCGACCGCGCCCCGGAGCTTTCCTCATTCTCCTGATCTCCGTGCCCGTTCGTACGCCGCGGAGCAACGCCGGCAGCATCCTCGCCGTCATGGCCACTCAGCTCATCCGAAGGGCTTCCAGAGAAACCCTCGCCGTCCCGAGCCCTCCGCCTGCTCGTGCGCCGCCCAGCATCCCCGGCAGCGCCCTCGCCGTCATGATCGCCCAGCTCGCCCGGGGAGCTTCCGGCGAATCCCTCGTCGATCTGGGCCTTCTTCTTACGCCTTCCGGAACTGCCCTTACGGGCCGGTTCGGTGCGGGCGTCTTCGGCAAGCAAGTCCGGGACACCGCTGCGGTCGGCAGGGGTCTTACGCTCGCCTGGCCAGACGAAGATCGGCGCGTCGGCGCCCTCGTCCGAGCGCCCTCGGGATCCCCGTCCCCCGGCCCGGCCGCCGGTCCGGCCGCCGGTCCGGCCACTGCCTCGCCCACCAGCTCGGCCGCGATCAGACGGGCTGCCGTCGGGGGCGGCTTCGTCGTCCTGAGCGCTGGGGGCGGCCGAGTGGAGCCGGCCGGGAGAGGGCTGGTCAGCCGGATCGCCATGCTCAGCGCCCGGCCACGTCATGAACACCTCACTGCGCGGCCTGAGCCCGAAACCCGCTTCACCGCCCAGCCCAACATCGGCCTCACTGCCCGGCGTGACGCCAGCCCCTTCGCCCAGCCCAACACCGGCGTCACCTTCCGGCGCAACGCCCGCCCTTCTGCGCGGCCCAACGTCAGCCTCATCGTTCGGGACGACGGGCGCCCCTTCGCCCAGCCCGACCTCAGCCCTCTGGCTCAGGCTCCCGTCGGCTTCGCGAGTCGAGTCCGTATCTTTCTCGTCGGCCTGGGGGCGGGGGTCGCCCGGCCAGTGGAAGGTCGGCGCGGCCATCTCCCGGCCGGGGCCCCACGCCGGGGGCACGACAACGGCCTGCCCGCCCGTGCCCCAGCCCGACACACCCCCGTCGTCCACGTGCGCAGGTACGACCACGTCGTCCACCTGCGCAAGGACGACCACGTCGTCCACATCGTCGCGAACCACCACGTCGTCCGCTTCATGGTGAACGACCGCAGCGTCCGCCTGATCGTGGACGGCCATGCCCTCCACGCCAGCGGCCCCGGCGGGATCGGCGGCGTCGGCCAGCCCGTCGTGGGGAGCCGGGTCATCTGCCCTGGTGTGGGTGGTCGGGGGGTGGTCGTCGTCGGGGGTGGTCGGCTCGGAGGCGGCGGCGCGGAGGCGGGCGCGTTGTTCGTGCCATTCGTCTACCGACGGCCAGCCGTCCGCGGCCGACCGGGCCAGGTCGGCGCCACGTGCGCCCCTGCCCGAGGCGGGACGGCCGGTAGCCCGGGTCACCGGCTCGGGGGTGGTGGCCCCGGACATCGACTCGGCCGGGGTGGCCCAGGTCGGCGAGCCGGGGGTGGTGGAGGTGGACGTCGGGTCGGAGGGGGTGGCCCGGGGGCCGCGAGGTCCGCGCTTTCTGCGCTCCCCCGAGGCGGGGAGGTCGGGCCATGCGCCCCACTCCTGGGAACGGGGCGCCTGCGACGGATCCCTGTCACTCATGCGCCGACCGATCAGACGTCACCCGGCTTGGGGGTGGACTTCGAGCCACGACCCGAGGGCGCGGCGGCGGGAGCCGGGACGGCGGCGGCGGGCTCGGCGGGCGTGTCGAGCTTCGGACCGACACCGAGCTTGTCCTTGATCTTCTTCTCGATCTCGTTGGCCATGTCGGGGTGGTTCTTCAGGAAGTTGCGCGCGTTCTCCTTGCCCTGGCCCAGCTGGTCGCCCTCGTACGTGTACCAGGCGCCCGACTTGCGGACGAAGCCGTGCTCGACGCCCATGTCGATGAGGCCGCCCTCGCGGGAGATGCCCACGCCATAGAGGATGTCGAAGTCGGCGACGCGGAAGGGCGGGGCCATCTTGTTCTTGACGACCTTGACCCGGGTGCGGTTGCCGACCGCCTCCGTGCCGTCCTTCAGGGTCTCGATGCGGCGGATGTCCATGCGGACGGAGGCGTAGAACTTGAGCGCCTTACCACCGGTCGTGGTCTCGGGGCTGCCGAACATGACGCCGATCTTCTCGCGGAGCTGGTTGATGAAGATCGCGGTGGTGCCGGTGCTGTTGAGCGCGCCGGCGACCTTGCGCAGGGCCTGGGACATGAGGCGGGCCTGGAGGCCGACGTGGCTGTCGCCCATCTCGCCCTCGATCTCGGCCTTGGGCACCAGGGCGGCCACCGAGTCGATGACGATGATGTCGACCGCGCCGGACCTGATCAGCATGTCGGCGATCTCGAGCGCCTGCTCACCGGTGTCGGGCTGGGAGACCAGCAGGGCGTCGGTGTCGACGCCCAGCTTCTTGGCGTATTCGGGGTCAAGGGCGTGTTCGGCGTCGATGAACGCCGCGATGCCGCCGGCCCGCTGGGCGTTGGCCACCGCGTGCAGGGCGACCGTGGTCTTGCCCGAGGACTCGGGGCCGTAGATCTCGACGATGCGCCCACGCGGGAGGCCGCCGATGCCGAGGGCCACGTCAAGGGAGATCGACCCGGTGGGGATCACCTCGATGGGGGCTCGGGCGTCGTCGCCCAGTCGCATGACGGAGCCCTTGCCGAACTGCCGCTCGATCTGAGCGAGCGCGGTCTCGAGGGCCTTCTCGCGGTCGTTGATAGCCATGGGAGCTCCCTCTGGAGGGTCGTGGTCCGATCAGTCGAGTGAAAGCTACGGCCTGCCACCGACATTTTCTGAGACGGTCGGGGAAGGCGTGGCCGGGTTCGGCAGGTTCATCGTAGCCGAACGGCTGTTCGATCACATCACGAACACGCTGCTGGGATGCATGCGGCGTGTTCAGAGGAGGGCGAGGCCGATGCTCGGACGTCGCTCGCGTTCATGGTGGTTGCCGGCCGATTGGCCGTGGGGTCTGCCCGGGGGGTCACGGCCGTGGGATCGGGCGCGGCGGGCGGAGGTGATGGGGTGCCCCCGCATGGGCGGCTGCCTGGGTCCGGGTCCGACGAACGCCTGTCCCTTGCGGACGGGCGACATCTGACCCCTCCGGGAAAACGCGGCTCCGGCCGTCCCGGAGAACACGAATCCGGCCCGTCCCGAAGAACGCGGACCTGGACCGTCCCGGAGAACGCGGACCTGGACCGTCCCGGAGAACGCGGACCTGGACCGTCCCGAAGGATGCGGATCGCCGCGTGGGGAGACGTCACGGACGCTCTCCCCACCGGCGCGGAGAGCACGGGCACCGGGGCCAGGGGGACACCGGGGACACGTGGGGCGAGGGCGTTCGCGATCTCCCGCGCGGGTTGCCGCCGACGTGTTGTCATACGCCGTGAGCTGGGGAGACTCCCATGCAGGGGATTGGCTGGGAGGCGGCGAAGTGGCGAGTGGCTACACCGGGGAACGACGCACCCTTCTGGAGGCGCTCGCCGAGTTGCTGCCCCATCAGGGGCTGGTCAGCCGCATGGTCGGCGGTGACGATCCGGTGCTGTGGGTGTGGCATCCGCGCACGCGCCGCCAGACGATCATCTTCGCCACCCCCTCCAGCGGGGGCTGGACGTTGTTGTGGTCGCCGGGCGGCCAGGGCAGCGCGGACGACCTGGAGGCCACGGCGGACGCGCTCCGCCGGACGCTGGGCTCGACGTAGCCCGGGACGGGACGTCCCCGACCCGGGTTCAGCGCAGCCCGGGCGAGACGTCCTCCACCTGGCACACGGCCCGCCACACGGTCTTGGCGCTCTCGCCGTCGGCCAGCGCCTGGATGACGGTACGGCCGCCCAGCGGGGCGATCACGTAGTCGCGGGCCCACGACTCGGCATAGGTCTCGCCGAAATGGACGTTCATCCGTCTCCAGAACTCGGTCAGGCGCATGGACCAAGTATGGAATCGCGTCAGGTGTGGGTAAGACATCCGCATGCCAAAGACCCCCAAGTCTTCACCCCCGAAGACCGCCAGGACCAAGGCCAACAGGGCGCGGCGCCGCCGGCTGTTACTCGCGATGCGGCAGGCCGTCCAGAAGGAGAAGGGACAGCGATCGGAGCGGCACGCGGGAATCAGGCGGGAGCCGCGTGCGGGCAGCCCGCGTACGCGCAGGGCGTCACGGCGCTGAGCCGGGACGAACCGTCACAGAACTCGCGCACCGTACATCTCACCGAGATGGTCGGCGAGCAGCTCCAGGCGGGCGCCGTCGGGGTCCTTGAAGTAGATGGAGGCGCCGCTCTCGATCTGGTGCGGCACGCCGGCCATCTCCAGCTTGCCGCGCAGCCGCTCCCAGGTGGCGGGGTCGACGGAGATCGCCACGTGGTGCAGCCCGCCGAGCACCTCCTGGTACGGGCCGAGGTCGAGCCCCGGGAAGTCGAAGAACGCGAGCAGGTTGCCGTTGCCGATGTCGAAGAAGAAGTGGCTCGAACCCTTGTAGTCGCGGTTCTCGATGATCTCCGTCAGCGGGAATTCCAGCAGTTCCTGGTAGAACTTGATGGTCCGCTCCACATCGGACGACAACATGGCCACGTGGTGCAGGCCACGGGCGCTGCTCGACGGCCGGTGCGGTAAGGCGTACTGGCTTCTCAACTGTGCGCGTCGGGTCTCGACGGCGGCATAATCAATGGTCACGGTCGCTGTATGTCCGCCTTGACCCCCGCTCAACCACCCGGCGCCGCTCGAATGCGTTTTCTGTCGGTGGCGCGAGGCAGTATGTGCTGGTGAGCTCGCTAGACCACTTCACCCAGGTGACCAGGCAATGGTTCGCCGGCGCCTTCCAGGCGCCCACGGCGGCCCAGGAGGGCGCGTGGGAGTCGATCGCGCGCGGCGACAACACGCTGGTCGTCGCCCCCACGGGGTCGGGCAAGACGCTGGCGGCGTTCCTGTGGTCGCTCGACCGGCTCGCGGCGCGGGCGGCCGAGCAGGCACCGGGCGAAGGCGTCGCGAAGGGGCACAAGCCGGGCACGCGCGTGCTCTACGTGTCGCCGCTCAAGGCGCTGGCCGTCGACGTCGAGCGCAACCTGCGCGCGCCGCTGGCCGGGCTCAGGCAGACGGCGCGCCGGCTCGGGCTGCCCGTCCCGGAGATCTCGGTGGCGATCCGCTCCGGCGACACCCCGGCCGAGGAGCGCAGGCGGTTCGCCGCCAAGCCCTCCGACATCCTGATCACCACTCCCGAGTCGCTGTTCCTGCTGCTCACCAGCCAGGCGCGCGACGCGCTGCGCGACGTCGAGACGGTGATCGTCGACGAGGTGCACGCGGTCGCGGCCACCAAGCGCGGCGCCCATCTGGCGCTCAGCCTGGAGCGGCTCGACGCGCTGCTGGAGCGTCCGGCCCAGCGGGTGGGGCTGTCGGCGACCGTGCGGCCGGTGAGCGAGGTGGCGGCCTTCCTCGGCGGCACGCGTCCGGCGACGGTGGTGCAGCCGCCGTCCGACAAGCGCATCGAGATCGAGGTCGTCGTCCCGGTCGAGGACATGACGGAGATGGCGGGGGCGCCCGATCCCGAGCAGGTCGAGCCGTCGTCCAGCCGGTCGATCTGGCCCCATGTGGAAGACCGCCTGTTCGACCTGATCGAGTCCCACAGCTCGACGATCGTGTTCGCCAACTCCAGGCGGCTGGCCGAGCGGCTGTGCACCCGGCTCAACGAGCTGGCCTACACGCGGCGGCAGGGCCCGGAGGCGATCGACCTGTCGATCTGGGAGACGCCGCCGCAGGGCCAGGAGCCGTCGCCGGACGACCAGGAACCCCCGCCGTCCAGGCGCATGCCCGCCGAGACGATGGCGCAGGCGGGGGCGAGCAAGGGCGCGGTGAGCGAGATCGTCCGGGCCCATCACGGCTCGGTGTCGAAGGAGGAGCGGGCCCAGATCGAGGAGGCGCTCAAGTCGGGGCGGCTGCCCGCCGTGGTCGCCACCTCCAGCCTGGAGCTGGGCATCGACATGGGCGCGGTCGACCTGGTGGCGTGCGTGGAGGCCCCGCCGAGCGTGGCCAGCGGGCTGCAGCGCATCGGCCGGGCCGGCCACCAGGTGGGCGCGGTCTCCCGAGGGGTGATCTTCCCCAAGTACCGGGGCGACCTCGTCCAGACGGCCGTGGTGGCCGAGCGCATGCGCGGCGGGCAGATCGAGGAGTTGCGCTACCCGCGTAACCCGCTCGACGTGCTGGCCCAGCAGATCGTGGCCATGACCGCGCTCGACGAGTGGACCGTCGACGAGCTGGAGACCGTGGTCAAGCGGGCCGCCCCCTACGCCACCCTGCCGCGCAGCGCGCTGGAGGCGACGCTCGACATGCTGGCCGGCCGCTACCCGAGCGAGGAGTTCGCCGAGCTGCGGCCGCGCATCGTCTGGGACCGCGTCACCGGCGCCCTCCAGGGGCGGCCCGGCGCGCAGCGGCTGGCCGTGACCAACGGCGGCACGATCCCCGACCGCGGCCTGTTCGGGGTGTTCCTCGTGGGTGAGAAGGCGTCCCGGGTGGGCGAGCTCGACGAGGAGATGGTCTACGAGTCGCGGGTGGGCGACGTGTTCGTGCTGGGCGCGACGTCGTGGCGGATCGAGGACATCACGGCCGACCGGGTGCTGGTCTCGCCCGCTCCCGGCCAGCCGGGGAAGCTGCCGTTCTGGCACGGCGACACGGCCGGGCGTCCGGCCGAGCTGGGCCGGGCGATCGGGCAGTTCCTGCGGGAGCAGGCCAAACAGGGTTCCACCGACCGCATCAGGGAGGCGGGGCTCGACGAGTTCGCCGCGAGCAATCTGCTGGCCTACCTCGACGAGCAGCGCGAGGCCACGGGCTACGTGCCCGACGACCGTACTCTGCTGGTCGAGCGCTTCCACGACGAGCTGGGCGACTGGCGGGTGGTGATCCACTCCCCCTACGGCGCGCGGGTGCACGCGCCCTGGGCGCTGGCGATCAACCGGCGGCTGCGCGAGCGTTACGGCATCGACGTGCAGGCCGTGCACTCCGACGACGGCATCGTGCTGCGCATCCCCGACACGCTGGCCGAGCCGCCCACCGACGTGGCGGCGTTCGACGCCGAGGAGATCGAGCAGATCGTCACCGAGGAGCTGGGCGGGTCGGCGATGTTCGCCTCCCGGTTCAGGGAGTGCGCGGGGCGGGCGCTGCTGCTGCCGCGCCGCGTGCCGGGCCGGCGCAGCCCGCTGTGGCAGCAGCGCCAGCGGGCCGCCCATCTGCTGGGCGTGGCCTCCCAGTACGCCTCGTTCCCGATCGTGCTGGAGACGATGCGCGAGTGCCTCCAGGACGTGTTCGACGTGCCGGGGCTGGTCCAGCTCATGCGCGACATCGCGGCCCGGCGGATCCGGGTGGTGGAGGTCGAGACGTCGCAGGCCTCGCCGTTCGCCGCGTCGCTGCTGTTCCACTACGTCGGCGCGTTCATGTACGAGGGCGACGCGCCGCTGGCCGAACGCCGCGCGCAGGCCCTGGCGCTGGACACCACGCTGCTGGCCGAGCTGCTCGGCCAGGCCGATCTGCGCGAGTTGCTCGACCCAGACGTGATCGTGAGCAGCGAGCGCGAGCTGGCCCGGCTCGACCGGCCGCTGCGCGACGCCGAAGACCTGGCCGACCTGCTGCGTTCGCACGGGCCGCTGCTGACGCCCGACGTGAGCGTGCGCGGCGGCGACCCGTCCTGGCTGGAGGAGCTCGAACGCGCGCGCCGGGCCATCCGCGTGCGCATCGCGGGCGAGGAGCAGTGGGCGGCCGTGGAGGACGCCGCCCGGCTGCGCGACGCGCTCGGCGTGCCGCTGCCCGTGGGGGTGCCGCACGTGTTCCTGGAGCCGGTGCCCGACCCGCTGGCCGACCTGGTGGCCCGGCACGCCCGCACCCGCGGGCCCTTCCACGCCGGCACCGCCGCCGCCAGGTTCGGGCTCGGCGCGGCCGTGGTGACCGACGCGCTGCGGCGGCTGGCCGCCTCGGGGCGTGTGATGAACGGCGAGTTCCGGCCGGGCGGCCGGGGCGAGGAGTGGTGCGACGCCGGGGTGCTGCGGATGTTGCGCCGCAGGTCGCTGGCCCGGCTGCGCAAGGAGGTCGAGCCGGTCGCGCCCGAGACGCTGGCCCGCTTCCTGCCCGCCTGGCACGGCATCACCGGTTCTGGCACGTCGTCCGACGGTTCACGGGCCGGGGCGGCCCGGGCCATGGACGCGCTGGTGCGATCCGTCGAGCAGCTCCAGGGGGCCGCGGTGCCGGCGTCCGCGTTGGAGACGCTGGTGCTGCCCTCGCGGGTGCCCGGCTACCATCCGGCGCTGCTCGACGAGCTGACCTCGTCGGGCGAGGTGATGTGGGTGGGGCAGGGGTCGTTGCCCGGCGGCGACGGATGGGTGTCGCTCTACTTCGCCGACACCGCGCCGCTGCTGCTGCCCGACCCGGCCGAGATCACGATGACCCCGCTGCACGAGCGCGTGCTCGACCTGCTGGGCGGCGGGGGCGCGCTGTTCTTCCGGGGCATCTCCGACCAACTCGGGGCCCAGGGCGGGGCGCTCGACGACGCGACGCTGGTCTCGGCGTTGTGGGATCTGGTGTGGTCGGGCCGGGTCTCCGGCGACACGCTCGCGCCGCTGCGGGCCACGCTGGGCACCGGGCGTCCGGCGCACCGGCCCGCCACGACGCGGCGGCGCCGGGCCGTGCTGCCGTCGAGGAGCGGGCCGCCGACCGTGGCCGGGCGGTGGTGGCTGCTGCCCGGTCCGGCCGACGACGCGACGCAGCGGGCGCACGCGCAGGCCGAGGTGCTGCTCGAACGGCACGGCGTGGTGACGCGCGGGGCGGTGACCTCCGAACGGCTGCCCGGCGGGTTCACGCCTGTCTACCAGGTGCTTCGCGCCTATGAGGAGAGCGGGCGGTGCCGCCGGGGGTACTTCGTCGAAGGGCTGGGGGGTGCGCAGTTCGCGCTGGCGGGCGCGGTCGACCGGATGCGCGCCATGACCCCGAGCGTCGCACCGACCGGCGGTGGGCCGGGCGAGGGCTTCGGCCCGCCGCCCGAGACCCCCGCTTGGGAGACCGGCCGGCCCGGCGGCGGGGGGTTCGGTCCCCCCGGCGGGGGGTTCGGTGGTGGAGAGGGTGGCCGGAGCTCACGGCCCGGAGGCGGCGGGTTCGGCCAGGGCGGCGAGGCCGGGATGCCTGGTCAAGGCGGCCGGAGCGGGGCCGGGCGGCGGGCCGTGGTGCTGGCCGCCGCCGACCCGGCCAGTCCGTACGGGGCCGCGCTGCCCTGGCCGCAACGTCCCGGCGACGTCGGGCACAAGCCGGGCAGGAAGGCGGGCGCGCTGGTCGTGCTCGTGGACGGCTACCTCGTCCTGTACGTGGAGCGGGGCGGCAAGACGTTGTTGTCGTTCGCCGACGACGAGCGGCTGCAACCGGCGGTCGACGCGCTGGCGCTGGCCGTACGCGACGGGGCGCTCGGCAAGCTGACGGTGGAGCGGGCCGACGGCACGTCCATCGTGGAATCGCCGCTGGCGGCCGCCCTGGAGGCGGCCGGGTTCCATCCGACCCCCCGGGGGCTGCGCCTACGCGCCTGACCAGTCGGTGGTGGTGGCGGTCGGCCGCCCGCGGATTTGTATACGATGGGCGGCCATATGACTGATGTGATGCGGGGCGCGGGGCGTACGACGCTGCTGGGCGAGGTCACCGAGGAGCTGCGTCGTCGCATCCTGTCCGGTGAGCTGGCGCAGGGAGAGCGGCTGGTCGAGGATCGGCTGGCTGCGCTGCTCGGCGTGTCGCGCAACCCCGTGCGCGAGTCCATCCGGGTGCTGGCGGCCGAGGGGTTCGTCGAGGTCGTCCCGCGGGTCGGCGCGACGGTCGCGCGGCTGACGGCCGAGGAGGGCGAGGAGCTCTTCGACGTGCGCATGGCGGTCGAGGGCCTGGCCGCCCGGCTGGCGGCGCGCAAACGCAGCCCCGAGGCCGTCGCGCGGCTGCGCCGGATCCTCGACGCGACCAGGCAGGCCGTGGAGGCCGGGCGACCGGCGGAGGTGGCCGAGCTCAACACCGCCTTCCACCTGGCCGTGGGCGAGGCGGCGGGCAACTCCTACCTCAACCTGATGATGAGGCCCATGGTGCTGCGGGCGCAGTGGGTCTTCAGCCAGACCGCCGCCGCCCGGGGGCCGCACTCCTGGACGGAACACCTGAGCCTGTGCGAGGCCATCGCGGCGGGCGACGAGGACGAGGCCCAGGCCAGGGCGGTCGCGCACGTCGCCGCCGCCCGCCGGTCGTTCCTCGCGGCCGTGCCCCGTACGGCGAACCAGCCGATCGACTAGACAGGCGGCAACCGGTACCCCGCAGCACGGGTGAGACGCACGGATTGTATACAGTCTCCTGAACCGTCCCCCGGAGGAGAGACCGTTGTTCACCACCAGACCCGAGCTGACGGGCGACTTCGGCATGGTCGCCAGCACCCACTGGCTGGCCTCGGCGGCCGGGATGGGCGTGCTGGAGCGCGGCGGCAACGCCTTCGACGCGGCGGTGACGGCCGGGTTCGTGCTCCAGGTCGCCGAACCGCACCTGAACGGCCCCGGCGGCGAGGTGCCGATCCTGCTGTGGAGCGAGGAGGAGCAGAAGGTCTCGGCGGTGTGCGGCCAGGGCGTGGCCCCCGCCGCCGCGACCGTCGAGCGCTTCGCCGCGATGGGGCTGGACGTCGTCCCCGGCACGGGTCTGCTGGCGGCGACGGTGCCGGGCGCGTTCGGCGGCTGGATGTTGCTGCTGGAGCGCTGGGGCACCTGGTCGCTGGCCGAGGTGCTGGCCCCGGCGATCCACTACGCCGAGCGCGGCGTGCCGGTGCTCGACCGGATCGCCGCCACGATCGGCACGGTCGAGGAGCTGTTCAGGCACGACTGGCCCACGTCGGCGGCCACCTGGCTGCCGGACGGCCGGGTGCCCGCGCCGGGTTCGAGGCTGGCCAACCCGGTGCTCGCGGCGACCTACCGCAGGCTGGTCGCCGAGGCCGAGGCCGCCTCGGCCACCCGCGAAGGTCAGCTCGCCGCCGCCCGGCATGCCTGGTACGAAGGTGTCGTCGCCGAGGCCGTCGCCGGTTTCAGCACCGGCACCGCCTGGCGGGACAGCTCGGGCGAGGTCCACGGCGGCCTGCTCACCGGGGACGACCTGGCCCGCTGGTCCGCCACGGTCGAGGAGCCGGTGAGCTTCGACTACCGCGGGCACACCGTGTACAAGACGGGACCTTGGGGGCAGGGACCGGTCTTCCTGCAGCAGCTCGCCCTGCTGTCCGGGTTCGACCTCGACGCCGCCGGCTTTCTGGACGCCGACTACGTGCACGTGGTGACCGAGGCGGCCAAGCTCGCCTTCGCCGACCGCGAAGCCTGGTACGGCGACGCGGACGTCCCCATGGCGGACCTGCTGAGCGCGGCGTACAACGAAGAGCGGCGGCGGCTGATCGGGACCGAGGCCAGCCTGGAGCTGCGGCCGGGCGCGCCCGGCGGCCGGGAGCCGCGGCTGCCGGTCCTCCCGCCCGGCACGGCGGCCCTCTCCCCCGCGATTCCTGCGCCCGTTCGTCCGGGCATCGGCGAGCCGACGGTCGCCCGCCACGACGCACCGCCGACCGGCCGCCCGCGCACTCTGACCGGCGCCGGTGAGCAGACGGTGACGCCGGACGGCGCGGTGCGGGGCGACACCTGTCACGTGGACGTCGTGGACCGGTTCGGGAACATGGTCTCGGCCACGCCCAGCGGCGGCTGGCTGCAGAGCTCCCCCACGATCCCCAAGCTCGGCTTCTGCCTGGGCACCAGGGCGCAGATGTTCTGGCTGCAGGAGGGGCTGCCCGCCTCGCTGCGGCCCGGCGCGCGCCCGCGCACCACGCTGTCGCCGTCGTTCGCCACCCGGGACGGCAGGCCGTGGCTGGCGTTCGGCACGCCGGGCGGCGACCAGCAGGACCAGTGGAGTGTCAACTTCTTCCTGGCCGTCGTGCACGGGCGGCTGAACCTCCAGGAGGCGATCGAGGCGCCCATGTTCCATTCCGCGCACTTCCCCAGCTCGTTCTTCCCGCGTGGCTCGCGTCCCGGGGTGTTGCATGTCGAGGAGCGGCTCGACGCGGGGGTGGTGGCCGAGCTGCGGCGGCGCGGGCACGAGGTCGAGGTCGAGGGCCCGTGGTCGCTCGGCAGGCTCAGCGCGGTGGCCCGCGACGGCGCCTTCCTGCGTGCCGCCGCCAATCCCCGCGGCGCCCAGGGCTACGCGGCGGGCCGATGACCGGCAACCGCACCTCCCGCCTGAAGGCGAGGACGACCCCCGACCGCACGCCCCGACCCGCGGCGGGGACCACCACCGATCGCGCGTCGCGGCTGGGGGTGGGGTGGTGACGGTTGGGGAGCTGGTTTTTCTGGTGGGGGCCGGGTTGCTGGCGGGGGCGGTCAACGCTCTGGCCGGGGGCGGCACGCTGATCTCCTTCCCGGCGCTGGTGGCGTTCGGCTACCCGGGCGTCACCGCGTCGGTGACCAACGCGGTGGCCCTGTGGCCCGGCTACCTGGGCGGCGTCGTCGGCTACCGCGCCGAGCTGCGCGGGCAGCGGCGCAGGGTGACGGCGCTGTCGGCCGCCACCGTGGCGGGCTCCGTGGCGGGCTGTTCGCTGCTGCTGCTCACGCCGGGCCGGCTCTTCGACTCGCTGGTGCCGTGGCTGGTGACCTTCGCCAGCCTCGCGCTGCTGGCCCAGCCGTGGCTCAAGGACCGCTTCGGCGGCGCGGCCGGGCAGCCTCCGAGCAGGCTGGTGTACGCCGGGGTGTTCCTGGGCGGCTGCTACGGCGCCTACTTCAACGGCGGGATGGGCGTGCTGCTGCTGGCCGTGCTCGGCATGTTCCTGCACGACGACCTGCACCGGGTCAACGCCGTACGGGCCGCGTTGTCGCTGGTCGTCAGTACGGTGTCGGTGGTGGCGTTCGCGCTGTTCGGCCCGGTGGAGTGGCAGGCCGTGGCCGTGGTGGCGCCGGCCAGCCTGGCGGGTGGCTTCCTCGGCACCCGCGTGGCCCGGCTCATGCCGCCGAACGTGCTGCGCGGCGTCGTCGTGACCTTCGGCCTCGGCGTGGCGGCGGTGCTCGCGCTGCGGTGAAGCTGCGTCGAACGGGCGGTTCAGGCGACGGTGGCCTCGATCAGGTCATCGACCACGTCGGTCAGGTCGTTGCCCCGGGCGTGCACGCGCCGCTGGCGCACCGCCCCGGAGCCCTTGCTCAGCAGCCGTTCCAGGCCCTCTTCGATGAAGGTCAGGTCGCCGGCCTCGGCCAGCGCGGCGCTCACGTGGCCGAACAGGCGGCGGGCCATCACCGTGGCGGGCACGAGCGTTCCGTGCCGCACGTCGAGGCTGTCGCCGACCAGGCCGTCCCGGGCGGCCCGCCAGTAGGCGGCCCGCAGCACCTCCGACGGGATCGGCAGCCCGCGGTCGCCGCGCGCCACCTCCCGCAACGCGGTCACGACCAGGGCCCGGATCAGGCCGATGATCGTCAGGCTGTCGCTCACGTCGAGCGGCACGTCGGCCACCCTGATCTCGACCGTCGGCAGCCTCGGCGACGGACGGGTGTCCCAGAAGACCGTCTTGGGGTCCATCAGCGCGCCCGACTCCGACAGCGCACGCAGCGCCAGTTCGTAGTCGCCGAACGTCGGGAAGTACGGCGGCGCCCCGGACACCGGCCACCGCCCCCAGCTGATCACCCGCCAGGACGCGTAGCCGGTGTCGCGGCCCACGAAGAACGGCGAGTTGGCGGCCAGCGCGATCAGCGTCGGCAGCCAGGGTCTGAGATGGTTGCCGACGTAGACGGCGATCTCCTCGTCCGGTACGTCGACGTGCACGTGCAGCGCGCAGATGCTGATCTCGTCCTGCAACGCCCGGTAGAGCTCCTTGCCCTGCTGATAGCGGTGGTCGTCGGTGAGCGGCGGCGGCATGACGTTGCCGAGCACCGGGATGCCGCTGGCCACGACCGCCAGGCCGCAGGACCGGGCCGCCTCGGACACCTCCTTCCGTGCTGCCCGGAGCTGGGAGCCCAGCTCACTGAGGTCGGCGGAGGGCGGCGTACGGGCCTCCACCTGGAAACGGGTGATCTCGTGGGCCACGTCGAGCATGTCCGTCGCGGCGGCCAGGACCTCGGCCGCCCGGGGGGACACGTGGCGGGTGCGGGGATCGACGACGAGGTATTCCTCTTCGATCCCGATCAACGGAACCATGCACACCTCGCTGGGGGAGTCCGAAGAGCCTCCGCCACAGGTTGTGCCCGTGCCGCCGCCGGGGGAAAACCTGGCTAGAAGGGGGCAGGACCGTACAGGGCGGCAGGGGCGCCGGTGGACATGGCCCAGTAGCGGTCGCCGTACGACCAGTGCCACCACTCGGTCGGGTAGTTGACCAGGCCCACGGGCTCCAGGGCGGCGGCCAGGATCTCGCGGTGGGCGCGGGCCTGCGCCGGGATACCGGCGGCGGCCGTGTAGCAGGCGCCGCCGCTCTCCTCGGGGTTGTCGTTGACCTGGGTGCCCATGTCGTACTCGGTGCCGTCGGGGGCGCACAGGGTCAGGTCGACGGCGGCGCCGGCAGTGTGGGGGGCGACCTCAACAGGGGAGACATACCGACTGGCCGCAATAAAGGACTCGTCAGGCGACATGTCGGGATAAGTGGTGAGGAGCTCCTCGCGATACCCCTCGAAAATACGCCGCTGCGTGGCGATGGGCCGGTATCCCTCGACGATCAGCAGGTGGAAGCCGTCGGGCAACGAGCTCTCGGCCCGCTCCAGCCGGTCGAGCAGCCCCGCGCGCAGGTGCGCGTACGCGCCGTCGGCGTCGGCCAGCCGCGTGTCGACCCGCAGCCGCCCGCGCACGTCGGCCAGCGGCTCACCGCACTCCCGGACGGGAACCGCCGAGACGCGCGGGTCGGAGATGAGGACTACGTCGGTGTCGAGCTGCCACATGGGCAGAAATTCTCACACAGTGTCGGAGAAAACCTGCTCCCGGGCCTGCTCCAGGGCCGCGACCATGGCCCCGCGCAGCACCGCGTTGCCGGTCACCCTGGTGGTGACCACGGTCGGCTGGCTCGGGCACACGCGGGCCACGGCCTCCTCGACCTTGGCGGCCAGCCGCTCGCCGCCGGCCCGGCCGACGTCGCCGCTGAGCACGATCAGCCCGGGGTCGAGCACGACGGCCACGGCCGCCGCGCCCACGGCCAGGCGGCCCGCCACCTCGTCCAGGTAGTCCTCGTCGCCGTTGCGGACCAGGTCGGGCACGGTGTAGCCGATCACGCCGTGCTCGCCGGCCAGGCCGCGCAGGGCGTCGTGGCCCACCAGGCGCTGGAACGAGCCCGACTGCGGCTGCGAGACGTCGGACGGCAGCGGCTCGCCCGGCACCGGCAGCCAGCCGATCTCGCCCGCGCCGCCGGTGATCCCCCGGTGCAGCCGGCCGCCGAGCATGACGCCCAGGCCCTGGCCGACGCCGGCCCAGATGACCACGAAGTCGTCGTGGCCGACGGCGGCGCCGTAGCGGCTCTCGGCCAGGGCGACCAGGTTGACGTCGTTCTCTATCGTCACCGAGCCGCCGAGGGTCTGGCGCAGGCTGGCCAGCACGCCGACGTGCCAGTCGGGCAGGTCGTAGGACCAGCGCACGTCGCCGCTGCGGGGATCGACGACGCCCCGGGTGCCGATGACGAACGAGCGGAGCTGGGAGAGCTCGACGCTGGCCGTGGCGCAGGCCCGCTGGACGGCCGAGTGGACCGCCTTCACCGGATCGCGGGCGTCGGACGGGTTGACCGTCACCTCGACAACGATTTTACCTGTGATGTCCGCCACACCGACAGTGAGGCTGTCGGGCAGCACCTCCAGCCCGGCGACGTACGCGCTCGACGGAACCACCGCGTACAGGGCGGCGTGCGGGCCGCGGCCGCCGGCGCGCTCGCCCGCGACCTCCACCAGGCCCCGTTCTTCGAGTCGAGCGAGCAGCTGACCTGCGGTTACCTTGGATAGCCCCGTTCGCTCCCCCAGTTCGGCGCGGGTCAGCGGACCGTCCGCGAGGAGGAGTTCAAGTGCCGAGCGGTCGTTCAACCTGCGCAGCAACCGGGGGATCCCCGGGCTTCGACTCATTACCGCACCCCTCTCGTCACGAATGGCTAACGAGCGTTTCTTTTAAGAAAGTTTCTTGTTAGTTTAACAGCGTCGTTCGGCATTTGACGATCAGCCTGGTGCGGACCGTAGGCCAGCACCCGGGAAGGGAGAACCCTGTGAGGATCGCGAAGATCACAGCCACTACGGTCACCACGGCCGCCCTGGCCCTGGGCCTGGCCGCCTGTGGGTCAAGCGAGGAGCCGAAGCCGTCGTCCAGCGCGGCCGCCCCCGCTTCCAGTGGCCCGAAGTTCGCGGGCAAGACGCTCAGCGTGTGGCGTCTCGGCGACAGCAACCCTGCCGCCGCCAAGTACATGGAAGAGCTCAACGCCGAGTTCAAGAAGCAGACCGGCGCCGAGGTCAAGCTTGAGTGGATCCCGTGGCCGCAGGTGGCGGACAAGTTCGCCGCCGCCGCGACCGGCACCGGCCCGGACGTGACCGAGATCGGCAACGACCAGGTCCCGATGTGGCAGAGCCAGGACGCGCTCACCCCCATCACCGACATCGCGCGTGAGGGCGACCGGGCCCAGATCCCCGAGAACCTCTACGGCTACGAGACGGTCGACGGCGAGATCTACGGCATCCCGTGGGGCGCCGGCGCCCGCGCGGTGCTCTACCGCAAGGACTGGTTCGCCGACCTGAAGATCGAGGTTCCCAAGACCTGGGACGAGCTCGTCGCCGCGGCCAAGAAGATCCAGAAGGAGAAGGGCGCCGGCGTCGACGGCTTCGCCTTCAACGGCGGCTCCGACGCCAACCACCTGCTGGCCGCGTTCGCCTGGTCCGAGGGCGGCGAGTTCGCCGTCAAGGAGGGCGACAAGTGGGTCGGCAAGCTGACCGACCCCGGCTTCCAGAAGGGCTTCGAGACCTACACCGGCCTGGTCACCGGCGGCCTGTCCAGCAAGGCGAACCTGACGCTGAACACCGTCGACATCCGCAAGCGCTTCGCCAACAACAAGGTGGCGATGTACCTCACCGCCGGCTGGGACCTGCCCGGCATCGAGGAGGACTCGAAGGGCAAGCTGAAGGGCGACAAGCTCGGCTTCTTCCCGCTGCCCGCCAAGACCGGCGGCCTGGCCCCGTCCTTCTTCGGCGGCAACGACATCGCGCTGTGGGGCGGCACCAAGGAGGCCGACCTCGGCAAGGAGTACCTCAAGCTCGCCACCAGCAAGACCTGGGCCGACCGCTACGCCAAGGAAGGCGGCCTGCTGCCGGTCTACCCCGACACCCTGGCGGCGCTGAACGAGGACCCGGCGCAGGGCCCGTTCGCCCAGGCCTTCGCCAAGGCCAAGGCGTTCCCGGCCGACCCGAACTGGGCCGAGGCCGACGCCACCAAGGCCGTGCTGCAGAACGCGGCGCGCGCCGTCATCGAGGGCAAGAAGGACACCACCACGGCTCTCGCTGACGCCAACAAGGAACTCGAAGAGATCCTGAACCAGTAACGATGGCGAACACGACTACGGTCACCCGGGGCAGGGGCTCGTCCCCCGCCCCGGGGCGCCGCCGTAAGAAGGGCGGCGGGCCCGTCAAGGCCACCGGGATGCCCACGTGGAGCATCCCGTACGTGCTGCTCATCCCCGGTCTGCTGGTCATCGCGGGACTGCTGCTGTACCCGATGTTCCAGCTCGGCGTGATGGCCTTCCAGAAGGTCGGGCTCGCGCAGATCAGGGGGAGCAAGCCGGCCGAATGGGTGGGCCTGGACAACTTCAACAAGGTCCTCTCCAACGACATCTTCTGGTCGGCTCTGCGCAACACCGTGGTGTTCGCCTTCGTCGCCGTCAGCCTCACGTTGATCGTGGGCACCGCGGTCGGCGTGCTGCTGAACAAGCTCGGCAAGAAGATGTCCCTGTTCGTGGTCATCGGGTGCATGTTCGCCTGGGCCGTGCCGCCGGTCGCGCAGGGCGTCATCTGGCGCTCGCTCTTCGACGCCGAGTCCGGCATCGTGAACTGGCTGCTCAACCTGCTGCCCGACTGGCTGGCCGCGCCGCCCGCCGGCCAGCAGGACTGGAGCGGCACCCCGTGGCTCAACGACACCTTCCCGCTCTACGTCGCGCTGATCGTGTGCGTGGTGTGGGCCGGGTTCCCGTTCATCGCGGTCTCGGTGCTGGCGGGGCTCAAGGGCATCCCGTCCGAGCTGTACGAGGCGGCCAAGGTCGACGGCTCGGGGGCGTGGCGGACGTTCAGGAAGATCACCCTGCCGCTGCTCAAGCCGGTCTTCGCCGTCCTGACGATCCTGTCGATCATCTGGGACTTCAAGGTCTTCAGCCAGCTCTACGTGCTGATGAACGGCCCGACCAACCGCGACGGTTTCAACCTGTCGATGTACGCGGTCGCGGAGGCGTTCAAGCCCCCGCAGAAGCTGGGCACGGGCGCGGCGATCTCCATCGTGCTGACGATCATCCTGCTCATCATCACCGTCGCGTACGTCCGGCAGATCGTGAAGCAGGAGGAGATGTGAACGCGCTGGCCCGCAAGAAGCTCGGGAAGATCCTCCTGAACACGGCCGGTGTGCTGGTCTTCCTCTACGCGGTCTTCCCCGTCTACTGGATGGTCTCCACCGGCTTCAAGGAGAACGACCAGATCTTCACGACGGAGTTCATCCCGTTCCCGACGCACTTCACCTTCGACCACTTCGCGCGGGTGCTGACCGAGGGCGTGGCGAACAACTCCATCTGGCTCTACATGCGCAACAGCGCGATCGTGGCGCTCGGCACCGTGCTCATCGGCTCGGTCTTCGCGCTGCTGTCGGCCACGGCCATCGCCCGCTTCCGCTTCAAGGGGCGTGGCACGTTCCTGGTCATCCTGCTGATCGTGCAGATGTTGCCGGCCGAGGGCCTGCTCATCCCGCTGTACATGATGGTCAAGCGGGTCGGCCTCGGTGACCAGCTCATCGGGCTGATCATCACCCAGGTCGCGCTGACGCTGCCGTTCGGCATCTGGATGTTGCGCACGTTCGTGGCCGCGGTGCCGCGGACGCTGGAGGAGGCGGCCTGGATCGACGGCGCGAGCCGCCTGACCACGTTCTGGAAGGTGCTGTTCCCGCTGGTCGCGCCGGGGTTGGTGGCCACGAGCATCTTCTCGTTCATCACCGCCTGGAACGATCTGGTGTTCGCCCTCTACCTGATGTCGGGTTCCGAGGGCTACACGATGCCGGTCGCCCTGCAGTACTTCTTCGGCCAGAAGGGCGTCGACTGGGGCGCGATCATGGCCGGTTCCACCCTGATGACCCTTCCGGTGGTCGTCTTCTTCCTGCTGGTACAACGCCGCATGGTCGCCGGTCTCACCGCCGGGGCCGTGAAGGGGTAACAGGCACTGATCCTCGTACGGCTCGGCTGGTCCGGGCCGTACCCGATCGTGCCTTCATTCAAGTGATGAGGAGCCATGAGTCAGAGTGATCGGGGGCTGCGTCGCCTCGCGGCCGGCACGCTGCTCGTCGCCTTCCAGGGCACCACGGCGCCCGACTGGGTGCTGCGTGAGCTGGACAACGGCCTGGGCGGCGTGACGCTCTTCGGGTTCAACGTCGCCGGTCCCGACCAGGTCAGGTCGCTCACCACGACGTTGCGCGCCTCGGCCGAGCCCGTCATCTCGCTCGACGAGGAGGGCGGGGACGTCACCAGGCTGGCCTACCACGTCGGCAGCCCGTACCCGGGGAACGCGGCGCTGGGGGCGGTCGACGACGTGGACCTGACCTGCCGGGTCTACGCGGCGATCGGGTCCGAGCTGGCCGCGTGCGGCATCAACGTGGACCTCGCGCCGAGCGCGGACGTCAACACCGAGGCCGACAACCCGGTGATCGGGACCAGGTCCTTCGGCGCCGACCCGGCGCTGGTGGCCAGGCACACGGTCGCGGCGGTCAACGGGCTGCAGTCGGTGAACGTGGCCGCCTGCGTCAAGCACTTCCCCGGCCACGGCGCCACCCGGGTGGACTCCCACCTGGCCGTGCCCGTCGTGGACGTCGGCCTGGACGTGCTGCGCGCCCGCGAGCTCGCGCCGTTCCGGGCGGCCATCGAGGCCGGCGCCAAGACCGTGATGACCGCCCACGTGGCGGTTCCGGTGGTGACCGGGGACACTCCGGCCACCCTGTCACCCGCCGCTCTGACCGGGCTCCTCAGGGGCGAGCTCGGCTACGACGGCGTGGTGATCACGGACGCGCTGGACATGCACGCGATCACCAAGAGCGTCGGGCTGGCCAACGGCGCCGTGCTCACGCTCGCGGCCGGGGCGGACCTGATCTGCCTCGGCCCGATCCCCGGCGAGGACGACGTCCAGCGGGTCATCGGGGAGATCGTGGCCGCGGTGACCGAGGGACGCCTGCCGGCCGCCAGGCTGGAGGAGGCGGCCGACCGCGTGGGGGCGCTGCGGGCCTGGTTCGGCACGCCCGAGGTGATCGCGGCCGAGCAGAACGGGGTCGGCCTGCACGCCGCCCGCCGCGCCGTGCGGCTGACCGGCGAGACGGAACCTCTGGTGGAACCCCTGGTGATCGAGGTGGACACCCCGCCCACGATCGCCGTGGGGAACGTGCCATGGGGGGTCGGCCCGTGGCTGCCGGACGCCGAGATCGTCCGCGTCGAGCCCGCGGCCGCCGACGTCCCCGCCCTGCTGGCCAAGGCCGCGAACCGGTCGCTGGTCATCGTGGTGAAGGACGCCCACCGCTACCAGGCGAGCCAGGAACTGGTCTCCGCTCTGGTGGCGGCCCGCCAGGACGCGACGGTGATCGAGATGGGCCTGCCCGTCTGGCGGCCCGACAGCGCCGCCTACATCGCCACGTACGGGGCGGCCAGGGCCAACGCCCAGGCCGCCGTGGAACTGATCACCGCCTGAGGCGAACAGCCCGGGCCCGCCGGATCAGGGCGTGAGGAGCTCTTCGCGCGCCTGGTCCAGGGCGGCCAGCACCGCGCCGCGCAGCACCGGGTTGGCGTGGGCGACCGCCGTGGTGACCACCTGCGGCCGCACCGGGCAGATCCGCGCCACGGCCTCCTCCACCCTGGAGGTCAGCGCGGATCCCCCGGCGTGGCCCACCTCCCCGGCCAGCACGACCAGCCCCGGGTCGAGGATCACGCAGACCGCCGCCACGCCCAGCGCCAGCCGGTGGGCGATCTCGTCGAGCATCGGCTCACCGCGGGACCCGGCCGCCACCGCGACCTCGACGCACTCGCCGGCGCTCTCGGCCGTGAAACCGTAGCCGCGGGCCAGCTCGGCCACCGCCTCGGCGCTCACCAGCGACTGCAGGCCGCCCGCCAGCGACGGCAGCCGGCCCGGCTTGGTGCGGATGTCCTCCGGCAGCGGCACGCCGGGCACCGGCAGATAGCCGATCTCCCCCGCGCTGCCCGAACGCCCCCGGTGGAGCTTGCCGCCCAGCATGACGGCCATGCCGAGGCCCCGGCTCGCCCACACCAGCACGAAGTCGTCGACGCCCTTGGCCGCGCCGTCGGCGTACTCGGCGATGGCGGCCAGGTTCACGTCGTTCTCGATCGTCACCTCGCGCCGCAGGTCGCCGGCGAGCGCCTCGTGGATGCCCTCGTGCCAGCCCGGCAGGTCGAAGGAGAAGCGCACGTCGCCGCTGCGCGGATCGACCACGCCCGGGGTGCCGATCACCACGCCGCGCAGCTTGGCCAGGCTGACCTTCGCGCTGCGGCACGCCTTGACGATCGCGCCGTGCACGGCGGCCACCGGGTCGTCGTGGCCGCCGGGATCGACGGTGACCTCGGCGATGGTGCGGCCGTGGATGTCGGCGACGGCGGTGGAGATGAGCTCGGGCCCGACCTCCAGACCGGCCACGTACGCGCTGGAGGGGATGACCGAGTAGAGCGCCGCGTTCGGCCCCCTGCCGCCCGCCTGCGCGCCCACCACCTCGACCAGGCCGCGCTCCTCCAGCCGCGCGAGCGTCTGGGAGGCGGTGACCTTGGACAGACCGGTCAGGTCGCCGATCTGCCCCCTCGTCATGGGGCCGGTGGCCAGCAACAGCTCCAGTGCGGCCCGATCGTTGATCTCCCGGAGAAGTCTGGGCACACCAGGACGACGCTCCACGCTGATTCCCACCGTCAATTCGAAAAGGTTGTTGGAAGTTTAGCGTCCCAGCTCTTGCATATCATCGGAGCCGAACACGAGGATGCCTCATGACAATCCCCCGCGGCCCGGCGATCATGCTCGCGCTGGGCCTCGTGCTGCTGCTGGACGTGTTGAGAGTCTTCCTCCCGTCGTTGATCACCCTGTTCGGCCGGGCGGGCGAGACGCCGCCGGAGCTGATGGGCCTCTACGCCGCCGCCTGGTTCATCCTGCCTTTCCTGGCGCTGTTAGCCAAGCCGCGCCACGCTCTGCTCGGCGGCGCCGCGGCGCTGGTCCTCACCAGGATCCTGCTGCAGGCGGGCGTGAGCCAGCTCTACGTCGCCTCCGCCGGCGTCACCGCGGGCCTGGTGTTCCTGTACGGCTGCGCCCACACCGTCCCGCGCCGGGCGGTCCCGGTCGGCGTCATGGGCGGACTGAGCCTGTCGCTGGTCGTCCACCTGCTGCTGGACGGCGTGGACCTGGTCTGGCGCGACGGCCTGGTCCCGTGGCTGGCGGTGCTCTGCGTCTGCGCCGCCTTCCTGAGCCTCCTCCGCCCGCCGGTCGCCGAGGTGGACCGCGCGCCCGCGCTGACGTGGTTCCTGCTCGGCCCGGCGATGCTGCTGACCGGCGTCGCCGCCACGGGCTGGGCCAAGCCGGAACAGAGCCCGACCGACCTGTGGCAGATGCTGGTGGGCACCGGCCTGCTCGCCGCCGTCCTGGTCATGGCCGTTGTGCAGGCCGCCCGCCCGCCGCTGTCGCCGGTCTTCGATCTCATGATCGGCGTCCTGCTGGTGGCCTTCACGGTGCTCTTCACCCTGTCGGCGCCCTACGTCGCCGTGCTGCTGATCGGCTGGCTCGGCGCCCTGCTCGCCGGAACCGCGCGGCCCGACTATCCCGCCGGGCGACGTCCTGGCGTGGCCGTGCTCGGGGGCGGGCTGGTCTTCTTCGTCGGGCTGTTCGTCTACTACGCGGCCTATGACATGAACCTCGGCTTCCCCAACGGCCAGATCCTCGTGGCGGTGGCGGTGCTGGTGGCCGCCCTCAGCGTGATCACGGCTCTGGTCCGGCACTCGCCGCCGCCAGCCGGGCCGGTCCGCCTCAGCTGGCTGCCGCCGGCGGTCGCCGTGCTGCTGGTGGGGCTCGTCACGCTCGGGACGCCGTCCGCGCCGCCCGTACGGGCCAAGCAGGGCGACACCTTCACCCTGATCGCCTACAACATCCGCATGGGCTACGGCCTGGACGGCCGCCTGTCGCTCGACAAGATCGGCGCGTGGGCCGCCGCCCAGAAGCCCGACGTCGTGCTGCTCAGCGAGGTGGACCGCGGCTGGCTGCTCAACGGCGGCCACGACGACCTGGCCAGGATCGCCCGCCGCCTCGGCATGCGCTACCACTTCGCGCCCGCCGCCGACCAGGTGTGGGGCGACGCGCTGCTCACCAACCTCCCGGTCAAGCAGGTGCACTCCCACCCGCTGGGCTCCCACGACTACCCGACGGGGGCGCAGGCCCAGACGGTCGTCCTGGAGGTCGGCGGCAGGGAGGTGGGCATCGTCAACACCCATCTGCAGGCTCCCGAGGGCCAGGCGCCCGAGGTCGCCGCGATCGCCCGCGCCCTGGCCGCCGGCCGGGACGCCGACGAGGCCGGGCACAGCGCGGCCGGAGCCGGGGAGCAGGTGAGGCGACCGGTGGTCCTGGCCGGCGACCTCAACACGCGGCCCATCGATCCGGCCATGGAGGTGCTGAAGGCGGCCGGGCTGAGCGACCCGCTGACCGCGTTCGGGGACCCGCCGACCTCGCCCGCCGACGACCCCAAGGAGCGCATCGACCACGTGCTGCTCACCAAGGGATTGACCGCGGTTTCTGCGCAGGCGCCGCGGTTGCCGTATTCGGATCACCTGCCCGTTCTGACGACCTTGCGCCTAACCAGTGTTGACCAGGAGGGATAATCGAGAACATGCGCCTTTCCGCTCGTGTCGACTACGCCCTCCGTGCCGCCGCTGAACTCGCCGCAGCCGGCGCGGGTCCGACTACCGTGGGTGAGCTCGCCAAGGAACAGGACATGCCTCCCAAATACCTGGAGAACATCCTGCTCCAGATGCGCCGTGCCGGCCTGGTGCGCGGCCAGCGGGGCCCCGAGGGCGGCTACGTGCTGGCCCGGCCCGCCGCGAACATCTCGCTCGCCGACGTGATCAGGGCCGTCGACGGGCCGCTGGCCAACGTGCGGGGCGAGCGTCCCGAGCACGTCGGCTACCGGGGTCCGGCCGAGTCGTTGCAGCAGGTGTGGATCGCGTTGCGCGCCACCGAGCGGGCCATCCTGGAGGAGGTCACGCTCGAACAGGTCGCCTCGGGCAGCCTTCCCGAGCGCGTCCGCCAGCTCGCCGCCGACCCCGCCGCCTGGGACTGACGCCTCCCGGCCGGGCCTGGCGGCGGGCGCCCTCGGGCCCATGGCCGCCGTCCCGGCCGGGAGACGGGTACCTAGACTGGAGGGATGCCCGAGGGAGACGCCGTCTACCGCACCGCGGCACGCCTGCGCGGCGCGCTCGACGGCCGCGTGCTGACCAGGTCGGACTTCCGCGTCCCGCGGCACGCCACCGCGGACCTGAGAGGCCGTGCGGTGCTCACCACCGTCTCCAGGGGCAAACATCTGCTGACCCGGGTCGAAGGCGGCCTGACCGTGCACACCCACCTGCGCATGGACGGAAGCTGGCGGGTCATGCCCGCGGGCCGGCGCACGGCCGGCGGCGACCAGGTGCGGCTGATCCTGGCCAACGAGGAGTGGCAGGCGGTGGGGATCAAGCTCGGCATGGTCGACCTGGTCACGACCGCCGACGAGAAGCGCCTGGTGGGGCACCTGGGGCCGGACCTGCTGGGCGCGGACTGGGATCCGGGCGAGGCCGTGCGAAGGCTACGAGCGGCACCGGACAGGACGATCGGCGAAGCGCTGCTCGATCAGCGCAACCTGGCGGGGATCGGCACGATCTATCGCGCCGAGACCCTGTTCCTGCGCGGGATCTGGCCGTGGCGGAAGGTCGGGGAGATCGAGGATCTCGAAGGGCTCGTCACGCTGGCCCACCGGCTGCTGGAGGCCAACAAGGGACATGGCGGCACGGTGACCACAGGTGATCGCCGCCCGGCGAACCAGACCTGGGTCTACGGCAGGGCAGGGAGACCCTGTCGCCGATGCGGCACGCGCATCAGCCGCGGGGAGATGGGGGCACAGCCACAGGAAAGGCTGATCCTGTGGTGTGGTGGCTGCCAGCCGCGTTAGGCCGCCACCATGTCCTTGACCTCGGGGAAGACAGTGTCGCCGATCGAACCGGGAACCGTCTCGGCAAGGGGCAGGCGCTCGTGCTCGGGCATGTCGGCCAGAACAGGCGCGGCCTGCAGCTCCGCCAGCGCGAACTGGTCGGAAACCTCACGCAACACCTGCGAGAGCGGCACACCGAGGGCACCGCAAATGGACGCGAGCAGCTCGGACGAGGCTTCCTTCTGGCCACGCTCGACCTCGGAAAGGTAACCGAGCGAGACACGCGCCAGCGTGGACACCTCGCGTAGCGTGCGCCCCTGACGCACCCGCAACCGCCTCAGCACGTCACCGAGCAGCTGACGCAGCAGAATCATCTGTCGCTCCCTCCCCGGCGTGGATGTCTTCACCACGCCCCGCGCGATCGGATCGTGCCGCACATTGGTCTTCTTGGCTTCGTACATACTCCTCGCCGTCATCATGGGGCGTCGCCTCCCCGGGTCTGCCGCTCGTGCCTGGTCGCGCGACTCATCAGGCCCGCCTGCCGGGCGCTCGGTGCTTGCAGTTGGCTCACGGACCTCACTCACAGCTCCACCGTACCCGTATCCACCGACACCGCGTCAGACCGTGCTTCGCATGTTCGCTCGGGACGTAACACGGTAATCATCCGGAATGTTCCCCTTTGTTGGCCTTCAGCACACCTGCGAGGAGATCGACTGCCTCGTGCACCGTCCTTACCCGGATACGTTCGCGCGACCCCTCAAGGCTCAACGCACGCACCAGGTTCTCCCCGCCCGGGCCGTGGACCGCGGCGTACACCAGGCCCACGGGCTTTCCGTCCTGGGGTTCTGGGCCGGCCACACCCGTCACGGCCAGCCCGTACGCCGCCCCGCACACCCGGGCGACCCCTTCGGCCATCGCCGCGGCCACCTCGGGATGCACGGCCCCCTCGCGGCTCAGCAGCTCGCCGGGCACGCCCAGCAGATCGCGCTTGAGAGCGGTGGCGTAGGAGATCACCCCGCCCCGGAACGCCTTGGACGCCCCAGGGACCGACGTGAACGCGGCCCCGATGAGCCCGCCGGTCAGCGACTCGGCCACCGCCACGGTGGCGTCCTGCCGCACCAGGAGGGCCACGACCTCGGCCACGTCCGCCATCGCTCAGATCACTCCCCACGCGCCCGTCTGGCCACCTGGCGCAGCTTGACCGCCCGTACGAGATAGTCGACGCCCGTCGCGACGGTCACGACCAGGGCCGCGCCCATCACCACCCATCGCAGCGGGTCGGGCACCCCCGGCAGGATGTAGAGCACGATGGCGGCGATCTGCAGCACGGTCTTGACCTTGCCGCCGTAGCTGGCCGGGATGACCGCGTGCCGCAGCAGGACCAGCCGGAGCAGGGTGATGCCCAGCTCGCGGCCCAGGATCACGATCGTGACCCACCACGGCAGCTCGTCGAGGATCGACAGGCACACCAGCGCCGCCCCGGTGAGCGCCTTGTCGGCGATCGGGTCGGCGATCTTGCCGAAATCGGTGATCAGCCCGTAGCGGCGGGCCAGCTCGCCGTCGAGATGGTCGGTGATCGAGGCGACCCCGAACACCCCCAGGGCGGCCAGCCGCCAGCCGGTGCCGGGCAGGAACAGGCATGCGACGAAGAAGGGGACGAGCGCCAACCGGAGGACCGTGAGGACGTTGGCGATGTTCCACGGGCTCACCACGCGGCGCTCGTCCCTGGTCATGGACTGGCCTTGATGCGCGCGATCAGGTCAACCCCCTCGGCGTCGACCACGACCGCGCGCACGATCTGTCCCTTGACCAGGCCGATGCCCTGGACCGTCACCGAGCCGTCGACCTCCGGGCCCTGGTGGGCGGCCCGGCCCTCGTAGCCGCCGTCTCCCAGGTCGTCGTCGATGAGCACGTCGACCTCCGTGCCGATGCGCTCCTCCGCGCGTTGGGCGGTCAGTTCCTCCGCCAGCTCGGTGAGCACGCGCACGCGCTCGTCGATGACCTCCTGGTCGAGCTTGCCCGGCAGGTTGGCAGCCTCCGTGCCGTCTTCGTCGGAGTAGCCGAACACGCCGATCACGTCGAGCCTGGCCTGCTCCAGGAAGCCGACCAGCTCGCCGAACTCCTCCTCGGTCTCGCCAGGGAAGCCCACGATGAAGTTGGAGCGCACGCCCGCCTCGGGAGCGCCCTTGCGCACGCTCTCCAGGAGGCCGAGGAAACGCTCGGGGTCGCCGAAGCGGCGCATCCGGCGCAGGACGCCGCCGCTGGCGTGCTGGAAGGACAGGTCGAAGTAGTCGGCCACGCCCTCGGTGGCGGTGATGACGTCGATCAGCCCCGGCCGCAGCTCGGCGGGCTGCAGGTAGCTGACCCGCACCCGGTCGATGCCCGGCACGGCGGCCAGCTGCGGCAGCAGCTTCTCCAGCGCCCGCAGGTCGCCCAGGTCCTTGCCGTAGGAGGTGGAGTTCTCCGAGACCAGGACGAGCTCGCGCACGCCGCGATGAGCCAGCCAGTCGGCCTCGGCGAGCAGCTCGTCGGGGTTGCGCGAGACGTAGGCCCCGCGGAAGGCCGGGATGGCGCAGAACGTGCAGCGCCGGTCGCAGCCGGAGGCCAGCTTGAGCGAGGCGACCGGGCTCTCGTCGAGGCGTTTGCGCAGCACGCGCGGGCCGCTGGCGGGCGCGAGCCCGTCGGGCAGCTCGCCGTGGCCCGGGATGCCGGTCTTGGGCGCGCTGCCGCGCTCGACCGGCGAGATGGGCAGCAGCGTGCGGCGGTCGCGCGGCGTGTGCGGCTTGAGCGGACGCCCGGCCAGCACGTCGTCGAGCCGGCCGCCGATCTCGGTGTAGTCGTCGAAGGAGATGACGGCGCTCGCCTCGGGCAGTGCCTCGGCCAGCTCGTTGCCGTAGCGCTCGGCCATGCAACCCGCGGCCACCACCTTCGCCCCGGAGTCGGCGGCGGCGAGCAGCGTGTCGATGGAGTCTTTCTTGGCCGAGTCAATGAAGCCACACGTGTTGACGACGACGACGTCGGGGTCGTCGTCGCCCAGCTGCCAGCCGGCAGCCTCTAGTCGCGCGGCCAGCTCCTCGGAGTCGACCTCGTTGCGCGCGCAGCCCAGGGTGATCAGCGATGCGGTTCGGCGGGATGACATGGTGAACACTACGGTATCGGGAGTTGGCCACCACCTGATGCACGGCCTCCCCGCCGGACTACCGCGGAGGCGACGCGTCGAGGCCGAACGAGCGGGTCACCATCTCGCCCCGGCCCCCGAGTTTGTCCACCTTCTTGCCGTTGACCTGCAAGGACACCGCTCCGGCGTCACCGAGGAGCAGGCTGACCTTCTCGGCGGCCCGCCAGGTCGAGCTGTCTCCGGCCTTCAACATCCCGGCGAAGAGCATCCGGCCCTGACCGTCGCGCACGTTCACGTACGACGTACGCCTGGCCTCGATCTTCAGGGTGACCATGCCTTTGCCCGCTTTGCCCTTGCCCGCCGCGGCCCTGGGCCCCTCGGTGATGGGCGTGTTCGGCGGCACGCTGGGCTTGGGCGTGATGGCGTGCACGTCGGCGGTGCGCACCTGGTCGCTCGCGCCGCCGAGCACGCGCACCGTGCCGAACACCACCACGACGGCCAGCGCCACGCCGAGCGCCATCGTCCAGTTGGGCCCCCGGCGTTCGCGCAGGGCGAGCGTGCGGTCGGCCTGGAACACGGCGGCGGCGCGGACGGGCTGCGGCGCCCCGCCGTGTTGCTGGTCGAACAGGTGGACCGTGGCCTCGGGATCGAGCCCGACGACCTTGGCTATGGCCTTGACGTGACCGCGGGCGTAGAACCCGCCCCCGCACTGTTCGTAGTCTTCCTGCTCGATCCGGTTGATGATCGTTTCTCTGATCCGGGTCGCCGCGCTGACCTGCGCGACCGTCAATCCCGCCGCCTGCCTGGCCGCTGCCAGCATGGCCCCGATGCTCTGTTCCTGCACAGCGAACGCCTCCCCACCACGACAGTGCGTAGTGGTTCATATTCAATCAGTTATCGCCGTGGAACCGTGCATTGGGGTCATTCGCCACGCAGGTCGGCCAGCAGGCCGGGCAGATCGTCCGGTTTCACCAGCACTTCTCGGGCCTTGGAGCCTTCGCTGGGGCCCACCACGTTGCGGCTCTCCAGCAGGTCCATCAGCCGTCCGGCCTTGGCGAAGCCGACCCGCAGCTTGCGCTGCAACATCGAGGTCGAGCCGAACTGGGTGGTCACGATCAGCTCGGCGGCCTGGATCAGCAGGTCGAGGTCGTCGCCGATCTCCTCGTCGATCTCCCGCTTGACCGGCGCGGCGGCCACGTCGTCGCGGTACTCGACCTGCATCTGCTCCTTGCAGTGCGTGACGATCTCGGCGATCTCCTTCTCCGAGACGAACGCGTTCTGGATCCGGATGGGCTTGCTCGCGCCCATCGGCAGGAACAGCGCGTCACCCTGGCCGACCAGCTTGTCGGCGCCCGGCTGGTCGAGGATGACCCGCGAGTCGGTCAGCGACGACACCGCGAAGGCCAGCCTGGACGGCACGTTGGCCTTGATCAGGCCGGTGACGACGTCGACCGAGGGCCGCTGGGTGGCGATCACCAGGTGGATGCCGGCCGCGCGGGCGAGCTGCGTGATGCGCACGATCGAGTCCTCGACGTCGCGCGGGGCCACCATCATGAGGTCGGCCAGCTCGTCCACGATCACCAGCAGGTACGGGTAGGGCTGGTAGACCCGCTCGCTGCCCGGCGGCGGCACGAGCTTGCCCGCGCGCACGGCCTTGTTGAACTCGTCGACGTGCCGGAACCCGCTGGCGGCCAGGTCGTCGTAGCGGCGGTCCATCTCGCCCACGACCCATTCCAGGGCCTCCGCGGCCTTCTTCGGGTTGGTGATGATGGGCGTGATGAGGTGCGGGATGCCCTCGTAGACGCTGAGCTCGACGCGCTTGGGGTCGACCAGCACCATGCGCACCTCGTCGGGGGTGGAGCGCATGAGGATGCTGGTGATGAGGCCGTTGACGCAGACCGACTTGCCGGCGCCGGTCGCGCCCGCGATGAGCAGGTGGGGCATCTTGGCGAGGTTGGCGACGATGGTCCGTCCCTCGACGTCCTTGCCCAGGCCCACGATCATCGGGTGGTGGTCGGCCTGGGCCACCTGGGAGCGCAGCACGTCGCCGAGCGCGACCAGGTCCTTGTCGGCGTTGGGGATCTCGACGCCGATCGCCGACTTGCCGGGGATGGGAGACAGGATCCGGACGTCGGCCGACTTGACGGCGTAGGCGATGTTCTTGGTGAGGGCGGTGACCTTCTCCACCTTGACCGCCGGGCCCAGCTCGATCTCGTAGCGGGTGACCGTCGGGCCGCGGGTGAAGCCGATCACCTGCGCGTCGATGGAGAACTGCTCCAGCACGCTGGTCAGCGCGTTGACCACGGTCGTGTTGGCCTTGGTCTGCGGCTTGGGCGCGGTGCCTGGCTTGAGGAACTGCAGGTCGGGCAGGCTGTACGGCCCCGCCTGCGGCGACAGCACGAGCTGCTCGACCTTGCGCGGCGCGGGCGTGGGCTCCGGCGGCTCCGGCCTGCGCTCGGGCACGGACGGCTCCTCGTCCGCGGGCCCGTCGACGAGCCCCGGCACGATCTCCGGCGAGTGGTCGGCCAGCTTGTCCTTCTCGGCGATGACCGGGGTGTCGTACGGCTTGACCGTCTCGGCGCCCTCGCCTTCCGCCTTCTTGGACCGCGGCCGGCGCTTGGCGGGCTCGCGCGGCGCGAGCGGCTCGGCGTGCCGCTCGAACAACATGTGCCGCAGCTCCGACAGCCGCTCGGGGATGCGGTGGACGGGCGTGGCGGTGATCACCAGCACGCCGAACCCGGACAGGAGCAGCAGCAGCGGGATCGTGATCCAGGACGGCAGGATGCTCATCGGCGGCGCCGACACGATGAACCCGATCATGCCGCCGGCGGCCGACACCTTGTCCATGCCCTGCCCCTGGCCCGCCGGGTAGGGGGTGTCGTTGGCCACGTGGATGACGCCGAGCACGCCGACCATGAGCGCGCTCCACCCGATGACCATGCGGCCGGTGTCGGCGTTCTGGTCGGGGTGGCGCAGGTAGCGCCAGGCCAGCAGGCCGAGCAGCAGCGGCAGCGCCCAGGCCAGCGAGCCGAACACGGCGTGCACGACGGTGTTCACGACGCCGGAGACCGTGCCCTCGGGGTTGCGCCAGGTCATCGAGGCCAGCACGATCGCGCCGGCCAGCACCGACAGGCCCACGCCGTCGCGCCGGTGTGCGGGGTCGAGCTCGCGGGCGTTCTTGCCGAGCGCGCGGGCGGTGCTGCCGATGCCGTTGGCGAGCAGCATCCACAGCCCGACGATCAGCTTGCCGATCATCGTGAAGACCCAGCTGATCGGGTCGGGATGGGTCACGGAGGACTTGCGGCCGGAGCTCGCGGCCTTCGCCCTCGGTCGCCCCGCCGCCGTGGCCGGCCGCTTCGCGGGGGTCGATCGAGGCGAGGTCGACCGCTTCGCCGGCCCCTTCGATGCGCTTTTCGGCGTACGGGTGGCCATGATGCCAAAGGTACGTCGGAGACGGCGTCGCACGCGCGGAGACGCGCCGTGCGCCCGAAATGTCCTACTGTATTCATATAGATGGCTGATCACGTTCAGTGGCGTCGTGCGTCGTCCGCCGTCATGACGTACCCGCTGATCCATCTCACCGACGTCCACGTCGTGCCCGAGGGGCCGCTGTACGGCTCGGCGGCCTCGTACCGGCTGCCGGCGGAGGCGGTCGGGGAGGCCGCGCGGGCGCTGCCGCTGCAGGCGTTCGCCCGCGTGGACCTCGGCCCCTCAGGGGCGCTCGCCACGCTCGTGCCGCTGCCGGCCGCGCCGCCGGTCCACGGGCCGGACACCGAGGTCCTGCTCAGTCATATCGGGTGACGAACGAGATCATGTCGCCGCGGCAGCGCCGCTCGACGTGACACAGGGGCTGCCCGTCGTGCGTGAGCAGCCCCTCCCGCACCAGCACCGCCTCGCCCGCCTGCATCTCCAGCATGCTCTGGTCGTGCAGGTCGGCGGGCTCGGCCGAGATGGCGTGCCAGGCGTAGCGGTAGGCGTGCCCGGCGGCCTCCAGCGCGGCGAGCACGCCCGCCCTGGCGTCGAGGCGCAGCCCGGCCAGCTCGGGGGCCAGGCGGTAGCGGCTGAGCACGCAGGGCCGCTCGGCGTTGCGGAGCAGGGTGGTGATCTCGTGCACGACGCCGCCGGGCAGCCGCAGGTGACCGGCCGCCACCGGATGCGCCGCCTCCGCGCGCTCCACGACCCGCTCGCCGCCGCCGAACACGCCCGCCATGCCCGCGATGTCCGAAGGGCGGTGCCGACGCGTCTCGGGGTCGACGGAGACCTCGATCCGGCGCGGCGCCCGCCTGACGAAGCTCCCGAGCCCCTGCCGGGTCTCGACCAGGCCGGCCTTGCGCAGCTCCACCATCGCCTGGCGGGCGGTCAGCCGGTGGACGCCGTAGCGCTCGGCCAGCGCGTCCTCGGTCGGCAGGCGCTCGCCCGGCGCCAGCTCGCCCGATTCGATGGACCTGCCGAGGGCTTGGGCGATCTCCCGGTAGCGGGCTTGTCGTGGCACGTGAACACCTTAAAGGCGCCGCGGGGTTCATCCTCCGGCCACATGCGGGCAGCCTTTCCGCCGCCCCTGGATCCTCGGCGGCATGGTGACCCAGGTGCCGCCCGACGAGCGCGCGGCCGGGAGCACCTTCTTCACAACCGGAGGTATCAACGGCACCCATCTGACACTCTGACTGTGACCGAACTGCCACAACGAGTGATGTTCTAGGACGCACAGTGGACACGACCAGAGTGTCGAGCACAGCCTTCGACGGCACTCCGCACGCCCCGGCGCACGCGCGCCGCTTCATCCGCCAGGTGCTCGGCGAGTGGCGCCTGGGCCACCTGACGGAGGACGCGGTACTGCTGACCAGCGAGCTCGTCACCAACGCCGTGCTGCACGCGGGCACCGGCATCGAGCTGACCTGCCGCCTCGACGTCGCGGCGAGCCCGGCCAGGCTGGAGATCGAGGTCGACGACCACCGGCCCGGCAGGACGGTCCCGACCCCCGAGGCCATGTCCACCGACCCCGCGCGCACGTCCGGGCGCGGGCTGGCGCTGGCCGCCATGCTGGCCGACGCCTGGGGCGTCACCTACACCAGGACCGCCAAACGGGTGTGGGTCCGCATGGAGCTGACCGACGGGCCCGACCACCAGGAGGTCATGGTCGGCACGCCGGGCCTGGCGCCCGCCACCGTGGCCGCGCCCATCGAGGGGCTGCACGTCGGGGTGCTGCTCGCCGACGGCGACGGGACCGTGCAGTCGTGGAACTCCGAGGCCGAGCACCTGCTGGGCTGGACGTCCGAGCAGGCCGTCGGCAGGCCGCTGGCCGACCTGGTGGCCTGGCGCGGCCACGGCCCGTACGCGATGTCCCTGGCCGGCACCCTGTCCCTGGGCCGCTGGCGGGGCGAGGCGCGCATGCGCCACCTCGACGGCCGGCTGATCCCCGTCTACGTCTCCCACGTGCGCAGCCGCGGCGGGTCGCAGGACCGGCGGTCGATCTGGATGATGGTGGCCGGCGACCACCGCTACGTGCTGACGCCGCCGGCCGCGCCGCTGCGCAGGGAGGCCGGGCGGCGGATCAAGGACCTGCTCGACCGGGACATGCCGTTCGCGGAGCTGCTGGACACCATCGCGCGGATCGTCCAGACCAGCAGCGGCGGCGACGCGGCGTACGTGCTGCTGGCCGCCGAGGGCGGCGACCGGTTCGGCGTGGCGGCGGGCGCGGGCGCGACGGCGGGGCTGGTCGGCGTGCTGGCCGCGGGCGTGTTCGGCCCCGACGGCAGGACGCCGTCGATGATCGACGACCTGCTGGCCGGCGACGTCGAGCTGGCCCAGCAGCTGCGGGCCAGGTCGCTGGCGTGCGCGCCGATGAGCGTGGGCGGCGAGGTGACCGGCTACATCGTGGTGACCGCGGCCCAGCCGGGCCGCTTCGACCAGGAGCTCACGGTCAGCCTGCAGCACATCGCCGACCAGGTGGCCGTGCCGGTGCAGCGCGAGCGGCTGGCCGAGCGCGAACGCGCCCACCGGGGCCGCCTGTCGTTCCTGGCCGAGGCGGGCGAGCTGCTGGCCGGGGTGCACGACGAGGAGCTGATCGCCGCGCTGACCGCGCAGCTCGTCGTGCCCAAGATCGCGACGTGGGCGGCGGTCTACCTGACCGATCTGGCGGGCATGACCAGGCTGGCGCACGTCTGGCACAGCGAGGAGCGCTACAACGCCAACCTGCGCAGGTCGCTGCCGGCGATCCCGCGAACCGCGCTCAACGAGGTGAGCTGGCCGGTCGGCCCCGAGACGGTGCTGTCGTTCCCGCTGCTCACGCAGGGCAGGTCGCACGGCGCGCTGGTGATCGGCCGCGCCGAGCCGACCCTGCCGCTGGAGCTGGCCGACCTGCTGGCCGACCTGTGCCGGCTGGTCGCGCTCAACCTGCACACCGCCATGCTGTACGCCCGCCAGGCGACCACCTCCCGGGTGTTGCAGCGCAGCCTGCTGCCCATGCGCGTGGCCCCCATGCCGGGCCTGGAGTCGGCGGTCGTCTACGAGCCGGCCGAGGAGGGCGCCGACGTGGGCGGCGACTTCTACGACCTGTTCACCGTCTCCGACCACTGGTGCTTCGCCCTCGGCGACGTGTGCGGCAGCGGCCCCGAGGCGGCCGCGGTGACCGGCCTGGCCCGGCACGCCGTCCGGCTGCTGGCCAAGGAGCACTACACGGTGGCCGACATCCTCGACCGGCTCAACCAGGCCCTGCTGGAGGAGGGCGACGACGGCCGTTTCCTGAGCCTGCTGTGCGGGGAGCTGATCCCGCTGCCCCAGGGCGGCGCGCTGTGCACGATCGCGTCCGCCGGGCACCCGCCGCCGCTGCTGCTGCGCGCCGACGGCGCGGTCGACACGGTGGCCGCGCCGCAACTGCTGCTCGGCGTCGAGGCCGGCGCCAGGTTCTACGTCGAGACGTTCGAGCTGGCGCCGGAGGAGGTGCTGCTGTGCGTCACCGACGGCGTGACCGAGCGGCGCGACGGCGACCGGCTGCTCGACGACGACGACGGCCTGTCGGCGCTGCTGTCCACCTGCCGCGGACTGAGCGCCCACGCGGTGGCCGAACGCGTGCGGCACGCGGTCGAGACGTTCGCCCAGGAGCCGTCGCAGGACGACGTGGCACTGCTGGTCATCAAGGCCGCGACGGAGCTGCGCGGGGTCAGGCCGTGAAGCGGTAGGTGGTCGAGGAGGTGTGGCGCTCGCCGGGCCGCAGCACGGTGGAGGGGAAGTGCGGCTGGTTCGGCGAGTCGGGGAAGTGCTGGGTCTCCAGGCACAACCCGGCGAAGGGCCCGTACGGCGTGGCCACCCCGTCGAGCATGCCGCCCGTGTAGAACTGCACGCCCGGCTCGGTGGTGGTCACCCGCATGGTCAGGCCGCCCGCGCTGACCTCGATGTCGCCGTCGAGCACGTAGCAGTGGTCGTAGGCGCCGCCCATCCGCTCGCCCACCGCGTGCGGCTCGGTGAAGTCGAAGGGGGTGCCCTTGACCGGCGCGAGCTCCCCGGTGGGGATCTTGCCGTCGTCCACCGGGAGGTAGTGGGCGGCGTCCAGCCTGACCAGGTGGCCGAGCACGTCGCCGCCGCCGGTCAGGTTGAAGTAGGAGTGGTTGGTGAGGTTGAGCACGGTGGGCGCGTCGGTCTCGGCGGCGTAGTCGAGGCGGAGGGCGTCGTCCTCCAGGGTGTAGGTGACCGCGGCGGTGAGCGTGCCGGGGTAGCCCTGGTCGCCGTCGGGGCTGGTCAGTTCCAGGGTGACGGAGGCGGGGGTGCGGGCGGTGATCGTCCATACCTTGCCGTCGAAGCCCTCGGTGCCGCCGTGCAGGCTGTTGGGGGCGTGGTTGACGGGCAGGCGGTGCTCGCGGCCGTCGAGGGTGAAGCGGCCGCCGGCGATGCGGTTGCCGTAGCGGCCGACCACGGCGCCGAAGTAGCGGCTGCGGGTGCGGTAGTCCTCCAGCGTGTCCAGGCCGAGCACGACGTCGAGGCCGGAGACCGCCAGCGAGCGCAGGACGGCGCCGTAGGTCAGCACCTCGGCGCGCAGCCGTCCGGACGACAGCTCCACGCGCTCGACGGTCTCCCCCGACGGCAGCGTTCCGAAGATCATGAGTTGGCCCTTCCCGTGGACTCGCGGACGATGAGGTCGGTGTCCAGGTTGATCACCGCGCCCTCGCCCTCTGACTGCAGCAGCAGATCGACCGCCATCCGACCGGCCACCGCGGCGGGCATCGCCACCGTGGTGAGCTTGGGCCGGCCGAGCCGCCCCGGCAGGATGTCGTCGAACCCGATCACGCTGATCCGGCCCGGCACCTCGACGTCCATCGCGGTGAGCCCTTCGATGAGGCCCAGCGCGACGAGGTCGTTGTAGGCCAGCACGCCGGTCGCCCCGCAGGCGGCCACCTCCGGCGCCACCGCCAGGCCGCCGGACTCGGTGGGCTGGTTGGGGCCGAAGAAGAGCAGGTCGAGGCCCGGCATCTCGGCCGCGGCGGCCTGCATCTCGTTGCTGGTCCACGAGCCGGGCGGGCCGGACAGCAGGGCGATCCTGCGGTGGCCGAGCCCGGCCAGGTGCTCCAGCGCGAGCCTGGCGCCCTTGCCGACGTCCATCAGCACCGCGGGCATGCCCTTGATCCGCCGGTTGACCAGCACGAACGGCACATCCTCCGCCAGGCGTTCGATCATCCGGTTGGACAGCCGGGGGCTGCACAGCAGCACGCCGTCCACCTGCTTGGCGAACGTGCGGATCAGCTCCTCCTCGACCCGCGGATCCTCGTCGGTGTCGGCCACGAAGACGTGGTAGTCGCGCCCCCGCGCCTGCGCCTGCGCGGCCTTGATCAGCGGCGGGAAGAAGGGGTTGGCGATGTCGGCGACGATGAGGCCGAGGTTGAACGTGCGGCCGGTCGTCAGCGCCCTGGCCGCCCTGTTGGGCCGGTAGCCGAGGTCGTCGGCGGCGGCCAGCACCCGGTTCCGCGTGGCAGGATTGACCAGGTGCGGCGCCGAGAACGTGCGCGAGACGGTCGAGACGTGCACGCCGCAGGCGCGGGCGACGTCTTTGATCGTCACCGTCATGGCCGTCCTCCTTGCAAACGGTTGCCAGAGCCAAGCCTTGACCTTCGGCGGTCCCGGCGTCAAGGTTTCTGCAACCGTTTGCCTACCAGGAGCCGCCGAGTTCATTGAGCGTGAACATCCCGCCGGCGCGGTCGTGCACCGGGTCCGACAGGTCGGGCTCGCCCTGTTCGGCGACGAGGGCGGCGGCCTGCGGCTCGGAGTCGTCGCGGGGCTCGTAGCCGAGGCGGCGGGCCTCCTCCAGCGACCACCACCGGCGGGCGTTGCCCGAGACGCCCCAGACGACGTGGTAGCCGGGCGCGACCAGCGCGGCCTCCACCAGGCGGGCGAGGTCGCCGGGCGAGATCCAGGTGGCCAGGCCGCGGGTGTCGGCCGAGCCCTCGTTGCAGGTGCCGAGCCTGATCACGGTCACGTTCATGCCGAACCGGTCGTGGTACAGGCTGCCCAGGGCCTCCATGACGACCTTGCTGACGCCGTAGAAGGTGTCGGGCCGCGGGAAGGCGTAGTCGGGCAGGTCGGAGCCGTCCCGCGGCCTGGTGTGGAAGCCGGCCGCGTGGTGGCTGCCCATGAGCACCAGGTGCCGGACGCCCTCGTTCCTGGCGGCCTCCATGAGGACCTGGGTGCCGTTGACGTTGGCGTGCACGATGTCCTCCCACGGGTGCTCGCGGCTCTGGCCGCCCAGGTGGAGGACGGCGTCCACGCCCTTCATGGCCTCGGCCACGGCCGCGCGGTCGGCCAGGTCGGCGCCCGCCCATTCCTCGTCCGGGCCCGGCTCGACCGGCCGGAGGTCGGAGAGCCGCAGCGTACGGCCTGGACGGGCGAGCCGCGGACGGAGCAGCGTGCCGACTTTTCCCGCGGCGCCGGTCATCAGAATGCGCATGCCCACCGTTGTACACAATTCTGATTCAAATTCACATACTTGAATATTGACCGCCTTGTCTCGCGCTAGTTACCTTCACAGGAACAAGTTCATACACACGACACGTGTCCACGTATGTGAACGGGAGGCGGTCTGATGTCACGCCGTTTGCTGGGGGTCGTGCTCGCCGCGGCCCTGGCCGCAACGCTGACGGGCTGCGGTTCCGGGGGATCGAGCAAGAACGACACGCTGGAGATCTGGATCAGGCAACCGCCCGACTCCGATTCCGCGAAGACGGCGGTGAAACTCGCCGACGCCTTCACCAAGGCCGCCGGGGTCAGGACCAAAGTCGTCGCGCTCTTCGACGACTTCGAGACGAAACTCAACCAGCAGGCCGCCCAGAAGGCGCTACCCGACATCGTCATCAACGACACCGCCCAACTCGGCAACATGCATTCGCAGGGCTGGCTGCAGGAGGTCGACAAGGGCCGGCTGGCCGGCGGCGACCAGCTCTCCGATCTGGCCTGGAAGGCGGCCACCGGCTCCGACGGCAAGTTCTACGGCGCCCCCTTCTCCGCGCAGGCCTTCGCCCTGATCGTGCGCAAGGACTGGCGGGAGAAGGTCGGCATGCGACCGCCGGCGACCTGGGCCGACCTGGCCGCGCTCGCGCGTGCCTTCACCGAGAAGGACCCGGACGGCAACGGGCAAAAGGACACCGCGGGCTTCGTGATCCCGGCCGGCACCAAACGCGGCTACGCCTCCTGGTACGCCTCCTCCCTCGTCTACGCCAACGGCGGCGACTTCGTGAAGCCCACCGGACCCGGCAAGTTCGCCGCGATGACGGACGATCCCAGGACCGTCGAGGCCGTCCAGTTCCTCCAGGACCAGTTCTGCAAGAGCAAGACGGTCAATCCGGGCGCGGTGAGCAACGACACCACCGTCACGCACGAGGTGTTCGAGAAGGGACAGGGCGGCATCTACCTGGTCGGGCCGTACGTGCTGGCCCGGTTCGTCAAGAGCGTCGGGACCGACAGGATCGAGGTGCTGCCGGTGCCCAAGGGCCCGTCCGGCGGCCCCGGCACTCTCGGCGAGGGCGAGAACGTCTACCTCATGGTCGGCTCGGACCTGGCTGACGCCCAGAAGAAGTTCGCCGAGTTCGCGATCTCCCCCGAAGGCCAGCGGATCGGCATGAACAAGGACGCCAACGGCGCCATCGTCCGTCTGCCCGTGAACAAGGGCGTCGACCTGGCCGCCGAGCGGCAGGACCCGCGCTGGAAGGTGTTCCAGGAGTCCTACGAGCACGCCGTCTACGCGCCGCCGGTGCCCAACTGGGCGCCCATCCGGCAGGACTCGGCCGACGTCATCAACACGGTGTGGGCCGACTGCGGCGCCGACGTCAAGGCCAAGATGGCCGAGCTGACCGCCAGGCTCAACCAGGAACTGCAGAGCCAGAAAGCGTCATGACCGCGACCGTCACGGGGACGCCCGCCACAACGGCCGCCCCGCGCCGCCGCGCCGGGCGGGCGCGGCGGCGCGGAACGCTGGTCGCCTGGCTGTTCCTCGCGCCCGCCCTGCTGCTGTTCCTCTACTTCAAGTTCATCCCGATGGCCCTCGGCCTGTGGAAGAGCTTCAACAAGGTCCAGTACGCCTCCGACGAATGGGTCGGACTCGGTAACTACCGCACGATCATCGCCGACGACGCGTTCGTCTCGGCCGCCTGGCACAGTCTCGTGCTGGCGCTCGGCACCACGGTCGGCTCGCTCCTGCTCGGGCTCCTGCTCGCGCTGCTCATCGAGGGGCCCGCCCGCTACCTGTGGTTCGTCAGGACCGCGGCCTTCCTCCCGGTCGTCACCACGATGGCGGCGGTGGCCGAGGTGTGGCGGATCATGTTCCATCCGGGCGACACCGGCCTGCTCAACGTCGTCATCGGCTGGGTGGGCGTCGATCCGCAGCCGTGGCTGGGCAGCGAGGACTCCTCGCTCTGGTCGATCATGATGATGAGCGTCTGGCGCGGGACGCCGTACGACATGATGATCTTCCTGGCCGGTCTGGTCGGCGTGGACCGCAGCCTGTACGAGGCCGCCGCCGTCGACGGCGCCGCCACCCGGCACCGGCTGCGGCACATCACGTTGCCGGCGTTGCGGCCGGTGTTCTGGATCCTGTTCACGCTGGCCGCCATCCGCGGGCTGCGGGTGTTCGTCGAGGTCTACGTCCTGACCAACGGCGGCCCCAACGGCTCGTCGGAGGTGCTGATGACGCTGATCTACAAGCTCGGCTTCCAGAAGAACGAGCTGGGGGTGGCCGCCGCGGGCGGGATCGTGCTCTTCCTGGCCACGCTGGCGCTCACCCTGGTCGTGCAGACGCTGCGCAGGAGGCAGGCGACATGAGGTTCGACAGCGCCCTGGGCCTGGAGGCGCGCAAGGGGCCGGCGGCCATCCTCGGGAAGGTCGCGCTCTACTCGGCGATGGTCCTGGTGTTCACCGGGCCGCTGGTGGGGCTGCTGGTCAGCGCGTTCAGCAGGACGCTCGACCCGACGTCCTTCTCGTTGTGGCCGGACGACCTCACGCTGGAGAACTTCGTCCAGGCCGGGGAGAAGAACGTCTACCTGTACCTGGTGAACTCCTTCGTCGTCGTGGGGTTCGGGCTGCTGCTGCAACTGCTGGTGAGCGTGTTCGCGGCGTACTCGCTGGCGCGCAAGCGGTTCCGCGGCATGACCGTCGTGATGCTGCTCATGCTGGCCACGATGATGCTGCCCGAGGAGATCATCGCGATCCCGCTGTCGCTCGTCCTCGCCGACCTGCCCGTCCTGCACCTCAACCTGATCGGCACGTACGCCGGGATGATCCTGCCCGTCGGCGCCTGGGGCTTCTCGATCCTGGTCATGACGGAGTTCATGAAGGAGGTGCCGGTCGAACTGGAGGAGGCGGCCCGCATCGACGGCGCGGGCGAGCTGCGCGTCTTCGCGACGATCATCGTGCCGCTGTGCCGGCCGGCGCTCGGCGTGATCGGCGTCTTCGGCTTCACCATGATCTGGGACCAGTACCTGCTGCCGCTGATCGTCTCGACGGACTCCAGCACCTGGACCCTGCCCATCGCCCTGCGCTCGCTCCGCTCCGACGAGGAGGTCGGCATCGGCGTGCTGCTCGCGGCCTCGCTGCTGGCGCTGCTGCCGTCGATCATCGTGTTCCTGGGGTTCCAGCGGCAGTTCATGCGGGGTCTGACAAGTGGCGCGATCAAGGGTTGATGTCCATGTATCTGGACGGGATCCCATATCCTGACACCCTGAAGCCGCCGCCGAGATGGGACGAGTATGGAGCCACAGCTGGTCAAGTCCGCCGAGCGGACCGTACGCATCCTGGAGACCCTGGCGGAGTCCGCCGCCCCCATGACGCTGTCGGAGCTCCAGCGGCGCACCGGCTTCCCGCGCAGCAGCCTCCATGCCCTCATGCGCACCCTCGTCGAGCTCAACTGGGTCGAGACCGACACGACCAGGTCGGCGTTCGGGATCGGGCCGCACGCCCTGCTGACCGGCACCGCCTACCTCGACAAGGACCCGGCCCTGCGCTTCGCCCAGGAGACCCTGGAGGACCTGCGGGACGAGATCGGCCAGACCGTGCACTTCGCCCGCAGGGACGAGGCCCACGTCCTCTACCTGGCCACCCGCGAGTCGCGCGAGGCCGGTCACGTGATCCCCAGGGTGGGCCGGCGGCTGCCCGCCCACGTCACCGCGCTCGGCCAGGTGCTGCTCGCCCAGCTCACCGACGACGAGGTCGTGGCCCTGCTGCCCGACCCGCTGCGGGCGCTGACCGAGCACACCATCACCGACCTGACCAAACTGACCGACGAGCTCGACCAGGTCCGCACCCGCGGCTGGGCCCTCGAACGCGAGCAGGGCACCCCCGGCGTGGCCTGCGTGGCCGTGGCGGTCGACTACCGCATCCCGGCCACCGACGCGATCAGCTGCTCGATGCCGGCCGCGTCGCCACCCGCCGAGATCGAGCGCGTCACCGAAGCGGTGATCAAGCACACCCGCAAGCTGGCTGCCACTCTGCGCAGGGAGGGCATCCGCTAGACCCCCTCGTTGGAAGGACTGCCGATGCGGCTGGATGGTGTTCTCTTCTTTCCCGTGACCCCCTTCGACGGCGACGGCGCCGTCTCGGAGCCGGTGCTGGCCGAGCACGTCTCCGCCGGGGTCGCGGCCGGGGCGGGAGCAGTGTTCGCCGCCTGCGGCACCGGTGAGTACAACGCCCTCGACCTCGCCGACCACGCCAAGGTCATGGCCACGTCGGTGGCGGCGGCGGGCGGGCGCGTGCCGGTGTTCGGCGGGGCGGGCGGGCCGCTGCCCACCGCCAGGGCCACCGCGCGGGCCGCCGCCGACAGCGGGGCCGACGGGTTGCTGCTGCTGCCGCCGTACCTGGTCAGCGCCCCGCCCGCGGGGCTGGTGCGGTACGTGCGGGAGGTCGCGGCGGCCACCGACCTGCCGGTCGTCATCTACCAGCGGGGGAACGCGCGCTTCTCCCCCGCCGCCGTGGCCGAGCTCGCCGCCCTGCCGAACGTGATCGGCTTCAAGGACGGGCTGGGCGACCTCGACCTGCTCCAGCGCATCATCCTGACCGTCCGGGCGGCCGCGCCCGCCGGGGAGTTCACGTTCTTCAACGGACTGCCCACCGCCGAGCTGACCGTGCCCGCCTACCGGGGGCTCGGGGTGAACCTGTACTCCAGCGCCGTGTTCGCCTTCGCGCCCGAGATCGCGCTGGCCTTCCACCAGGCGGTGACCCGCGGGGACGACCTGCTCGTGCGGCGGCTGCTCACCGGGTTCTACCTGCCGCTGGTGGAGCTGCGGGACCTGGTGCCGGGGTACGCGGTTTCGCTGGTCAAGGCAGGCGTACGGATGCGGGGGCTGGACGTCGGCGGCGTCCGCGCCCCCCTGACGGACCCGGCCCCCGACCATCTGGCCATCCTGCGCCACCTCATCGCGAGGGGCCTCGAACTGGCCACGCCCTGACCCGCTCCTGGCTTCGAGAAGCGCCTGGTGGGCCCGCTTTCCAGGGCCGTGGGCGGCCTGTCACGCCGTCCGCTGGCGGCCTGTCACGCCGTCCGTGGGCGGCCGTCCACCCGGCGCGGGATCCCGAGGGGGTTGGCGTCCTTGAGCTCGTCCGGGAGCAGCGCCTCCGGCCAGTCCTGGTACGCGACCGGCGCCACCCACCGCCCGATCGCCGTCGCCCCCACCGACGTGTACGCCGACGTCGACGCGGGCCACGGCCCACCGTGGTGCATCGCCCAGCAGACCGCCACCCCGGTCGGCCATCCGTTCCAGATCAGCCGCCCCGCCTTCCGGCCGAGCACCTCGACGATCGCCTCGGCCTCGTCCGGATCACCGCCGTGAACGGTCGCCGTGAGCGACCCCTCCAGCCGCTCCAGCACCCTCCTCAGCTCGGAAACTTCCCGATAGGTCACCACAACAGCCGCCGGTCCGAAGCACTCCTCCGCGATCCCCGGCAGCCGCTCGCCGAACGACTCCAGATCGGTCGTGAACACCTTGGGCGCCACCGCCCAGGCCCCCTCCCCCGGCTTCCCCTCCGCCAGCAGGGTCAGCTCGCCGAGCCGGCCGAGCCCGCCCAGATACCCGTCCCTGATCCGCTCGGCCAGCATGGGGCCGCCGCTCGTGCCCTCCACCGCCGCGACCAGCGCCTTGCGCAACTCGTCGTCCTCGGGCACGAACACGAGCCCCGGGTTCGTGCAGAACTGCCCGACCCCCAGCGTCAGCGACGCCGCGAACCCGCTCGCCACCTCCTGCGCCGGCGCCGACGGCAGCACCACGACGGGGTTGACGCTGCCCAGCTCGCCGTAGAAGGGGATGGGCGTCTCCCGCTCGTCGATCAGCTTCTGGATCGCCTTGCCGCCCGCCACCGACCCGGTGAACCCGGCCGCGACCACCCGCGGGTGGCGTACCAGGTCGGCGCCCGCCTGCATCCCCTGCACCAGCCCGAGCAGGTCCGGATAGGGCAGGGCGTTCCGTACGATCTTCGCCACCCGCTCGGACGTGTGCGGATGCCCCGGATGCGCCTTGACCACCACGGCACACCCCGCGGCCAGTGCCGAGGCGGTGTCCCCGCCGGCCACCGAGAACGCGAACGGGAAGTTGCTCGCCGCGAACACCGCGACGACCCCGGGCAGCGGATGGTTCATCCGCCGCACGTCCGGCCGCGGCGGCGTGAGCGCCGGGTCCGCGTGGTCGATGACGGCCTCCAGGTAGCCGCCGTCCCTGACGACCTGGGCGAAAAGCCGGAACTGGCCGGCCGTACGCGCCACCTCGCCCCGCAGCCGCGCCTCTCCGAGCGCGGTCTCCCGGTCGGCGAGTTGCCACAGTTCGTCCACGTGCGCGGTGAGCGCGTCGGCGACGGCCTCCAGCGCCGCCGCCCGCTCGTCCGCCGGGGTGGCGCGCCACGCGGCCCCGGCCGCCGTCGCCGCGGAGACGATCAAGTCGACCCCGGCGCCGTCGGTCTCGGGCAGGCCGCCGCCCACGGTCTCACCGGTCCTGGGGTCGTATCCGTAGATCATCGAGTGGCCCTTCGGAGTCTTGACACTTTCTCCGCCCGATTCTTACAGTTGCGGCAACCTGTCCACAAATCTGGCCATTGTTCACATATATGGACGGCGGTTCTGAAATGATTATCCGGCAGATCCACGTCACCCCCGTCGCCTTCCGGGACCCGCCCCTCCTCAACGCCGCCGGCGTGCACGAGCCGTGGGCCCTGCGGACCATCGTCGAGATCGTCACGGACGAGGGCATCTCCGGACTGGGCGAGACCTACGGCGACCTCGGCCACCTCACCAAGGTCCGCGAGTGCGCGCAGGTCCTGCTCGGGCTCGACGTCCACGCGACCAACGAGATGTACGCGCGCATCGCGGCCACCGTCGGCGACGTCGTCACCGACCTGCACGGACTGACCGGCGTCGCCACCAAGGAGAAGAGCGTCGACCGGGTCTTCTCCCCCTTCGAGGTGGCCTGCCTGGACGTCCGCGGCAAAGCGGCCGGCGTGCCCGTCGTGGACCTGCTCGGCGGGCGCGTCCGCGACGCCGTCCCCTACAGCGCGTACCTGTTCTACAAGTGGGCGGGCCACCCCGGCGCGGAGCCCGACCGCTTCGGCCCGGCCCTCGACGAGGCGGCCCTGGTGGCGCAGGCCACCCTCCTGATCAAGGAGCACGGCTTCTCCTCGATCAAGCTGAAGGGCGGCGTCCTGCCGCCCGACCAGGAGATCGCCGGCATCCGCGCCCTGCACGAGGCGTTCCCCGGCGTCCCCCTCCGCCTGGACCCCAACGCCGCCTGGACCGTCGAGACGTCCATCCGCGTCGGCCGCGAACTCGACGGCGCCCTCCAGTACCTGGAGGACCCCACGCCGGGCATCGCGGGCATGGCCGAGGTGGCCAGGGCCGTCCCGATGCCGCTCGCCACGAACATGTGCGTCGTCACCCCCGAACACCTGCCGCCCGCCATCGCCGCCGGCGCGATCGGCGTGCTCCTGCTGGACCACCACTACTGGGGCGGCCTCGTACGATCCGCGCACATCGCCACCCTCTGCGGCACCTTCGGCCTGGACCTGTCGATGCACTCCAACTCCCACCTCGGCATCAGCCTGGCCGCGATGACCCACCTGGCCGCCGCCACCCCGAACCTGACCTTCGCCTGCGACACCCACACCCCCTGGCAGGACGGCCAGGACGTGGTGCTCCCCGGCAGCCTGCGCTTCGTCGACGGCGCCGTACCGGTGCCCACCGGCCCGGGCCTGGGCGTCGAACTGGACCGCGACGCGCTGGCGGTCATGCACGAGCAGTACGAGACCTGCGGCCTCCGCGCCCGCGACGACACGACCTACATGCGGCGCATCGAACCTTCCTTCTCCGCGAAGATCCCCCGCTGGTGAACGTCGCCTACGTCTACCCCTGGGACGTCGTCGGCGACCCGGCCGCCCCCGCCCGCCTGGCCGAGCTGGGCGTGGACACGATCGCCCTGGCCGCCGGCTACCACTCCACCCGCGCCGCCACGCCGTACCACCCGGCACACCGCGTCCTGGACGTCCCCCATCCCGCCTTCTACCTGCCGATCCGCCCCCATGCCTGGTCCCGCCTGGTCCCCGCCGCCCCCACCTGGACCCCGCCGGACGCCTACCTCCAGGCCCAGACGGCCCTGCGGCAGGCCGGCCTGAAGGTCCATGCCTGGGCCGTCCTCACGCACAACTCCTACCTCGGAAGCCGGTTCCCCGACGTGGTCGTGCGCAACGCCTTCGGCGACCCGTACCCGTACGCGCTCTGCCCCGCCCATGAGGACGTCCTGGCGTACTGCGAGACCCTCGTCACGGAGATCCTCACCCTCGCCGAACCGGACGGCCTGATCCTGGAGGCGTGCGGGCCGATGGGGTTCGGGCATCAGGGCGTGCACGAGAAGACGTCCGGCGCCGACTGGACCCCCACCGACGCCGCCCTCCTCTCGTTGTGCTTCTGCATCGCCTGCGCCCCTCAATACCCCCCGGAAACCGCCGCACAGGTCCGCACCACCATCGACACCGCCAAACCCCCCTCCACCACCCTCCCCCTCCCGACCAGCCCCCCACCCGCCTCGACCAACCCCGCCGCTGCCTCCGAAACCCCGACCACCGCCCCTTCGGCTGCCGACATCTCAACCAGCTCCACCGCGACCTCTCCGCCCCCAACCGCCTCCACCGCAACCTCTTTGTCCCAAGCCGACACCACCGCGACGTCTTTGTCCCCAACCAACACCACCGCGACGTCTTTGTCCCCAACCGACACCACCGCGGCCACACGCGCGAAAGGCGTACCGCCCGCAGCTCCAAGCAGCGCACAGGCCGTCTCCCGTGCCCCCCACCCCCCGAAATCCCCCTCCGCAGGCCCCGGCACCCCGCTCCTGGACACCCCACCCCCGTGGCCCTCGGCCGCGGAGACCCCAGCTCCAGGGCTCTCAGCCTCGGAGACGTCAGCCTCAAAGACGCCAGCTTCCGGTCGGCCAACCTCAGAAATCCCACCCTCAGAGACCCCACCCTCACGGACCCTCACCTCAGAGAACCGAGCCCCAGAAGCTCGAGGTTCGGCGCCCCGAGCGTCAGGGAATCCAGCGCCAGGCCGCCGGGGCGTAGCGGCCGAAAGCGCTGCTCGGTCATTTCAGAGCACCACAGTCCGCACCCCCACCGCCTCGAACACCACCGGCCACCCCACCCCCCACCACCCCATCGACACGATGGACCTCGCCCTCGGCCCCCTCGCCGACGAGGTAAGAGCAACCCGGGTGAGACTGTCGGCCTCCCTCCGCCACCGCCTCATCTCAGCCGCCCGGCGAACAGCGCCGAACATCCCCATCACGCTGCACGCCGACCCGAACCCATGGGCCACCGGCGCCTTCGCCGCCCTCCCCTCGGGCGACCCAAACCTGAACGTCCTCGTGGGCAATTGCTGGGGCGACACCCGCACCGACGCCGCCCGCCTCACAGCCCTGGCGAACCTCTGCACGCCCGGCCAACGAGTAGGCGCCTACGTCCTGGCCCTCCCACCCCGCCCCGCCGACGCAGCCGCCCTGGCCGAACAACTGAAGATGTACGCCGATGCCGGCGCCACAGAATTCCACCTCTACCACGCAGGCCTGGCGTCCCCCCATCGCCTCTCCGCCATCGCAACCGCGCTCCGCCTCTTTGAGTAACCGCACTCCAACGGCCTGCACAAACCCCCGAAGCCCGACCACGAACCACTGGCCGATCACCGATCCGAACCGAGCCAACAGCGGGCCCTGAGCTCCAAGAGACCACCAACGGCGCAGCCCACACCCAGCCCCACACCTCACCACCAACAGGGCAGCCGCCGACAACTCACCGAAACACGGAACCACCTGATCAGTAGCGCCGCTCTGTGACCCGGCACCTCACACCCTCAGACGGACAGACACCAACCCAGCGGTGCCTCACTCCTCACCCGCCGATGCCTCTGTCGCGAAACGAGCCACCGTCGCAGAGAGCAGCGATGCACCAGGCACGCGTCGATCTCCAAGCCCTCGGATTCACACCGGAGAGCCCGCACGAGGTCGCTGACAGCTCGCCCTGCGAGCCGAAGCCCCAAGCGACGATCGACCAGCAAGCGTGATCGGCCATCTGGCGAAGGTCGGCGCAGCGGCAGCAGACGGTTGCGTCCGGTCGGGTGGTGTAGATCCGGCCTTGTACGGCGCGTCGCCTTCAACGACAGGGGGCCATCGCGTGAGTCTCTGTGTGAAACCGCCAAGTGACACGCAGAGGAGAAGCACACGATGGCCCTGGATCAGTCTGCCCTGTTAGAAGTCCTTTCGGTACTGAAGAACTCCGAGGCGAGCGAGCGCATCCGGCACGCCGCCGAGACCATCTACCAAGCCCTCATCGAGGCCGAGCTGACCGCGGTGATCGGCGCCGCCCCGAACGAGCGCACCCCCACTCGGTCGGCGCAGCGGAACGGGCACCGCCCACGCACGCTGACCACCACCGCCGGTGATCTGGAACTGCAGATCCCCAAGCTGCGCACCGGCTCGTTCTTCCCCTCGCTGCTGGAACGCCGCCGCCGCGTAGATCAGGCGCTGTTCGCGGTGGTGATGGAGGCCTACCTGCACGGGGTGTCCACCCGCAAGGTCGACGACCTGGTCAAAGCCCTCGGTGCCGACTCCGGCATCTCCAAGAGCGAGGTCTCGCGCATCTGCGCCGACCTGGACGAGGAAGTATCCGCCTTCCGCGACCGCTCCCTGGCCGGGCAGCAGTTTCCCTACCTGTTCCTGGACGCGACCTACTGCAAGGCCCGCGTCAACCGCCGGGTGGTCTCCCAGGCCGTCATCGTGGCCACCGGGGTGACTGCCGACGGCCGCCGGGAAGTGCTCGGCTTCAGTGTCGGCGACAGCGAGGACGGCGCGTTCTGGACCGCGTTCCTGCGCTCCCTGAAGGCTCGCGGTCTGACCGGAGTGCAGCTGGTCATCAGCGACGCCCACGCCGGCCTGGTCGCCTCCATCGGCGCGGTCCTGCTCGGTGCGGCCTGGCAGAGATGCCGCGTGCACTTCCTGCGCAACGTCCTGGCGACCGTTCCGAGAGGCTCGGCCGAGATGGTCGCTGCGGCCATCCGCACCATCTTCGCCCAGCCCACTCCGCAGATGGTGCGCGACCAACTCGGCGTGATCGCCGGCATGCTCGGCCGCCAGTTCCCCAAGGTCGAGGCGATGCTGCACGAGGCCGCCGACGACATCCTCGCCTTCGCCGCGTTCCCGCCCGCGCACTGGAAGAAGATCTGGTCGACCAACCCTCTCGAGCGGCTGAACAAGGAGATCAAACGCCGCACCGACGTGGTCGGTGTCTTCCCCAACCCCGAAGCCCTGCTCCGCCTGGCCGGCGCCGTCCTGGTCGAAGCCCACGACGAGTGGCAGGTCGCCGACCGTCGCTACCTGTCCGAAAGCTCCATGGCCCTGCTCGCCCCGCCCAGCACCGACCAGCAGGAGGTGGCGCACACCGAACTCATGACGGCATAGTCGAACCAGCAGAGCCTCACGCGAGAACCGAGCTACACCACTCCGCGGGACGTGACCGTCGCAAAACACCGTCGCACACAGACCTCCCTGCCACGATCATCGATTGCCCGCCTTGGCGCAGCAGTAGGCGGGCGAACACTCACCTACCAGCGCGAGCGAAGGAAGCCACAACCAGCCGCTTTCCAAGAGCACACCATGACACAGGCAACCCACCGCACCTCAACGGGCGCAAGATTCACACCACAGACCAGGCGCTCCCCCGCCACCCATCACCATCACCGTCCGGGACCCCAAGGTCACTCACCTGACCAGCGCCAGCCGCCACCCGACACACCCCGCCGTGTCAGCCGCCGGCGCAAGCCCGAACTCGCCGCCCCACTTCGCCCACCACCCGAACCGACGGCACTCATTCCATCATCGCAAGCCACTTCACGTGCGCTCCCCCGAACGGTCCTCTACGAGCCCCGACCGCGTCCATCAGCCACCGCGCGCTCGCCTCCGCCCCGGCGATCAACTCCGGCGGATACCCCAGCACCACCTGATGCTCGGCGAACTCGTCCTCATCGTCGAGAATGAGCCGCCCATCCCGCTTCCTGATCACGTCGAGATCGAGATCCAGCATGGTGACCTCGTCATCCCGCCACTCGGGAACCGTGGTGACATCCACATAGACCTCAGTGCGATGCGGTGCCGCATTGAACGATGCCGTCCACCAGGCATCCCGCGGGAACAGCATGATCGCGTGGTTGTCCCAGGTGATCGCCGGCCCATCCCCCTTGCGGGCTACCGTCCCGCCGGGCACGGCCACCCAAACCCCGTATTGATCGTCTCCGAGCACCGTGCCCGGATGGTTCCAGTGCAACGCCCCGCCGTACTTCCGAAACACCACCCGTACATCACTCATAGAACAAATCTACTTTTCGTCGCCCCCCACCACGAGAACCGAGAGGTCACCTCTCTCCTCCCCTCCTCAGCCCGCCCTCTCCCAGCCCCGTAGGCCCTGCCCTCGCCACAGACTCAGCCCCGCACAGCACATGCCTCAAGCCACGCAACACTCCCCAGAGCCGATGGCCCTTCCCCTTAACCAACTCCTAGAAGACGAGCCACCAATCAGCGGCCGCCCTGGCCGCCCTGGCGTGGATACCGGCAAGTAGTGAACGGAATCCTTTGGCGCCTTGAGACCGGATCGACCTGGCGAGAAATCCCAAAATGCTACGGCCCTGGCAAACCTGCTACGAACGCTACAAAGGCTGGACCGAAGGCGGAACATGGGCACGGGTCCTAGCGAATCACAAACCGAAGAAGCCCCTCCCCCCAGAACATCACCCACCCACCCACCCATCAACCCGCACACCCCGAAACACTCAAAAGACTCAAATCCCACCAGACAACCCCTGAAATCCGCGACAATTGCACCTAAGACGCAAAAAACACCTGGCCCTACTCGCCCCGAATCGTCCACCTTCGCCATTCCACCAGTATCAAGATAAGAATTCGCTACCACAACTAGGCCACCGGCTAGTAATCTTCACCCTGAGCAAGCCGAAACAGCGAACAGCTCCACACCCACCTGTTCAAGTAGGACAGATCGATCCGATACCGGATCCCATAGACACCCGCGCGGGCACTTAGAATCCCCCTCCATTTTGCCCGCGCGGGCACCTACCAGTTCCCCCATTCCGGCCCGCGCGAGCACCAACCCCTACACCTGTGCCCGCGCGGGCCGCTCCTTTGGGGTCGTGCAATGCCGCACAAACCCACCATCGATGTCCACACCCAAGCCCCACGAGCGCGTAAGCCCCCGAAGGGACAACCGCCTCCATCGCGACCAAACAGACCCTGTAACCCACCCCAGCATGTCCATCCTCAGTACGCCCCCATGCCGCTAGCGCCGCCCCCTGCCTACTGCCCCCATCTAGCCATCGGCCAACGACTTCAGCCGCACCTCCCCGAAACTAGACATGCATTTGCACGCCTCAGCACCGACATCACGCGGCTCCAGCGGAAACCCTCCCGCTGCCCCGGCTCCCCTACGCCGGAATACTCTCCCTTCGGCCCACGTCGATGCCGACACAGTCGACGAACACACCTCCTGGTCGAACCCACTGCCCCCGACTCGGTTGACGCGAATCGCCCCAGTACCGCACCCTGAAGCCGAGAACCAAAAGCCCCCTCAGCGGCGGCGACGTCGCCCGCGTCTTCGCGGCGTAGCCATGATCGAGCCTGATCAGTACCTACGCCTCGCATAAGGCCCGAACCAGCCGAGAATCGATCAAGGACGATTGCCGCGCATCTGGCAGACGAGGTTCCCATGGCACCCTGGACCCGCAGCCGGCCGAAACTCGGCCGACTGCCCAGAACCCAGAAGCCCAAATCACGAACGATGCGGCTCTGCTGAAGTGAGCGGTTCCACGAGCGTGGGCCTCGTGGGTGTGCCGAAGTTCATGCGCCAGCGAGGAACTTCGGGGATGTTTGGACCGGATCTCTTATGTGAGCGATGAAGTGCAGAACGATCGGTTCCGGCATCTGCCGGAGCGACCCGACCCGGCCACGTGGCGGTCCGGCGTAGACGAGGAACCGCTGCCGCAAGTCATCCTCGAGCCGGCGGAGGCGGAAGACACCGGCCTGCGCTGGGTGGCGCCCGAACCGGAAGCGGCACGACAGATCAGCGACGCGATCGTACGGCGCCGCAATTCCCATGTCTGAACCGGACAAGATGTAGCTCGTTTCAACGACTGAAGCGATCAAGCCCCTGCTCGGTGATGGTCTCCTCCAGCCGGTCATGGGGCAGCGTTCCGGTCTGCGCATCGGTGAGGTGTCCGATGAGCCAGTTGAGTGCGTTCTTCGCCTTCGCAAAGACGTCAGCTGATACCTCAGGTCCTCCTCCATACGACCGGCGACGCACGATCGCCCAATACGCACGGATCGGCTTCCCCAAGTCTCGACCCGGCCTTACGAAATCCGCCTCTTGTGAAGATCCCTTACGCCCAGAGAAGCATTGAGCACTGGGCGAACCAGGCCCGCTTGAATCACCGCCTTGCAGAGACCAACCCGCTCTCGTACGCCGCGATGACCAACTGCGCTCTGTCACGAGCATCCAACTTCGTGAGCAAGCGGCCGATATGTGTCTTGACGGTGGCCAAGCTCAACTGCAAGTGATCAGCGATCTCCCCGTTGGACAGCCCACGAGCGATCAACAGCAGCACTTCCCTCTCGCGCTCCGTCACCCTGTCCAACCCCTGTGGCCGCTGCGCCACAGGGGTCTTCGTGAACTCCTCGATCAAGCGTCGCGTCACCGTTGGCGCCAGCAAAGCCTCACCGCTGGCAACCACACGAACAGCAGCGAGCAGGTCAGCAGGCGGCGTGTCCTTAAGGAGAAATCCACTCGCACCGGCCCGAAGCGCGTCGTAGACATACGCATCCAGGTCGAACATCGTCACCACAAGAACCCGAGAGACATCCCCGATACGCCGAGTCGCCTCGATGCCATCCATGTGCGGCATGCGAACATCCATCAACACCACATCGGGTCGATGCTCCAGGACGACCGCCACTGCTTCAGCACCGGTTGACGCCTCGCCCACCACTGTCATGTCAGGCTCGGAGTCGACCAGCATCGTGAAGCTCCCCCTGAGCAGAGCTTGATCGTCAGCAACGACCACCTTGATCATGACACCTCCTGATACGGCAGACGCGCGAAGACACGAAATCCTCGTCGAGGCAGACTCGCCGCCTCAAAAACTCCGCCGTACATCATGACCCGCTCCCGCATCCCGATCAGCCCGTGGCCGGAGCCGTCCCCGGGCGACACCCGCCTTCCTGGGCCCTCGTCAACCACCTCGATCCGCACCTCGCCTCCGTCCGTCACGACAGAGACCTGACAGCGAGTCGGTGAGGCATGCTTGACCACGTTCGTGAGCGCCTCCTGCACGATGCGATACACGGACAGCTCGACGCCATCGGGCAACCGTCTTGCCTGCGCCGGCACCCCTCCTCGTCGTCCCCCCACTTCATTCGCGGCGACGGCTCCTCCGAACAAGCCTTCATCCGGCACACGGTCACCGGTCCACGGCATGGCCTGTTCCCCATCAAGAGGCCCACCTACTTCGCCGGGCCCCGTTCTTGGCCGTCCCCGTGGCTTGCTTTCAGCCTGACCCCGCAGACCTGGACTTGCCTGGCCGGCCTCATCTCCACCGATCCGGAGATCAAGGTCGATCTCGACCCCAGCTTGCCTGGCCTGCTCCACCAAACCCTCCAGGCCCGCGATACCCGGAACGGGAACAAGATCTGGCAGTTGGGTCGAACGGAGCATGCCTAGAAGATGGCGCATCTCCACCAGAGCACTCCGGCTGGCGGTCTCGATCACACGCAAGGCGTCGTGTGCTTCTTCAGGCCTGTTCGCCAGCACATGATTGGCCACGCCTGCCTTGACCGCGATCAATCCCACGCTGTGAGTCACGACGTCGTGCAGTTCCCGCGCGATGCGTAACCGTTCCTGCGTCACTGCATGCTCAGCCATTCGCTCGGCCTCACGAGCGGCGTACAACCTGCGCTCCCGGACGGCCCGACCGATGGTCCAGGCTCCGCCGAGCGCCGCGATGCCGACCAGCGGTTGATCGATGTGCACCAGCCAAGCTGGCGAGCCCCCGCGCGGCGCGCCGCCTGCGACCACCAGCCCGAAGACACTGATCATGCTGACCACACCGATGGCCGAGGACGGCAGCACGGCCCCGAACCTGTCGGACATCGCCACGATATAGATCGCATAAGCCGGTGCGATGCAGGCGTACCCCACCACGTCAACTGCAAGTGCGAAGACGGCGAGCGTCAGGGTGAAACAGAAGACGGGCACAGGCCACAGCCTTCGCACCGCCAAAGGCAGGCCCAGCCCGCACGGGAGGGCTATCTTCAACCACGGCGGCATCCCAGGCGCGGTGACCGCTGCTGTGACGAACACGAACGCAAACCCCAGCCCCGCTGCCAGATCGAGCACGATCAGCTGACCGCGGCTCCAACGCCTGGCGAAGAAGGGATGGTTCTCGTTCACGCGTTGAACGGTAGCCTCTCGCCGAGCTGAGCACGTCAGCCCAGGGTCTGACCTTCAAGTTCGAACCGTGGTCTGATGCGCCGCCGGCCCGGCATGCCGCATCTTCTTCAGCGTGATCGAACTTCAGCACCTCACCAAGCGCTACGACGACACGGTCGCCGTGGATGATCTGTCTTTCAAGGTCGAGCCGGGCCATGTGACGGGTTTCCTCGGCCCCAACGGCGCCGGCAAGTCCACCACGCTGCGCCTGATTCTCGGCCTGGACGCGCCGACCTCCGGCCAGGCTCTGATCGGGGGCCGACGATACGCCTCCTTGCGCAAGCCCATGTTCGAGGTGGGGGCGCTGCTCGACGCGAGTGCGGTCCATGGCGGGCGCAACGCCTTCAACCATCTGCTCTGCCTGGCCGCCACCAACGGCATCGGCGCCACACGCGTGGCTGAGGTGCTTGAGCTGGTCGGGTTGGCGAGTGTGGCACGAAAGCGCGTGGCCGGCTTCTCCCTCGGCATGAAGCAGCGACTCGGCATTGCCGCTGCGCTGCTCGGCGATCCTGGTGTGCTGCTGTTCGACGAGCCCGTCAACGGCCTCGATCCCGACGGGGTGCGCTGGATCCGCGACCTGATGCGGTCACTGGCTGCCGAGGGCAGGACCGTTCTGCTCTCCAGTCACCTGATGAGCGAGATGGCGTTGACCGCTGAACGCATCGTGATCCTGGGCCGGGGGCGGTTGGTCGCGCACTCCACGGTCAACGAACTGACCGCACGCCATCCCTCGCTGGAGGACGCCTACATGGCTCTGACGGCGAGCAGCGTCCAGTTCGGAGCAGCGAGATGAGGGCGGCCATGCTGGCCGAATGGCTGAAGCTCCGGTCAGTGACGTCCACCTGGCACGCGATGAGCGCGGCGGCTCTCATGGCGATGCTCGGCGTGGTCTGGACGCTCTACGTCAGCGACCTCGCCGAAGATCGAGGGACGATGCAGGCAGCCGCGCCGGAACAAGGATTCCTGCCCCTCCTTCAGATGAGCCTCACCGTGCTCGGCGTGCTGGCGGTCACGTCCGAATATGCGACAGGGATGATTCGCGCCAGTCTTACCGTCGTTCCGCGGCGCAGCACCTTATTTCTGGCCAAGGCCGTCGTCGTCGGCCTGGCCACGTTGACAGCGGCTCACGTCATCCTTCTGGTCACCTATTCGGCGAGCCGTCTGATCGCCCACGACCACCGGCTGGGCTTCAACGAGACTTCGCTGGCCGACGACGTGCCGATGCTGTTGGCCGCGGGAATCTCGGTGACCGCGCTGGCTCTGGTGGGGCTCGGCCTGGGCATGGCCACGCGGTCGACGGCTGGCGCGCTCATCTCGGTCGTGGCCTTGCTGTTCGTCCTGCCCGGTGTCGTCGTTTACCTACCTGCGCCGTGGAACACGCGTGCCGCATCACTGCTGCTGCCGAACCTGGTTCCCCAACTGGTCGGCGATCGCCTGTCGTCCCGACTTGGAGACGGCCTTCTTCCGCCTTGGGCCGCGCTGCTGGTCCTCCTGGCTTACCCGGTAATCACGCTCGTTGCCGGTTTCATCTCGCTCAAGCGGAGGGACGTATGAGTGTTCTGGCCTCGGAGTGGCTGAAGGTCCGTTCGGTCCGCTCTTCCTATCTCATCGTCGGCGTCAGTCTCGGCACGATCCTTCTGGGCCTTGCCTTGGCCTCCATGGCAGCCGGCATGTACGACGACGCCCCCGTGGAGCAGCGTCCGACTGCTCGGATAGCGGATCTGGAGGAGGTTCTGGTGATCGTCCCGCAGCTTTGCATGGGCATCCTCGGCACATTGGCCGTCACATCTGAATACGCCACCGGCTTGATCAGGACGAGTCTGACGGTCGTCCCCCGTAGATGGCCGCTTCTCGCTGCGAAGGCCGCCGTGGTCGGCGTCTTGAGCCTGCTCATTGGCCCGATGGCGGTGTTCGGGACGTATTTCGTCTCACGTTGGGTGCTTGGCGGCCGATTCTCGGGCGCATATCTGACCTCGTTCGCGGACAAGCTTCCGTTCCTGCTCGTCACCAGTTCCACGGTGGTCGTATTCGCGCTGCTCGGCTTGGGATTGGGCGCGCTTCTGCGTTCCGCCACCGGTGCGATCGCCTTGTTGGTGGGTCTGGTCTACGTCATTCCGATGATCGTGGGCAACATCCCAGAGCCTTGGAGTGAACGGCTGGGCTCGATCATGATCGGCGCACTTCCCCGCGAGATCACCGGCGACATCATCACCACGTCGGTGTACGGGGCACTTCTGTCTCCGCCTGCGGCCGCCACCGTGCTGGTGTTGTACGCGGTTCTTCCCCTGCTGGCCGCCATCTGGCTCATACGCAGGAGGGACGCTTGAAATGCCCACCCCATGGACCTTGTTGCGATGCACCATCTGCCGTCTCGTTCCACAACTGCCGGTACGGCAGGCACAGGTGCCTGCCGTACCGCTCAGTGGCTCAGACTTCGAGCACGACGGGAATGATCATGGGTCGACGGCGGTAAGTGTCGCTGACCCAACGGCCGACCGTGCGGCGCACGACCCGGCGGATCTCCTGCATGTCGACCACGCCGTCCGCGGCCTTGTCCTGAAGAGCTCTTTCGATCTGCGGAATGAACTCCTCGAACTGCGCCGGATCAATGCCGGAGCCTCGTGCGTGGATCTCGGGGCCGGCGGTGAGCTTGCCGGTGGCGGAGTCGACCACGACCACCACCGAGATGAACCCCTCGTCGCCGAGAATCCTGCGGTCCTTCAGCGAGGTGTCGGTGATCTCGCCTACCGAGGTGCCGTCGACATAGACGTACCCGGCGTGAACCGCTCCCACGATCTTCGCTCTGCCGTCGACCAGGTCCACCACAACGCCGTCCTCGGCGATCACGATGTGGTCATCGGGAACACCGGTGAGCGCGGCGAGCTTGGCGTGCGCCCTCAGGTGCCGCCATTCGCCGTGAACCGGCATGAAGTTCGAGGGGCGAGTCAGGTTGAGGACATAGAGCAGCTCGCCTGCGGCCGCGTGGCCGGAGACGTGCACCTTCGCGTTGCCCTTGTGCACGACACGAGCGCCCCACCTGGTGAGCCCATTGATCACCTTGTTGACCGCGGTCTCGTTCCCCGGCACCAGCGACGACGCCAGCAACACGGTGTCACCCTCGGCGATGCGGATCGGATGATCGCGATTGGCCATCCGCGACAGCGCCGCCATGGGCTCGCCCTGCGATCCGGTGCAGACGAGCACCACATCCTCCGGCGGCCACTGCTCGATGTCGCGCGAGTCGACGATCAACTCCGGCGGCACCTTGAGGTAGCCCAGATCACGAGCCACCCCCATGTTCCGCACCATCGACCGGCCCACCAGGGCCACCTTGCGGCCGTGCCTGGCCGCGGCATCCATCACCTGCTGGATGCGGTGCACGTGCGAGGCGAAGCTCGCCACGATCACGCGCTGCTCGGAGGTGCGGATCACCTCGTCGATGACCGGCCCGATCTCCCGCTCGCTGGTGACGAAGCCCGGCACCTCGGCGTTGGTGGAGTCCGACATCAGCAGGTCGACGCCCTCGGTGCCGAGCCTGGCGAAGCCGCCGAGGTCGGTGAGCCGGCCGTCGCTCGGCAACTGGTCCATGCGGAAGTCGCCGGTGTGCAGGACGATGCCGGCGGGCGTCCTGATCGCCACGGCCAGCGCGTCGGGGATCGAGTGGTTCACCGCGAGGAACTCGCAGTCGAAGGGCCCGAAGATGTGCCGTTCGCCCTCGACGACCTCGACCTTGGTCGGCTGGATCCGGTGTTCCGTCAGCTTGGCCTCGATCAGGGCCAAGGTGAGCCTGGATCCGATGAGCGGAATGTTGCGCCGCTCGCGCAGAAGGTAAGGCACCGCCCCGATGTGGTCCTCGTGGGCGTGGGTCAGCACGACGGCTTCGATGTCGTCGAGCCTGTCCCTGATGTATTCGAAGTCGGGCAGGATCAGATCGACGCCCGGCTGATCGGGCTCGGGGAACAGCACCCCGCAGTCGACGATCAGCAGCCGGCCGTCGTATTCGAAGACGGCCATGTTCCGGCCGATCTCCCCCAACCCGCCGAGCGCGACGATGCGCAGGCCACCGTAAGGCAGCTCCGGCGGGGGGCCAAGCTCAGGATGCGGATGGCTCATGCCCGGCCCCCATGGTCAAATCGTGTTCTCAAAACTCCCGGTTCCTCCCCGTTCCTATGCGTCTGTCAACTTCACCCCGCCGGCCACCAGGCAAGCACGCAGCTCGGCGATTTGCTTCTCTGTCGCGGCAACGAGCGGCAGACGCACCGGTCCCACCGGCACACCCACCAAGCTCAGCGCCGCCTTTGCCATGATCGCGCCACCGGCCTTCAGCATGATCCCGTCTACTACAGGGGCCACCTGGCCGTGTACCTCCAGCGCTTGCTTCACGTCACCGCTCCTGTGCAACTCGATCATGCGAGCCAGTTCGGAGCCCACGACATGTCCGACGACGCTGACGAACCCCGCGGCGCCGAGGGACAGCCAGGCGAGGTTGAGCAGGTCGTCGCCGGAGTAGAAGACGAGATCGGTCGCCGTCATGACCTGGCTCGCGGCAAACAAGTCGCCCTTTGCGTCCTTCACTGCCACGATGCGGTCGTGCTGCGCCAGGCGGATCAAGGTCTCGGTCTTGATCGGCACGCCGCTGCGCCCAGGGATGTCATAGAGCATCACCGGGAGCTCGGTGGCGTCGGCCACGAGGGTGAAGTGCTGATAGAGCCCCTCCTGCGGGGGCTTGCTGTAGTAGGGCGTCACCACCAGCAGCCCGTGGGCGCCCACCTCCGCCGCCTGCTTCGCGAGCTTGACGGTGTGGCGTGTGTCATTCGTCCCCACCCCTGCCACTACGGCGGCGCGGTCGCCAACGGCCTCCAGGACGGCGCTGACGATTCGTCGCTTCTCATCGTCCGAGGTGGTGGGCGACTCGCCTGTCGTCCCATTGACGATCAGGCCGTCGTTGCGCTGCTCGTCCACCAGGTAGGTGGCCAGGCGTCGTACGCCTTCGTAGTCGACGTCGCCGTCAGAGGTGAACGGCGTGACCATCGCGGTCAGCATGCGACCGAAGGGCGCTTCGGCGGTTCCAGTTGGCGATGCCATAGTGCGAACGCTACCTGGATTCGGAAAAACGTTGGACGTCGCCACCCCGCTTTGCCTGCCCGACGGAGCCATTTGCCCTCATTCGCAGGCATTTGGAGGAGCAAGGTGACAGGGATGACCGCATGGGGTAACCCGATCTACTTCGCTCGCGATCACCTCGCCAGCAGCCGAGTCTCCATCATATCCGCCCACGTCCACCTTTCCCTGGGCGGGGCCGAAGAGGGAAGATCAGCCACCACCCGGCGCCCCCTACCGGGACAGTTCGATCTGGTACCTGATGAAACCTCTGTTCTCGGCCACCTTGTCATACAGGCGGCGCGCGGTGCTGTTGGATTCGTGGGTGTTCCAGTAGACACGGGAGCAGCCGCCATCCCGAGCCCAGTCCGCAACAGCCTCGATCAGTTTGCGTCCCACTCCCTTGCCTCGGACATCGGGAGCGGTGAACAGATCCTGGAGGTAGCAGACGTCGGCGTCAGGGGCCGAGGTGCTGGCATGGACCAGGAAGTGGGTGATGCCGACGAGCCGCCCGTCCAGTCTCGCGCCGAAGGCGTGCATCCGAGTGTCTGCCTGGAACTCCTGCCAGGCCCGTCCATACATCTCGTCGGGTTCGACTCTCTGGTAAAAGTCGATGTACGCCCGGAACAAGCTCTCCCACGCATCCCGGTCGGACGGCATGAGCTTGCCAATGCTGATCACGTGGTCTCCTTACAGGCGCGGCCTCAGACAGCCGAGCCCAAGGGATGGACCGGGCCGACAACTAAGACGAAAGGCGGAGCTCACAACCTAGGGAGAAGGTGGCTCTCTACGACACGGCCACTTCTTCGGGATACCAGAAGACCACTCTTCCTGAGCCGACCACAGCCCGGGGGTATGCGGCACGAAATCCCGCCGCTCTCACCAGCCACCAATCCAGAGAGGCACTCCGACGCTGCACCGCCGCACAACCCCTCGGCGAGAGCACTGAGCTGCGGGAAATCCCGCCGACCGACAGCTCCTGTCGGCGCTAAGGCTCTACAGGCGCTGATGGCACTGGAGTGCCCCTGATGACGTTGCGCGTGTTGATGACCTTCTGGGCGCTGGTGGCCCCTGCGGGCGTTGGTGGCCCTGCGGGCGTTGGTGGCCCTAGGGGTGCAGGGGCCTTGCGGGTGCCAGGGGCCTTGCGGGTGCCGGCGGCCGGTGCTGACGGCCGTGCGGGTACCGATGACCCTACGGGGAGTGAGCGCTGTCCTCGGCTGCCCTCTTGGCCGCTGAGCACCACAGCTGGGACTCCTGCCGGGGCCGATCACGTGCGCCCGTTCAGCCCGTCACTCTCCGCGTTTGCGGGCACGCGCGGCTGCGGCCGTCTCGTGGTCGCGGGCAGGGACAGGGCAACTGGGTGCTGTTTCCGTTCCCATCCGACAGGTTCTTCTCTCAGCGCTCCGCTGTTGCGCGTCCCCCACCGTCCATCCGGCAAGTTGGGTGGGACATGCCGTGAAAAGACAGGAAGCGGAGCTCGACGTACTGAATGAGCTGCACAAGCGTGCCTCGACGGCTGCATCTGAGGGCGCGCATTGGAAGAGGTCGTCGATATGTGCTCGGGGGTACACACATCGACGACCTCTACCGGAGAATCGGTGTCCCTTACATCAGCGTTACAGGGTTTCTCCGATAATTTTGCGCCATCGCAAAGTTGGGGCTCCAGCAGTCATCGATGACGGTCGGTTACCTGTCGAATACGGCAACATGGGGCAACGCCTCACACGAACCCCCAGGGATGGACTAGTGGCCACCTCAGATCCGGTCTACCTGCGTGTCGTCGAAGACATCCGGCGGCAGATCCTCGACGGCACCCTCCCCCCAGGCGCGCCCATTCCCTCACGGGCGCAACTGACCCGTAAGTATCAGGTCGGTGAGACCGCTGCCCGTCACGCTCTACGCGTCCTTGCGGGCGAGGGTCTCATCATCGGCCGTGTTGGTTCAGGCCATTACGTCAGGGACCGTCCAAATTTGACCCCCTTGCATCGGTGGCGCTTCCTGGACCACCCTGCGCCGTTCGCATCCGACCTGCAGTCCCAAGGCAGGCGTGTGACGTGGGATTGGCACAGCGAACCGGCCGACGCCAGCCCCGATATCGCCAGACGTCTACGCATCGACGAACATTCCACGCTGACCAGAACGCACTACGTCTTTCGCGGCGACGGCAAGCCGATCCAACTTGTCACCGCCTACGAGCCGATGGCGTTCGTCGCCCACACTGAGGAGGAACGCCGTAGCTTGGTCGCGAGAATGTACGCGCATGGCATAAAGATCACCGAGGTCGTCGAGAGCATCCACACCCGGGTGCCCCAACCGGCCGAGAGCGATGCGCTCGATCTGGCGGCAGGGGTTCACGTTCTGCATGTCGAACGTACGCACTGGGCCGGCGAACGTCCTGTCGAAACGAGCGACATCGTCATCCCGGGCGATCGCTTCAGAGTGATGTACAGCATGCCCGTCTGACCGGTTCAGGGCTCCGGGTGGCGCCGCACCTCGCCGCCTGGAGCCTCACGTACCCACACAAAGGCCCCTGGGAAGCGACACCTCAAGGAACCGAAGGACCGCAGGCCGGATCGCCATCCGCCTACTCATCGGCCACAGGGCGCGGTAAGACTGGCCCTGCCCCATCGCCCTCGTGGCCCCACATGGGGACTACGCGCCATGAGGCTCCGATGTTCCGGTACTCGGTCGCCTCACAACCAATCCTCTTCCGACCGTGAATCACCTACAGCTTTGGCGCGAGGATCGCATCAGACCACGTCAAGAGCCGCTGCAACCTGAGCCGCGGATCACGAGTCTCGCCTGCTTGTGATCAGCGTTGGTGACGGGCCTCCGCGCCACTGCACAGGCTCACTGTTCGTAGATCAAGTCCGGCATCCGTCGTAGATGGCGGCTTGCGCCTGCGGGCGAGGAACGCCTCACTGCTTGCCCCGTCAGTAGTCGGTGTCCTGCACAGCCCCGGGCAGTCGGACGCGATCAGCCGCGCAGCCGCACGCGAATAAACCTGGCGACGTCGGTGGTCATCCTCGCGATAATGGCCGACGTGGAGCAGATCGAGGTCGTCGTCGCGCATAACGAGCGCGCGACCCTGCGTGCCGGGGACGTGTTTCTGAAGATCGACGCCGACCAGACGCGCACTGACGTCGAGGTCGAAGCCATGGCCATAGCGCCGATCCCGACGCCGAAGGTTCTGTGGCGCAAACCGCCCGTGCTCGCGCTCGCCACTGTTCCAGGGACGGCACTCGGTCGCCTGGGCGAGCCGTCCGTCGCGTCGCCGGCGGCATGGGCCGCGGTGGGTGCCGCCGTGCGGATGCTGCACGACGCACCCCTGCCACCATGGCCTGGTCAGAGCTTGGACGCGGTCACCTCGCGTCTCGACGCCGAATGCGAGTGGCTCGTCACGAATGGCGTCCTTTCGACCGATCTGGTCACGCGCAATCGCGAGGTGGCCGCGGCTGCGCTCCGGCCATGGAAACCGGTGTTCACGCACGGCGATCTTCAGATCACGCACGTGTTCGTAGAAGGCGACGAGGTCACCGGCGTAATCGACTGGTCCGAGGCGGGCCAGGGCGATGCGCTGTTCGACCTTGCCATCTTGACGCTCGGACATGAGGACCGCCTGGGCGATCTGATCGCCGGCTACGGGGCCGATGTCGACCTCGACGTGATCCGCGGGTGGTGGTCCTCGCGAAGCTTGCTGGCGATCAGATGGCTGATCGAGCACGGCTTCGACCCGTTTGCGCCAGGCTGCGAGATCGACGTGCTGAAAGCCCGGATGTGAGCTGGACGAGCTGACGGCCAGGAGCGCTGCTCCGCCGGGTCGAGTGAGGCGTATCCGCAAGCGCGTCGTCTTCCTGGCAGACGATGTGATGGCCTCGATGACCGCTAGCAGGCGGTCAACGACATCGGGCTGCCGAAGCACGACTCGAGGCGACGATACGCCTCGACTGCCGAAGGCGTGCGTCGCGAACATGCCCGCGACGAAGCCTCGGGGGTGTTGGTGTGGCTCGCGCTCGGCGGGATCTCCGAATCGACGCTAATGAAGCTCACTGCCCTGTATCGGAATCAGCGCGATAATCACCGCTTCGGCGAGCGAGCCTCCAACGAAGCCATCAACACGGCCCCTGGAAACATAGGCTTGAATGACAGAAATCCGGATATCCGATCGATTTCTCCTGCATAGAATCTGATGTCCGCGCATTCTGTCACTTTTTCGGACGAACAAGAGCGGTCGAGAGCAAGCAGTAGATCGTAAGTGGCGCTGCCGGGCACCCCGAGGCGAGCGCCTAGAGCACCCACCAGCGTCAATGGTCCCAACATCGACGCCGACCAGCCGCGTGTTCCAGCTGGCGACCATGCAGTGGCTGGGGAACAGCTCTCTCATCATGCCACGCAAGATCACTCGCCGGCTGGTTTGATGCGCGTCACGCCATTGCGAAGACGGTCATTCTTCGCAATCGTGGATCGCGGTTGCCATCAACGTAGCTCAAGCGCGATATATCCGCCCACTGCGTCCTTATCGGCCTGGATATCAGAGCCTGAGATTGTCGGTCCTCGTTGATAGAACGGGTGCGGAGGTTGCGAATGCGAGTCAAAGATCTGTGCGAGCGCGATCGGCCGCGAGAAAGGCTCATGTCGAGCGGCGCGGCGGCGCTTGCCGACCGGGAGTTGCTGGCCGTTCTGCTCGGCTCCGGCTTCCGCGGGGCGAGCGCGCTGGAACTGGCCAGTCAAGTCATCGAACACTGCGGCGATCTCGATGCGCTCGGGCGCGCTGATCCGCACCGGCTGCTCAGACTGCGAGGCATAGGGCCGGCCAAGGCCGCGCGCGTGGCGGCGGCCTTTCATCTCGTACGACGTGCGGCGTCGGAACCTGCGCGGATGCGCATCGCCAGCACATCCGACCTGGCGAAGGTCTGCGCCCCCTTACTGCGTGGCCTCGGGCATGAACGCTTCGTCGTGGTGGTGTGCGATACGCGCGGTGGTGTGCTGAAACGTTCGGTGCTGACAGAGGGTGGCGCCGATCACACGACGGTGCCCGTGCGGGAGACGATCTCCCTTGTGCTCACCACCGGTGGCGCCATGTTCGGCGTCGCCCATAATCACCCTGGAGGCTCTCTCGATCCCAGCGAGGCCGATCTGGAAGTCACCGCCCGCCTCGCCGAGGCCGCCCGGACAGTCGGGCTACGTCTCCTCGACCATCTCATCATCACGGATGCGGCTTGGAGGCGGATCTCCATGTGAATCATTTCATCCAGGACCTCGGCGGACGTATTAACGCGTGGCGCCCAAAAGGACCCTTCCTCCGGCAGCGCCGAACAGGAGAAACACATGAGGCGGCCATGAGAGCCTAATGGCACGAGTTGCGGCGCTAATGGACGTCGGCCGGCCAACACACTCATTCAGGCGTGGTCCCGCACACCCGGGAGAGCACGGGACCACGTTCTCCTTTCTTGCGAATAGATTTCGTGGTGCGAGAGGTCGGCGGCAAAGAAGGGACCGCGGCCCCTGAATCTGCTCGATGGCCGGCAGCACACGGCAGCCTGCGCCTGCACCCGTCCGTCCGTCAGTCCGCCAAGGAAGCCTGACGGGTGGCGCCGGGAGAGATCGCATGTCCGAGGCTCGCTTGACTACTCAAAGGACATGGGCCGGATTGTCCATCATCTCTAAAATGGTGACTGTTCGGGTTGCAGATTACTGTTGAGCGCAAGACGGTAGTCATGAGGAAAAGTCGTTGATGGCCTATGTCCTCGTCACAGGTGCTCGAGAATTTTGGCCAATCCTTGCCGATCTGCTGCGCTGGCCATGACGGAGAAGGCACACTGGTTCCTGCGGCCATTGCAAGCCTCCTTCACCCCTTGAATCGTTGCTATTCGAAGGAGCTTGCGATGGCCGTCCTTATTGTCCTGGTGACGAGGGTGAGAGCAGAAAGCAGCCGAGGATAGGGATAAATGCGCCATACGGACCTGACGAATGCGGAGTGGGAACGGCTGGTGCCGTTGCTGCCTGACGGCGACGTTGGACGCCGGCGGCACGGAGACCAGCGAACGCTGATCAACGGGGTGCTGTACCAGGCGCGAACCGGGTCGCCTTGGCGCAGCCTCCCGGATCGGTTCGGATGCTGGATCACGGTCTACAAACGGCAGCGCCGCTGGGCGGCGGATGGGACCTGGGGGCGTCTGCTCAGGGATGTGCAGGCCGCGCAAGGCTGCGGCAGGCACGTGAACGGAGATGTTGTGGTGCACCCTGGCGCTGTGGTGACCTACGACATCGGGCCGTCGGCTGGGGCTGCTCGCGAGACGGGGTCCGGATCGGTACAGCAGAGAGATCCGGTGTTGGCGAGCTTGGAACTCCGGCTGACCGAGGTGATCAAGATGGGGAAACGTAAGGGTTGATGTGAGGGCGCTGGTGCCGGCAGGCGCCTGTTGGTTGCCTGGGAAGGGGGGCCTGCCGTCCCGACTTGATCGGCTGTGTGATCAAGGGGCGGCGGGAGACTCGGTGTGGTGCTTCGCCTATGGGATCCATCCGGCCCACGGGCAAGTATCAAGCGTCCGGCTGATCATCGCCTACCTCCGCTCGGAGGGTCACTGGTGGGGGTGAGCGAGCTTGTTCAGTCGCTGACAGGTCGCGCCAATGCGGACAAGGGGCGCGGGAGTGCGGTGGCGGCCTGGGCGCCTCGGTCGTAGCTTTGGGCGCCGAGCGGCGCGGGGGGCCGCACTCGACGAGGCGGCGGAGGTCTCGTGACGTCCTGGTCGACGGTCACTTTGTGTGCAAAATGGTGATCACGAGTGTTGTGTGCAGCAGCCCGGGCGAGACCCAGCTTCCGCTTTTTACCAACGGCTCGCCTGTACGTCGGGAGGTGGGCCAGTCAGCAGGGTGTGATGCCCACGCATTTAGCCAATTCTGCGGTCCCTGTTTCGGGAGGCTGCTATCTCATATCCAACTATATGCCAGGCATGGCAGGACATGACGGTGCTACGTCCGCACTTCTGCGTGCTTCTACAGGCGGGCGAGCGAGGCTGAACGATGGCGTACCTTCGATCTGGCTGCTCATTTAAGCGCTCCGGCCCGACTGCGGCCCTTTGCCGCGGGCGGCGGCAGATTGATCCACCTTATCTAGGTGGTCTTATTTCCCCCGACAAGGCGGGCGAATGGGGATGTTCACTGGAAAAGCGTCGGTGGGCGGAGGAAGAAAACCACTCCGGGGCGCTTGTCGGGGATCGCTTCAGGCAGGGACGTCTTGCCAATATGTGCTCGCAGCAAGTGGGGGCCGGCCGCTGTGGGTGGGCTCCCTTGTCGTCCGCTGGTAGGGGGGTAGGGGTACGTGAACGTTGAGGTGGAGATCCTCGATCTACAACTCCGTCTGCAGGCGCTGGAGGCTCGCTCGTGCACGGGTGGGCGGGATGCGGTGTTGGCAGGGCTGGCTACGGCGAGGGCGGAGATCGTCGAGGTTCGCTCAGGGGTCGGTCGTGACTTTGAGATCCTCAACTTCGAGATCGCGCGCCTTCGCGAACGGTTCGACGAGAGCTGCAAGGCCAGCCTGGCGGAGACGTTGACGATGCTTGAGGGGCTACGGTTCCAGCTCGATGATCTCGGGCTCAGACTGGATCGCCTGTTGGCGAAAGATGATGCCTGAGCGGCCTTGAGCCCCCGGTCTGAGTCGGAGGCTCTTTGTTGGGGTCGCTCGACTGCTCCAACATTTGATGGCGATGATACTGGAGGTCGTCTTCAGAGCTCGTTTGGACCGGATCGGCCAGGAGAGGCGTCGGGAAATGGTGACGGCCATCCCGTGCTCCTTCTAGGGCCTTGTCCGAGAACGAAGGAGCCAACGTGATGGCCGCGAGGAACAGTGTGCCTTCTTCGAGATGGCGTGCAAAGCCGTTTCGAAACTGTGGCTCCTACTTCTCTCTTCTCGGCCTGGCTTCGGACGGAATGCCAACGCGTCCCTCTTAGTCAGGAAAATCGGGCTTGAGTGACAGCTTGTTGGCGAATTGCAGTACAGCGACCGGGCCGTTGAACGTTGCCCAGGATGGCGCAAGAATATCTTCAGGGGGCAAAGGGTCTCGGCAAGCCCTGGTGTGCAACTGCAGGCTTGTAGAGGTGCCGCCATCGTCGTTGGCCGGCGCTGCCGGCCACTCAGACGACCGCACGTAAGTAGACATTGTTCGTGTCGCGAGACGAATAGGTCCGCGGGGGCCTACGCAGGGCCGCAGAGCCGCGCTTGAGCGGCACAGGGAGCCTTGGGGGTGCGTTCGAGCGGGAGGGCTGGTTTTGTCAGGCTCTCCCGATAGGTTGCCTCAGGTGGGCGAACAACGCGGGGTTCGTGCTGCTGGAGGTAGCGACTCAGGGGCGGGGGCTTCTCTACGCCTAGAGGATGAGCCGAAGGTGAGTGCTGGTCTGGCGCGTGCCCGGGCTATCGGGCGTTGCCGGTCAGCAGACAGTCCCAGAGCAGCTGGGTTCTGAGGGCGGAGCCCCGGAAGGTCTCCTCCAGGATCGGGATGCTGCCATTCTTGCGGGCTCGGCGGATGAAGCGCTGCCCTCCGATCTGGCAGAGCTCGTAGATCATGGGCTCGCAGTGGCAGGTGTATGCCCGGACCCGTACGCGTTCGTAGGGGGAGCGGGTGGGATACCAGCGGATGGCTGTGCGGCCTGGGCGGGGTTCTGGGAGGTGGATGCCCATGCAGGGTTCGTAGTCCAGGGAGAGTACGGCCATGACCGGAGAATACGTCTGGTTGTATCCGGTCGTCTATTCGGAAAGATGACTCTGTCTGAGTAGGCAGGAGGATATGGGAGGGCTCGTATACCTTCGTCTATGTTGCCGGTGTGCTGGACTACGACGGCGACACCCACATCTACGTACAGATCGCGGAGATCCTTCGACGGCGGGTCGAGGGGCTCGTGTCTGGGCATCCCGTGCCGAGCGAGGCCGACATTCAGCACGAGTTCGGGGTCGCGCGGACGACGGCCCGCCGGGCCATCCACGTGTTGCGCGAGGAAGGGCTCATCTACACGGTCCAGGGCGAGGGAACGTTCGTCGGCGCGCCTGATGAAGCACCGCGTAAGCAGCGGAAAGTGCCGCTCTATCGGCAGATCGCTTCCGATATGGCCAAGCAGATCAGGGCGGGGCATTTCCAGCCCAAGCGGGCGATCCCGGGTGAGACAGCGTTGGTGCAGCAGTACGACGTGGCGCGGGAGACGGTGCGGCGGGCCATGGCGTTGTTGCGAGAGCAAGGGTGGATCTACACCGTGCCGCAGCGTGGGAGTTACGTGTCGCCGGAAGAGTCGTGGCCCCAGGATTGAGATTCACTCATCTGCTTGTATCCAGACGTCTAAGGTATGAGCATGCTCGACCGAGACGGCCCTGTGCCGATCTATGTGCAGATTGCCGAGATGATCGAGGGTCAGATTCTGAGAGGTGAGCTGCTGGCCGGCGAGGCGGTGATGAGCGAGCTGGCCATGGAGGCCGAGTTCGACGTGGCGAGGTCAACCGTCCGGAACGTGGTGCGGGAGCTGCGTCGGCGGCAGCTCGTGCACACAGTGGCAGGGAAGGGGACGTTCGTCGGAGGCGCCATGGATGGGGTGTGAGACGACGGCACAGGGAACGACGGAGGGGGAAGTACGCGGGAGTTGGGCGGGGCGGTTCGCTGAGGGCGCCGGTGCGGGGTGACGGCGGCGCGAGTTGTATCGCCTGCGCAGCAGGGCTTGAGTCCGGGGGCCTGCGAATGCGTGCCTGGCGAGAGGCGGATGCTTGGCCGGGAGTGGATGCTCGGCCCCAGGGGCGGATGCTTGGCCGGGAGTGGATGCTTGGCCAAGGGCGGATGCTCGCCCCACTGATGGATGCTTGGCTGGGAATGGGTGCTTGGCCGGGAGTGGACGCTTGGCCGAGGGGCGTGGTCGGGGTCTGTATATAGGTGGTTGATGGGCACGCTCCCCCCAAGCGTGGGTTGAGGGGCGTTGCGGTGGGGGGTGGTTGTTCGGGGGCTGGTTGTGTTTGGGGGGCTTGGTGTTTGGGCGCGGGGGCTAGGCGGGGAGTAGGCGGTAGTGGAGGCAGACGATTGTGGAGGTGTCGTTCACCTCGTGGCCCAAGGATGACCAGTAGCGCTGGTGGACGTCCCGCCAGTGCTGGATCGAGGTGAATCCTTCGCCTTCCGCCTCGGCGAACTCCCACGGCACTTCGGCGAACGGCACCAGCGCCACTGAGGTGATCTCGATCGTGGCGGCCTTCTCGCCGGCGTCGTTCACGAGGATCAGGTGTTCGCCGACGTGCTCGACCTCTTCGCCCTCCGCCTCGTAGTCGAGGGGTAGGAGACCGGCGGTGGCGGTCTTCGCGCCTGAGAGGGTGAGGTCGGTCAGCAGGGTGCGCACCTTGCCGGGCGTGCCGAGGGCGAGGACTCTGCGTCCGTCGATGCGGGGCCACATACGCGCATCCTAGAAGACGGGGATGATCTCCTCCGGGTCGATGACGTTCACCTCGACGCCTTCCAGGTCCAGTTCGGGTATGGCGGGGAAGGCGATGCCCCATCGTTCGACGATCGCGCGGACCTTCGCCATGGCCACGCCCCAGTTCTCCTTCTGTTCCTCGTACGACAGCACGCCCAGTCCCGCTTCCCTGGCGTGGTCCATCAGGACGCGGTGGTTGTCGAGGAAGTAGGGCGGGAGTTCCCAGAAACCTTCCGGAGGCTCCCAGAGAATCATGGAGAGGAACACGAAACCGGCCCGCAGCTGGCGGGTGATGAGGCTGCGGGTCTCGTCGGTGAGGCCCGGCCATTCGTTCTCCAGAATGGTCATGCAGATTTGCAGATGACGGGACTCGTCGAGGCCGATGCGCTGGAACATCTCGCCGAAGACCGGATGCCGGGTGCCCGTGGCCATGCCTCTGAACAGCGTGGAGGCGGCCATCTCGCCCATCATGAAACTCGTGAACAGGACCGGCAGCGAGTATCTTCCGACGGCGCTGGTGTAGCCGTTCCAGTAGCGGCCGCCGTTGTGGTAGAGCCAGCCGATGTTGTTGTGTGCGGCCTTTTCGAGATCGTCTTCGGGGGTCCAGTTCAGGGGGCCGCCGGGCCACAGCCGGGCTATGGTGCGCTGGCAGCACTCCTCATGGTTCATCTCGTCGCGGGTGATGGAGAAGAAGCACTTCCGGACCGGGTCTTCCTCGTGTTTCTCGAAAGCCTGGATGGTTGCGCGGGCGAACACGGCCGGGCCCGAGGCGTCGAAATTGGCGAGGACGGCGAACCAGTACATGATGCCCAGGCGCTGTTCGCGGGTGAAGTCGTCCGGATCGAGGCCGTCCCATGGGAGGTCGGCCGGGTTCCAGAGTTTGCGCTTGGACTTCTCGTAGATGGCCGCGAGTTTCTCGGTCTCCACGCGCCATTCCATCGGATAGATGTTGGGCTGCGGGATCTCCGGCGCGGGCCAGAAGCCGCCTTCCGGGATCGTGAGGTCCGCCATGGTTGTGACACCTCCCCTGCCATCCTGCGTGGCGGCGTCACGCCATGCAAGCTTCGCCGCGGCCCGGTGCGCACGTCGTCGTGCCAGGCCTTTCCCTACGAGCGGGTGCGCTGCGTGACGGCGACGCAGGCCAGGACGGCGAGTGCGGCGGCCACGGTGGCCGGGCCGAAACGTTCGCCCATCAGGACCCAGGCCCAGATGAGGGTCAGCAGCGGCTGCGCCAGCTGGGTCTGGCCGGCTCTGGCGATGCCGCCTCTGGCCAGGCCGGCGTACCAGGGGATGAAGCCGAGGAACATCGAGATCAGCGCCACGTAGGCGAAGCCGGCCAGGGCGGGGGCGGTCGTCGTGATGGGGGTGGTGAGGACCAGGACCGCGGTGATCACGGCGGTCAGCGGGAGGGAGAGGACGAGGGCATGGCTGATCACCTGCCAGCCGGGGGTCGTCCTGGTCAGGCGGCCGCCTTCGGTGTAGCCGAGCGCGGCTGACAGGAGGGCGCCGACCAGGAGCAGGTCCGGCCAGGCGGCGCCGGCCTGGCCTCGGGTGAGGGTGAAGGCGATGATCGCGGCGGCGCCGGCGGCGCAGGCGGCCCAGAACAGGGGGCGGGGGCGTTCGCCGGCCCGTACGACGGCGCAGGCGGCGGTGGCGGCGGGGAGCAGGGCGATGACCACGGCGGCATGGGAGGTGCTGGCGCCCAGGTCGAGGGCGAGGCTGCTGAACACTGGGAACCCGAAGACCACGCCCAGGGAGATCACGGCGTAGGAGGGCCAGTGGCGGCGTGGCGGGAGGAGGGGCAGGCGGGCGGCCATGAGGCAGACCAGGGCGATGAGGCCGGCGACGGCGGCGCGGCCGATGGCGACCAGCCAGGGGTCGAAGCCGCGCATCGCGTAGACGGTGCCGGGGAAGCTGCCGGAGAAGGCCAGGACGCCCAGGAAGGCCAACATCGTCCCTTGCCGGGCGCGGGCGGCTCCGCCGGCGCCCTTCAGGGCGTCGCGAAGGGTGGGGGCGCCGTTGGAGGTCCCGGTGCCGTTGGAGGTCCCGGCGCCGTTCGAGGTCGCAGCGCCGTTCGAGACCCTAGCGCCGTTCGAAGTGGCGGTGCCTTTGGAGATCTCGGTGCCTTTGGAGGTGGCGGTGCCGTTGGAGGTGGCGGGTCCCTTCAAGAGGGCCGGAGAGAAGGCGGGAGGGGCGGCGGGCTCCAGGACAGGAGCTGGGGAGGGGGAGGGTGAGGTGCTGGTCCTGTCGGACGGGCTGGAAGAGGTGGCCGGGTTCTGAGGGGCGGCCGGCTGGTTGTGGGTGGCGGAAGAGCCGGGGGTGGAAGAGCCCGGGGCGGGAGGTGGGGTGGGGGTTGTCTTGGGGCGAGGGGTGGGCGGGGGTGCTACTGCGTTTTGGGCGGTAGCGCTATCCTTGTCCTTCATGACCAACGATAGCAGTATCGCCCAGATTGCTGCGATACTGCGGGAAGAGGCCGCCCGTCTGGGGCCTGGTGCGCGGCTTCCGTCCAGCCGGGAGATCATGCGGCGGCACAACGTCAGCCCCGTGACGGTCTCGCGCGCCATCGGCCAGCTCGCCGCCGAAGGGCGGGTGGTGTCGCGTCCGGGAAGCGGCGCGTTCGTGGCGCCGCGGCAGGTCGTGCGCGGTCAGGACCCTCTGGACCTGTCCTGGCAGACGGTCGCCCTCGGCGACCGGGTGGTGGACGACGGGTCGGTGGCGGCGCTGCTCGCGCAGCCGCCCGAGGAGGTGGTGCCGTTGACCGGCGGCTACCTGAACCCGGGGTTGAGGCCGGACAGGCAGCTTGCGGCGGCCGCCGCGCGGGCGGTGCGCCGTCCGGACGTCTGGGCGACGCCGCCGTTGAACGGCCTGCACGAGCTGCGCGGCTGGTTCGCCCGCCAGGCCGGGGGCGACGTGACGGCGGCGGACGCGCTGATCGTCAGCGGCGGCCAGGCGGCGCTGACGCACGCGTTCAGGGCGCTGGCGGCCCCCGGGACGCCGGTGCTGGTCGAGACGCCCACCTATCCCGGAGCGCTGGCGGCGGCCAAGGCGGCCGGGCTGCGGGCGACGGCCGTGCCGATGGACCGCGACGGCGTACGGCCGGACCTGCTCGCCGAGGCGTTCGCCGTCACCGGCGCGCGGGTGTTCTTCTGCCAGCCCACCCTGCACAACCCCACCGGCGCGACGTTGCCCCTGGAGCGGCGCGCGCAGGTGCTGGAGGTGGCCAGGGCGGCGGGGGCGTTCGTGATCGAGGACGACTACGCCCGCTACCTGTCCCCCGCCGCTCCCCCGTCGCTGGCCTCCATGGACGCGCACGGCACGGTCGTCAACGTGGGCTCGCTGACCAAGATCCTGTCCCCCAGCCTGCGGGTGGCCGCGGTCGTGGCCCGTGGGCCGGCCGCGCACCGGCTGCGGGCCAGCCAGCTCGTCGAGTCGTTCTTCGTGGCGCGGCCGTTGCAGGAGACGGCGCTGGAGTTCGTGGGCTCGGCGGCGTGGGGCAGGCATCTGAACGCCGTGCACGCCGAGATCGCGACCAGGCGGGACGCGCTCGCCGCGGCGCTGGCGGCCCACGTCCCGGGGGCGGAGGTGCATCTGCTTCCGATCGGCGGTCTGCACCTGTGGCTGCGGCTGCCCGCGGAGGTGGACGAGAACACCCTGGTCGAGACGGCCCGGCGGTACGGGACGCTGGTGAGCCCAGGGCGGATGTACTACCCGTCGGAGCCGCCGGGCCCGCGGATCAGGGTGACGCACATGGCCGCCGCCAACCTGACGGTCCTGGCGGAGGGGGTGCGGAGGCTCGGGCGGGCGCTGGACGCACAGGTCCGGTGATGGGACGCCCGGTTCGGGCGACACGGGCGCGCCCGGCCGCGATCATCGCCCCACGGGCCGCCCCACCTCAGTCGGTGGGCGGGGATCGACACGCGCGGATCAACACGCGCGGATCGACACGCGCGGATCGACACGCGCGGACGTGACCACGGGCTGGCGCGGACGGGCTGGCGCGGACCAGCCGGCGCCGAAGAGCGGACGCAGATGGGCGGACGGCTGGCGGCGGGCGCGGAGGCCGTTGGAGCGGGTCGTCGTACGGGTGGGGGGAATGTGTCGGCGGGTGTTCAGCGACGTGCCCGGGAATCGTTCGCGCTCATGGTGTTCGATGCGGGTATGCGGTGACAACACCAAGACACGCGCATACCGGGCGTGGAAGCGGGGTTCGCGTCATCTCCAAGGCTCAAACACCGATACGGTGTAACTCGTGCCTTGTGGCACGAACGGCAGGCGAAGGAGCGGGCCGAGATGGCAGACGTAGGCGTCCGGGCGGCCCGGCGCGAGGATGTTCTCCAGGTTGCGAATACTCAGATCCGCGCCTGGCGCTACGGATATCGGGAGTTCCTCCCGGAAGGCCCACTCGAGCAGATGACGGGGCCGGCGGCCGAGAAGATGTGGCTGCGTCAGTGGGACGAGGCGATCGTCGCCCCGCCCGGCCCCTCGTGCCGGGTGCTGGTCGCGGTGGAGACCATCCTCGACACCGAGGGTTTCCCCGCGCTGGGTGCGGGCGGCAGCGCGGCGCTGACGACCCCGCGCGGCGGCGAGCGGGTGGTGGGGCTGGCCTCGCACGCCCCCGCCGAGGACCCCGACCTGGATCCCAGCAGGGTCGCCGAGATGCTGACGCTGCTGGTCGATCCCGACTTCGTCCGCCGCGGCCACGGCAGCCGCCTGCTCAACGCCACCGTCGACTACCTGCGTGAGGACGGCTTCCGCCAGATCGTCACCTGGGTGTTCGCCGACAACTACGCTGTGCTCGGTTTCCTGGAGTCGGCCGGCTGGGGCGAGGACATGGCCGAACGCGTCCTCGACATGGGCCGTCCGATCCGCATGGTCAGGCTCACCACGGATATCAGCTAGAGGTTCGACAGCATGGCAACCCCCGGTCAGTGGACCGCAGGCGCGCGCCCGCGCACGCTTCCCAACGCCGTAGTCCCCGTCATGGTCGGTACGGGCGTGGCGATCGGCGACGGCGGATTCGTCTGGTGGCGCGCGGTCCTGGCGCTGCTCGTGGCGCTGTCCCTGCAGATCGGCGTCAACTACGCCAACGACTACAGCGACGGCATTCGCGGCACCGACGACCAGCGCGTCGGCCCGATGCGGCTCGTGGGCTCGCGGGCGGCCACGCCCCGGCAGGTCCTGACGGCGGCGCTGGGCTGCTTCGCGGTCGCGGCGGTGCTCGGGCTGGTGCTGGTGGTCGTGACGCGGGCGTGGTGGATCCTGCTGGTGGGGGTCGCGTGCATCGCGGCGGCCTGGTTCTACACCGGCGGCAAGCGGCCCTACGGCTACCGCGGCCTGGGCGAGCTGGCGGTCTTCGTGTTCTTCGGCGTGGTCCCGGTGATGGGCACCGCGTACGTGCAGACCGAGCAGCTGAGCTGGACGGCGTTCCTTGCCTCGATCCCGGTGGGGTTGTTGTCCTGCTCGATGCTGGTGGTCAACAACCTGCGCGACGTCCAGACGGACGGCACGTCGGGCAAGCGCACGCTGGCGGTGGTGCTCGGCGCCGAGCGCACCCGGGCCTTGTACGTGTTGTGCCAGGTGGTGCCGTTCGTGGTGGCGCTGGCGATGATCGCGGTCACGCCGTGGGCGGCGCTGGCGGCGCTGGCCGCGCCGCTCGCGGTCACGCCGATCAGGACCGTGCTGGGCAAGGCCGTCGGGCCGGCGCTGATCGCGGTCCTGCAGCAGACGGGCAAACTGCAGATGGCGTACGGCCTGCTGTTCGCGGTCGGCCTGGCGATCACCCTGTAGCCAGTCACAGCAGTCGGCCTGGCGATCACCCTGTAGCCAGTCACAGCAGTCGGCCTGGCGATCACTCTCTAGCCAGGTACGGCGGTCGGCTTGGCGATCACTTTGTAGCCGGGGCACAACTGGCTCCCAGCACGCTCGTATGTCCCGATAACTCACCAGGTCACCCCCCTACGGTTCACTGTGTGCGCACACACCCAGCGACCCTCAGGAGGGGCCATGGAACAACGCGGGATCGAACTGGTCTCGGCCGGCGAAAGGTACGGCCGCCCGCGTGACCTGCTTTTCCTCTGGTCCGGGACGACGATGGGCATCTTCACCCTCGTCTACGGCATCACGATCGTGGCGGCGTTCCAGCTCAGCTTCACGCAGGCGGTCATCGCGATCGTCATCGGCAACCTGCTGTCGTTCCCGCTGGTCGGCCTGACCAGCCTGCAGGGCCCGGCCACCGGCACCTCCACCATGGCGGTCTCCAGGGCCGCCTACGGCCCCAAGGGCGCCCGCGTGCTCAGCTTCTTCGGCTGGCTCAACATGGTGGGCTTCGAGGCCGGCGGCATGGTGCTCATCACGTTCGCGGCGCTGTCGCTGCTGGAGCAGGCGGGGGTGAGCGACCAGGGGCTCGGGCTCAAGGTCGTGGTGATCCTGGTGGCGGCGGCGATCCAGCTCGTGCTGCCGCTGATCGGGCACGCCGCGGTGATGAAGGCGCAGAAGTACTTCACCTGGGTGTTCGTCGTGCTGTTCGGCCTGATGGCGATCCTGATCGCGCCCAAGGTGGAGCTCGGGGGCGGCGGCGGGTCGGCGGACTTCGCCACGTTCACGATGGCGATCGCGATGATCATGTCGGCGGGCGGGCTGTCGTGGGGGCCGCTGGGCGGCGACTACTCCCGCTACCTGCCGGCGAACTCCTCCAGGAAGGCGGTCTTCGGGTACGCGGCCCTGGGCGGATTCGTCCCGTACGTGCTGCTGATGACGCTCGGGGCGGCCGTGGCGACCGTGGTCAAGGACAACACCGACCCGATCTCGGGGCTGCCGGGCGCGCTGCCGCAGTGGTTCGTGGTGCCGTACCTGCTGCTGGCGATCGTGTCGCTGTTCGCGGTCAACACCACCGACCTGTACTCCTCGGGGCTGAACCTGCAGGCGGCCGGGATCAAGGTCAAGCGCTGGGTGGCGGTCGTCGGCGACCTCGTGCTCTGCGTGCTCATCACGTTCGTGGCGGTGACCTCGAACAGCTTCAACACCATGCTCAACAACTTCCTCGCGCTGCTGATCATCTGGCTGGCGCCCTGGGCCGGGGTCTACATCACCGACTGGCTGCGCAGGAGGGGACGCTACGACGCCGAGGCGCTGTTCGACGAGCAGGCGCCCGGCCAGGTCCGGTGGCCGGCGATCATCGCGCAGGTCCTGGGCATGGTGGCGGCGGCCCTGTGGATCAACTCGGCCGTCTTCGTCGGGCCGCTGTCGGAGGCGACGGGCGGCAGCGACTTCAGCATCTTCGCGGGCTTCCTGGTGGCCGGTGCGGCGTACGCGCTGCTCGTGCCGCGGCCCGCCGTACGGACTGTGGAGGCATGATGGACCGCGACCTGCTGGACGTGGCGTACGGGCGGCGGCCCGCGGACACGATCATCACGAACGGCACGCTCGTCAACGTGCTGACCGGCGAGCTCTACCCGGCCGAGATCGGCATCGTGGGCGGCCGGATCGCCGCCGTCGAGCCGGTGCTGGAGCGCGGCCCGGACACCGAGGTGATCGACGCCCGCGGCGGCTACCTGGTCCCCGGCCTGATCGACGGGCACCTGCACATCGAGTGCAGCAAGTTGTCGGTCACCAGCTTCGCCGACCTGGTGGTGCCGTTCGGCACGACGAGCGTGGTGTCGGGGCTGGACCAGATCCTCGTGGCCGAGGGGCTGCCGGGCGTCCGGCGTTTCCTGGACGAGTCGGCGGCGACCGGCATGCGAATCTGGTGGGGTGCACCCGCCAAGGCGCCCTACACCGTGCCGGAGTCGACCGTCGGGCATCCGTTCGGTCCGGCTGAGCACAGGATCGCCCACGAATGGCCGGAATGTGTGGGGATCTGGGAGACCGTCCAGGAGATGGTGGAACACTCCGATCCTGCCGTCATGGAAGCCCTCGACCTGGCTCGGGAGCGGCGCCTGCCGGTGTTCGGCTGCGCGCCGCTGTCCGACCCGCGCCGGATCAGCGGGCTGGCGGCGGCCGGGGTGCGGCTCGACCACGAGTCGTACTCGCATGAGGAGATGCTGGAGAAGCTGCGCCGCGGCATGTACGGCATCATCCGCGAGTCCTCCGTCGCCCACTTCCTCGACGAGAACATCAAGGCCGTGGCCCTGGCCGGCGCCCGCAGGCTGGCGTTCTGCACCGACGACGTGCACGCCGCCGACGTGCTGGCGGGCGGCCACATGGACAAGCTCGTCCGGATGGCGGTCGCGGCGGGGGTCGACCCGGTGACGGCGATCCAGATGGCCACGGTGAACTGCGCGGAGATGTACCGCATCGACCACCTGGTGGGCAGCCTGTCCCCCGGCCGGTTCGCGGACGTCCTGATCGTCGACTCGCTGGAGGACTTCCGGGTCCGCGAGGTGATCGCCAACGGCGTGCCCGCCGCCCGCGACGGCCGGATGGTCACGCCGACGCCCGCCCCCGAGCGCGGCCCGGTCCGGCCGTTCCCGATCGCCCCGGTCACCGCCGGCGACCTGGTGCTGCGCGCCGAGGGCGAGCAGGCGACCGTGCTGACCCTCGGCTTCACCGAGCAGGTCTTCGTCCGCAGGAGGCGCGACGTGACCCTGCCGGTGAGCGACGGCGTCGTGGAGCCGTCCGTGGAGCAGGACGCGCTGCTCGTCACGGTCGTCGAGCGCTACGGCAAGACCGGCAACAAGCCGGTCGCCATGGTCAGCGGTATGGGCCTGCGGGCCGGCGCGATCGCCACCAGCGCGGCGCCCGACGACAACAACATCATCTGCGTGGGCGCCTCCCGCGAGGACATGGCGCTGGCCGTCAACACCGTCGCCGAGCAGGGCGGCGGCCAGGCCGTGGTGGTGGACGGCGAGGTGCGGGCGCTGCTGCTGCTGCCGGTCGGCGGCATCGTCTCCGACCTGCCGGCCGCCGAGATGGCGGTGCTGGAGGAGCGGCTCGACGACCTGGCCCGCGAGCTGGGCTGCACGCTGCCGGCGCCGCTGATGTACCTGTTCTTCCTGTCGATCACCGCGATCCCCGACTACGCCGTCACCGACCTCGGGCTGGTCGACTGCGTACGGCTCGAGGTCGTCGACCCCATCCTCACGGAGGTTTGATCATGAAGGACTTCATCGCCGGTCTTCCCAAGTGCGAGCTGCACCTGCACATCGAGGGCACGCTGGAGCCGGAGCTCAAGTTCGACCTGGCCCGGCGCAACGGCATCGCGCTGCCCTACACGTCGGTCGAGGAGATGCGGGCCGCCTACTCCTTCGACGACCTCCCCTCCTTCCTCACGGTCTACTACGAGGGCATGCAGGTGCTGCGCACCGAGCCCGACTTCTACGACCTGGCCATGGCCTACCTGCGCAAGGCCGCCGAGCAGAACGTGCGCTACGCCGAGATCTTCTTCGACCCGCAGGCGCACACCTCGCGCGGGGTGCCGTTCGACGTGGTGATCCGCGGGCTGCGGCGGGCGCTGATCGACGCCGACCGGCAGCTCGGCGTGCGGGCCCAGCTCATCATGTGCTTCCTGCGCGACTTCCAGGCCGAGTACGCGATGGCGACGCTGCTGGAGTCGCTGCCGTACAAGGAGTGGATCGTCGGCATCGGCCTGGACTCCGACGAGAAGGGCAACCCGCCGGCCAAGTTCGCCGCCGTGTACGAGCGGGCCCGCCAGGAGGGCTACCTGCTGACCATGCACTGCGACGTCGACCAGGACAACTCGATCGAGCACATCCGGCAGGCGATCGAGGAGATCGGCGTCGACCGGATCGACCACGGCGTCAACATCCTGGAGGACCAGCGGCTGGTGGACCTGGTGCTGGCCCGCGGCATCGGCCTGACCTGCTGCCCGATCTCCAACGGGTACGTCACCGACTCCATGAAGGCCGAGGGCATCCGCAAGCTCATGGAGCTCGGCGTGCGGGTGACGATCAACTCCGACGACCCGGCGTACTTCAACGGGTACGTGGGCGAGAACCTGGTGGCACTGCAGGAGGAGCTGCAGCTCACCCGCGAGGAGCTGGCCCGGCTGGAGCGCAACGCGTTCGAGATCACCTGGCTGCCGCGGCACCTGAAGGACGCCTACCTGGCCGAGGTCGACGCCTACCTCGCCTGAGAAGTCCCGGGAAAACCTCCGGCGGGGGCCGCTTAGAACCCCGCTGGAGGGGCAGGCTGTCTGGTCGCAGGCGTGAGCCGCAGCCGAGCGCGAGGGATTTGTTGAACAGGACCGCTGTTCCGGCCGGAATCGACGAGTTCGAACGGGCACTGGCGCGGAGTGTCGTCGTCGCCGCCCGTGCGATGCCCGACTCTCCGCTGGTCAGCGTGACGTTGTGCACCGAACGCGGCATCCGTTCGGCGGCGTGCGCACACGCCCGTGCCAGGGTGCTCGACGGCATGCAGTCGGCGGCCGGGCGGGGGCCGAGCTTCGACGCGATCGAGGCCGGGCGCGCGGTCACGGCGGCCGGTCTGGCGGCCGGCGACGCCCGCTGGGGGTCCTTCTGCCCGCAGCCGCACGGGATCCTCAGCCTGCACGCCGAGCCGCTGACCTCCGAGGGGCGGCTGCTGGGCACGCTCAACCTCTATTCGGCGGGCGCGGGCGGCTTCGCCGCGCGGACGCACGTCGCGGCGCAGGTGAGCGCCGCGACGATCGGCGTGCTGTTCGACGTGGCGATCGGCGCGGCCCGTACGCGGGAGGTGGCGGCGCAGCTGAAGGAGGCGCTCGGCACCCGCCCGGTCATCGACCAGGCGATCGGCATCGTCATGGCGCAGCGCCGGTGCACCGCGCACCAGGCGTTCGAGATCCTGCGCAACGTCTCCCAGGACCGCAACCTCAAGGTGCACCACGTCGCGGCGACGATCGTCCGGTCGGTGAGCGGCGGCCCGCCGCAGCGGCCGCGGTTCGAGGATCCGCCGCCCGACGACCACGGGCACCCGGCATAATCGCCCTATGCCCTCCTTTCTCGCCCACGACGGGACCGAGCTGGCCTACCACGTATCCGGGACGGGCGAGCCGCTGGTGTGCGTGCCCGGCGGCCCCGGCCGCGCCTCCCGCTACCTGGGCGACCTCGGCGGCCTGCCCCGGCGGCTGATCCGGCTGGACGGCCGGGGCACCGGCGACTCGGCGATCCCGGCCGACCCCGGGACGTACCGGTGGGACCGGCTGGCCGAGGACGTCGAGGCGTTGCGGGAGCACCTTGGGCTGGATCGCATGGACCTGCTGGCGCACTCGGCGGGCGCGAACGTGGCCGTCCGGTACGCCGGGCTGCATCCGGCCCGCCTGAGGTCGTTGTGCCTGGTCGCGCCCTCACCGGTCGCCGTCGGCTTCATGGCGACCGAGGAGGACTGGCAGGCCGGTCTGGAGCTGCGCGCGCACGAGCCGTGGTACGCCGCCGCCCTGGCGGAGTTCCTGGCGGACGAGGGCGTGGAGCGCCACCGGTTCTTCTACGGCCCCTGGACCGAACGCGCCGCGGCCCATTCCGCCAGTGCCGAGGAGGAGTGCGGCGAGGCCGCGGCGGACGGCTTCTACGCGCCGTCCCCGGTGACGCCCGAGGAGGTCGGGGCCGGGCTGGCCGCGCTGGACGCCCCGGCGCTGCTGCTGACCGGCGACCTGGACGTCCACCCCTGCCGCCTCTACGCGCGGCCCTTCGCCGCCCTGTTCCGCGACGCCACGCCGGTGACGCTGCCCGGCGCCGGGCACTTCCCGTGGGTGGACGACCCGGGCGCGTTCGTCTCCGCGGTGTCCGGTTTCCTGGACAAGACGGCCTGACGCGCAGGGCATGATGGGGGTGGACGCCGGGACAGGAAGGACTCACCACGTGCGGCAGGAACTCGCGGTCACCAACGGGCAGGCCGCCGGGGTGCGCGGCGCGCTGGCGGGCAACCTGCGGCGCACGCGGCTGGCCCGGGGGTTCAGCGTCCGCGAGCTGGCCGAGCTGACCGGGGTGAGCAAGGCGCTGATCTCACAGATCGAGCGCGGCGTGGCCAACCCGACGATCGAGGTGCTGACCCGGCTGGCGGGGGCGCTGGAGCTCACCTTCGCCGAGCTGACCCGTACCCGGCTCGCCGAGCCCGAGGTGCTGCGCAGGAGCGAGGGCCTGCCGGTGGCGGTGGGCGACACGACTGTGCGCGGCCTGTTCGCGGCGGCCGACCGGCGGCGGTTCGAGCTGGCCGAGGGCGAGTTGCCGCCGCTGACGCGCAGCGCCAGGAGCGCCCACGGCCACGGGTCCGTGGAGCACGCCTACGTGGTGTCCGGCGAGGTGACGGTCGAGAGCGACTCGTGGTCGGTGCGGCTGGGCGAGGGCGACGCGGTGCGGTTCGGGGCCGAGGTCGACCACGTCTACTCCACCGGCGAGCGCGGCTGCCGGATGCTCACGCTGATCTCCTACGACTAGCCGGGCCAGCGGCTGCTTCCGTCGGGCACGCTGGCCAGCAGCTCGCGGGTGTAGGGGTGGGCGGGGGCGTCCAGCACCCGGTCCACGTCGCCGGTCTCGACGCATTCGCCGGCCCGCAACACGTACAGGCGGTCGGCGAGCTGGCGGACGACGGCCAGGTCGTGGGTGATGAACAGCAGGCCCATGCCCAGGCGTTCCTTGAGCCCGGCGAGCAGGGTGAGCACCTGCGCCTGCACGGAGACGTCGAGGGCGGAGACGGGCTCGTCGCAGACCAGCAGGCGGGGCTCGCCGGCCACGGCCCGCGCGATGGCCACGCGCTGCCGCTCGCCGCCCGACAGGCCGGCCGGGCGCTTGCGGGCGAGTGCGGGGTCGAGGCCCACCAGGCGCAGCAGCGCGCCGACGTCCGTGGGGCGTCCGTCGGCGGCGAGCGCCTCCTTGAGCGTCGCACCGACGGTACGCGCCGGGTTGAGCGTCGAGTACGGGTCCTGGAAGATCATCTGTGCCGTCCGGCGGGCCTGGCGCACCGCCTGGCGGGACATGCGGGTGGGGTCGGAGCAGTCGAGCCCGTCGAGGGTGATGACGCCCGCGTCGGGGCGTTCCAGGCCGGTGACGCAGCGGGCCAGCGTGGTCTTGCCCGACCCCGACTCGCCGACGACGGCCACGACCTCGCCCGGCGCCACGGTCAGGTCAACACCGGCCAGGGCCGGCCGCGACGCGCCCGCGTACGTCTTCCGCAGGCCTGTCACCGCCAGCAGCGGCGCGGCGGCGGTGCGCGGCGGCGACGGCACGCCCGGCGGGGGCGGCGGCGCCTCGGGCAGCGCGGCGGCCCGTACGCAGGCCGACAGGCGAACCTCCGCGCCCGGCACCGGAACCAGGGCCGGGACGCCCGCGCGGCACTCCTCGCCCGCGTGCGCGCACCGGTCGGCGAACCCGCAGCGCCCGGCCACCGCGTCGTGAGCCGGCACCGAGCCCGGCACGGACGGGATGACCGGCAGCCGCCGGTCGGCGGGCGGCTCGGCGGCCAGCAGCGCCCGCGTGTACGGATGCCGCTGCTCCTTGCGCAGCTCGGCGGCGCGCCCGACCTCCATGACCCGGCCCGCGTACATGACCACGACCCGGTCGCACATCGAGAACGCCAGCCGCAGGTCGTGCGTGATGAGCAGGAACGTCATGTCCCGTTCGCGCTGGATGCGGCGGATGAGGGCGAGCACCTCGCGCTGCGTGGTGGCGTCGAGGGCGGTGGTCGGCTCGTCGGCCAGCAGGATCCGCGGCGCGGCGGCCAGCGCGCAGGCCAGGCCCACCCGCTGCCGCATGCCGCCGGAGAGCTGGAACGGGTAGCGGCCCGCCACCTCGGCCGGCAGGCCCACCTCGGCCAGCAGCCGCGGCACCTCGGTGTTGGGGTCGGCGCCGTCCGGCAGGCCGTCGGCGATCTGCTTGCCGGCCCTGCGCAGGGGGTTGAGCAGCGTGAACGGGTCCTGCATGAGCAGCGAGACCGTGCCGCCGCGCTGCCGCCGCCTGGCCCTGGGGTCGTCGTCGACCCGTCGCCCGTCGATCTCGACCAGGCCGGTGGACTCCAGCCCGGCGGGCAGCAGCCCGAGCAGCGCGCGGACGGTCAGCGACTTGCCCGAGCCGGACTCGCCCACGATCGCCACCGACTCGCCGGCGGCGACCTCGAAGGACACCTGCGACAGCAGCGTACGGCCGGTGTCCGGCTGCCGTACGGTCAGGTCGGCCACCCGCAGCATGGTCACCGGGCCCTCCGCTCGAAGCGTTCGTGCAGCCAGTCGCCCACCAGGTTGAGCGCGGCGGCGGTGACGATCACGGCCAGGCCGGGCGCGATGACCGCCCACGGGTTGGCCAGCAGCTGGGTGCGGTTGTCGGCCAGCGTGCGCCCCCAGTCGGGCGATCCGGCCGGGACGCCCAGGCCGAGGAAGGACAACGACGACAGCGAGACCAGGGCGAAGGCGAAGTTCAGGAAGGCCGAGGCCAGGCTGACCGGGACGATGTTCGGCCAGATGTGCCGGGTCATGATCCGCCAGGACGACAGGTTCTTCAGCAGCGCCGCCTCGACGTAGGGCCGGTGCCGCTGCTCCAGGACCGCGCCGCGCACCACGCGCGTGTCGGTGGGCGCGAACAGCACCACCAGCACGGCGACGGCCAGGCCGTAACCGCCGCCGAGCACGCCCGCCACGACGATCGCGACCAGCAGCGCGGGCAGCGAGAACATCAGGTCGGCCCAGCGCATGACCAGGGTGTCCGTCCAGCCGCCGAAGTAGCCGGCGGCCAGGCCGAGCAGGTTGCCGATCAGCATGGAGCCGGCGGCCACGGCGAACGCCCCCGGCACGGCGGTGCGGGCCCCCGCGACGAGCAGGCTCAGCACGTCGCGGCCCAGGTCGTCGGTGCCGAGCGGGTGGCCGGGGCCGGGCATGGAGATGCCGGTCATCAGGTCCTGCGCGGTGGCGCCGGGGACCAGCCAGGGCGCGAACGCGGCGGCGGCCACGACGACCACGAGCACGGCCAGCGCCAGCGGCACGGCGATCGGGAACCGGCGGATCACGGCACGCCCGCGCGTGCGGGCCGGCGCGGTCACGACGCGCCCCCGCCGAGCCGCACGCGCGGATCGGCCACCGAGTAGGCGACGTCCACCAGCAGGTTGACGGCGGCGATCAGGAGGGTGAGCAGCAGCGCAAGCGCCTGCACCACCGGCACGTCCTTGAAGGTGACCGAGTCGACCAGCAGCGACCCGAGCCCCGGCAGCGCGAACGTGACCTCCACCAGCACGGTCCCGGCGAGCATGCCGGTGACGACGAGCCCGGCCGCGGTCAGCACGGGCACCAGGGAGTTGCGCATGGCGTAGCCGAGCACGACGGGCGCGCTCAGGCCGCGGGCGCGGGCGAAGACCACGTAGTCCTGGTCCAGCTCGCGGACGAGCGCGGCCCTGCTGAAGCGCAGCAGCATCCCGGCCGCCCCGGCCGCCAGCGCGACGGCGGGCAGCGTCAGGTGCCACAACTCGCTCGCGAACCCCTCCCCCGTGCCGTAGACGGGGAACCAGCCGAGCCCGAGCGCGAACACCACGAGCAGCAGCAGGCCGACCGCGAACGGCGGCGCGCTCAGCCCCACCACCCCGGCGGTCACCACCAGGCGGTCGCTCGCCCGGCCCTTGCGCAGCGCGCCCAGCACGCCGAGCGGCAGGCCCGCCAGCGCGGCCAGGAGCGTGCCGTAGCCGGTCAGGACGAGCGTGCGCGGCAGGCGTTCGCCGAGCATCCCGGCGACCGGCTGGCCGGTCCTGATGGAGGTGCCGAGGTCGCCGCCGAGCACGCCGCCGAGCCAGCGCAGGTACTGGACGGCGACGGGGTCGTCGAGGTGGTAGCGGCCCCGCAGGGCGGCGATCGTGTCGGCGGTGGCCGGACGGGTGCCGAGCAGGGTCTGCTGGATGTCGCCCGGGGCCAGGTAGAGCAGGCCGAACACGCCGGCCGACAGCAGCAGCACGACGGCCGCGGTGCCCGCGGACCTGCGCAGCAGGAACCCGGCCCAGCCCATCACAACACCCCGCCCCCGGTCAGCCAGCCGATCACGCGCTCCGCCGCGTCCCTGCGGTGGGCGGGCTCGACCAGCTCGTGACCCTCCCGAGGGTAGAGGACCAGCTGAGTGCTCACGCCCGCCGCCGACCAGGCACGATAGAGCTGTTCGGCCTGGCCGGGAGGGGTGGTGCGGTCGCGCTCGCCGTGCAGGATCAGGGTCGGGGTGGCGGCCTCGGCGGCCTTGGCGGCGTGGTGCACGGGTGAGCGGGCGGCCAGGCGTTCGCGTCCCTCGCTGGTGGCCGGGTCGGCCCCGGCGTGGTAGAGCGGGTCGAAGCCGCCCGCGAGGTTGCTGGCGGTGGAGAAGCTCAGCCAGTCGCTCACGCCGGACATGACGACGGCGGCGCGGAAGCGGCTCGTGCGGGTGACGGCCCAGGCGGTCAGGTATCCGCCGTAGCTCAGGCCCATGACCGCGGTCCGGCCGGGGTCGGCGACACCCGCGGCGACCAGGTGGTCCACGCCGGCCAGCACGTCGTCCAGGTCCGCCGCGCCGACCTGGCCGATGACCGCGCGGGCGTAGTCCTGGCCGCGGCCGCTGCTGCCCCTGGGGTTCGGCAGCAGGACGGCGGCGCCGGCGTGCGCGAGCGGCACGGCGAGCTGGTTGGACTCGGCGGGCGCGAACGAGCTGGACCACAACCAGGTGGGCCCGCCGTGCACCATGACGACCAGCGGCCTGGGTCCCTCTCCGGCGCCGGGGGTGGTGAGCAGCAGGCCGCTGACCGGCAGGCCGTCGCGGCCCGTCCAGGTGATCTCCTCCTGGTGCGCCGCCAGCCCGGCCAGCCCGGCGTTGAGCGCGGTGACCGCACGCCAGTCGCCTTCCCGCAGGACGGCCACGGCGACCTCGGGCGGCTGCTCGGGGCTCTCCCAGCAGGCCGCGGCCACCGTGCCGGTGCGGTCCACGGACAGCGAGGGCTGGCCGTCGCGGCCGCCCAGCGTTCCCCGGGCCGTCCAGCGGCTCAGGACGCGGCCGTCGGCGGCGCTGAGCACCCCGCCGTGCACGCCGGTGCCCGACCAGCCGGTGAACCACAGGGTGTCGTCGTCCAGCCAGCCGAGGTCGGTGACGTCGTCCAGGTCGCCCAGGTGGGCGACCTCCCCCGTGACCAGGTCGGCCCGCAGGACTCGGCCGGAGACGATCGACAGCCCCTCGACCACCACGGCGGCCCGTCCGCCCGGGGCCAGCCGGGGCCGGGCGAGCTGCCAGGACGTGCGGTGCAACGTGCGCACCTCGCCGTCCTCGACCAGGTCGAGCCGGGGCCGGTAGTACCCGGCGGGCGTCTCGTCTTCCGAGGTCACGGCCAGGGCGCGGCGTCCGCGCCAGTCGGCGTCCCACACGGTCAGGCCGGGCAGCGCGAGCCGGCGCGGGCGGTCGTCGCCGATCTCGAACCAGGCCAGGCGGCGCAGCCGGCCGCCCGGCGTCAGGACGAAGGGGTCGGACGGGTCGTGCACGCGCAGGCCCAGGTGGCTGCCGTCGCGCTCGCTGCCGGGGTCGGCCAGCCGGACCAGGACGGTGCCGTCGTCGCCGGGGATCAGGTCCTCGATCTCGCCGTCCACGCGGGCCCGCCAGCCCTCGACGGCCAGCTCGGACGGCGACGGCGTGCGCAGCAGCCGCCCGTCGGGCAGCCAGCGGACCGGTCCGTGGCAGTCGCCGTCGGCCTCCATGGCGCCGTCGAGGCCGACGACGTACGCGACGCCGTCGATCACGCAGGCGACGCGGTCGCCGCCGGGGTGCAGCGACACCGACTCGGGATAACGCATCCCGGCCAGCGCCTGATGCACGTCGATGGGGTCGCGCGTGCCGGCCGTCCGGCTCGCGTGGATGGCGTCGGTCATCAGCGTGCGGCCACCTTCGTCGCCCACGGGCCGACGAAGAAGTAGGGCCCGAAGCCCTCGGCGGCGACCGCCCTGCCGAACGCGGTGGCCGCCTCGCCCCACCACAGCGGCTGGTACGGCACGTCCGCCGCCGCCCTGACCAGCGCCTGGCCGAGCAGCTTGCCCCGGGCGGCGTCGTCGGTGCCCGCCTTGGCCTGGTCCAGCAGGCCGGTCACCTCGGCGTTGTCGTACTCGGCGATGTTGGTGCCGTTCTCGCCGGTGGCGCCGCCGTGCAGGAGCTGCTGGACGTACTCGGCGGGGTCGCCGGTGGTGGCGAAGTACCAGCCGAGGTAGACGCCGGAGCCGTGCTTGCCGAGGTCGGCGATCCACTGTTCGAGCGGCACCTCCTTGACCTCCAGCGTGATGCCGATGGTCTTGAGGTTCTCGGCCAGGGTGAGCGCCGCCCGCCCGAGCTGCGGGCCGCTGCTCGGGTAGGTGAGCGTGTCGGCGAACCCCTGCGGCGTGGCCGACTTCGCCAGCTCGGCCTTGGCCTGGGCCAGGTCGAAGCCGTACTGGGGGATGGCCGCGTACAGGGCGGCGACCTCCGCCTCGTCCAGCACGCCGCCCCACTGGGCCGGGTCCGGGACGGCGGTGGCGACCTTGCCGTGGCCGCGCAGCACGCTCCTGACGATGCCCTCGCGGTCCACGGCGTGGGCGACGGCCCGGCGCACGTGCACGTCGTCCCAGGGCTTCTTGGCCGTGTTGAAGGCCAGCGTGACCAGCGAGCGGTCGGCGGCGGTCAGCACCTGCGCGCCGGGCACCGCCTTCCACTGGTCGATCTGCTCGGCCGGCACGTTGAGCGCGACGTCCACGTTGTCGCCGCGCATGGCCAGCAGCCGGGTGGACTCCTCGGGGATGAAGTCGATCCTGATCTGCCGGAAGGCCGGCCTGCCGCCCCGGTAGGCGTCGTTGCGCTCCAGCGTGACGTGCGAGTCGGGGGCGAACTCGGCCACCTTGTACGGCCCCGTCCCCAGCAGCTTGCCCTCCGGCGTGCCGATGCGCTCGCCGGTGGCCTCGATGAACTTCGCGCTGGTCACCAGCAGCGTGCCGGGCGTGGGCACCCACGCGAACGCCGCGTCGGGGCTCTTGAGCTTGATCGTCACCTCGGCGTCGCCGGTGGCCTCGATCGTGTCCACGTTGGCGTAGGCGTAGGCGAAGGCGGTGGTCGAGCCCTTCCTGGCGTGCAGGTTCAGGCTGGCGACCACGTCGGCGGCGGTGAGCGGGCTGCCGTCGGAGAAGGTCACGCCGGGGCGCAGCTTGTAGACGTAGGTGGTGGCGTCCTTCCTGGCCCAGGACTCGGCCAGGGACGGCTGGAGGCTGCCGTCCGGGCCGACGCCGACCAGGGACTCCTGCACGAGGAGGGCCACGACGTAGTTCATGATGCCCGCCTCCTTGGCCGCGTCCAGCGACCCGATGGAGGAGGGCAGCGCGACGCGCAGGACGTCGAGGCTCTTCTTGGCGGCCGTCCCCGCCTCCTGCTCGGCCGGCCCGCACGCCGACAGCAGGCCGGGCAGCACGGCGAGCGCCCCCGCGAAGGCGGCGGACCGCAGGACAGAACGCCGGGAGACAGGCAGATCGGCCACCGGGGGACCCTACTTTCACACGACCGGTCAACCCGCCTAGCTGCAGTGTCTACCGGTAAACTCCAGTTGGCACATGAGAGTATTCGGCGTCTGCGCCACCAGTCAAACCCACCTAACGAATCGGAAATACATGATCACCGTGTACAGCGCTCCCTGGTGCGGTCACTGTCACCGGCTGAAGGCGCAGCTCTCCCGCGCCGGCATCCCGTACACCGAGATCGACGTGGACGAGACCCCCGGCGCCGTCGACCTCATCGCCGAGCTCAACGGCGGCTCCTGGCTCATCCCCACGGTCGTCTTCCCGGACGGCTCCGCCCTGGTCAACCCGGGTGTGGAGGAGGTGCGGGCGCGGCTCAGCGCATCCTGAGGGCCAGCATGAAGTCGACCCGCTCGTCCCAGGAGTTGAGCGACCTGCCGGTCAGCTCCTCGATCCGGCGCAGCCGGTAGCGCAGCGTGTTGACGTGCACGTGCAGGCGCTCGGCCGTGGCCGCCCACGAGCCCGACTCCTCCAGGTACGCCTGCAACGTCTCCAGCAGGTCCGTCTGGTTGGCCGCGTCGTACGACTCCAGCCGCCCCAGCAGCCGCGACCGGAACGCCCGGCGCAGCTCCCCCGGGATGGCGGCCAGCAGCGTGCGGTGGGAGCTGACGTCGTCGCCGGTGATCACGCTGACCCGGTCGCCGCTCAGGCCGGCCAGCGTGAGCGCGTGCCTGGCCTCCTCGATCAGGCTGCTCAGCGCCGCCGGGCCGGTCGTCACGCTGCTCACCCCGAGCGTGATGCGGCCCTGACCGAGCCCCGCCTCCAGGGTGCGCGCGCCCCTGAGCACGTGGGCCGTCAGCTCGTCGGCCGTGTTGCCCGCCAGCGGGACGAGCGCGACCGCCTCGGCGGGGCCGGTGGCCGTGACGATGCCGGGCGCCAGCGGCCGCAGCAGCTCGTCCAGCACGGGCACGGCGACCTCGTCGCCGCCGCCGTCGAGCCGCGCCGACAGGGCGACGGCCAGCAGGCCGTGCTCGGTCTCCACGTGCAGCGTGTGCAGCCGCGACACCACGCCGGGCAGCGCCGCGTCGCCCGACTCCAGCAGCGTCAGGAGCTGGTCGAGCACCCGCCGCTCGATGCGCTGCGCCGCCTCCAGCCGCGAGCGCTCCAGCGCCACCAGCGCGGCCAGCTCGACGACCAGGTCCTCGTTCTCGCCCTGCACCTGCTCCCCCGCGTACGCCAGGAACCAGTTGGCGATGCGGTGCGGCGCCCCCTTGCTGACCGGGAACACCGACAGCGCCGTGCCGTCCTCCTGCGTCACCATCCCGGGCAGGAAACGGGCGGTCAGGAACGTGTGCGCCAGCCGCAGCCGGGCCGCGGCGTCCAGCGGCTGGGAGCCGACGACCACCCGGCCCGTGGGCGAGAGCACCCAGCAGGGCACGTCCAGCTCGCCCGCCACCGCCGTGACGAGCTTGGTGAGGCTGCCGCCGTCGACCAGGGTGCTTGCCAGCCGCCTGCGGGCGGCGTACGCGGGCCGCGGCGGCGTGCCCAGCTCGGCGATCAGGGCCCGCAGGACGTGCTCGGTGACCTGGCTGAACGGCACGTCCACCGGCAGGGTGAGCAGTGGCAGCCCGGCCTCGGCGCAGGCGTCGATCAGGTCGGCCGGCGGCACCTTGAGCGCGGTGCCGGCGACCAGCGCCGCCACGTCCCCGAGCTTGGCGACGAAGTCGCGCGAGGAGGACGGGCCGGTGTGCCAGGTCAGCTCGGTGAGCACCAGCTCGCCCGCCTTGACGAACATGGCCGGGTCGGGCAGGTCGGTCGTGGCGACGCCGCGTACGCGCCGGTCGAGCAGGTCGTGCCCGGTCAGCACCTTCAGGGCGAGCTGGCCGGCCTGGAGGAGGTCCCTCAGCCGCATGGCCAGCCTTCCCGGCGCCAGGCCGCGTCCCAGAACATCCACTCGTAGCGGGCGGTGGTGAGCGCGCGGTCGAGCAGCCGCAGCCGCTCCTCGCCGGCCGGCGCCAGCCCGTCCAGCAGATCGAGCACTCCCGCCACGGTCTCCTGGTAGCCCTCGCCGCCGTAGGTGTCGATCCACCAGGCGTAGAGCGGGTCGGGAGAGGACCGGCCGAGCAGGGTCTCGCCGACCCGGGCGTAGATCCAGTAACAGGGCACGATCGCGCCCAGCGCCTCCGGGAACGTGCCCAGCGAGCACGTGCGGACCAGGTACGACGTGTACCCGACCGTCGTGGGCCCGGCGGGCGTCTTGCGCGCGTCGGCCTCGTCCAGCCCGAACGCGGCCAGCAGCTCCACCACCAGGCTGTGCTCCACCTCGACGGTCATGGCGGCGTCGCGGGCGAAGCGCTGCACACCGGACGGCTCCGGCGAACGCGCCGCGCACGCCGCCAGCGCCCTGGCGTAGTCGGGCAGGAAGTGCGCCTCCTGCACCACGTAGTGGCGGAACGCCTCCCGCGGCAGGGATCCGTCGGTCAGCCCCGACAGGAACGGGTGGGCCAGGATCTGGTCGTACACACCGCCGACGACCTGCCACAACTCATCACGAAACCGGCTCACCCGCCCAGGCTATCGGCGCATCACGACCCGCGGCGCCACCTCGATGCCCAGCTCGCGCTCGTGTTCCACCAGCGCCCGCAGCTCCGGCCCCCACTCGGCCTCGGGCAGCACCGCGAAGCCGTGCCGCTCATACCAGGGGGCGTTCCAGGGCACGTCGCGGAACGTCGTCAGCGTGACCGCCGGCGCCCCGACCGCCCGCGCGTGGTCGGCCACCGCCTCCACCAGCCGCCCGCCGATGCCCTGCCGCATGTGGTCGGGGTGCACCGCGAGCTGGTCGAGATGCAGGTTGCCGTCGACCCGGCCGATCAGCGCGAACCCGGCCGGCGGGTCGCCCTCGACCAGCACCGAGGTCGCGTCCGTGACGTCCTCGACCATCGTCGTGCCCGCCGGGAAGACTATGCCGGCCTGCTCGAACAGCTTGTCGGCGGCCAGTTCCACAGAGATCAGCCCGGCCAGCTCGCCGGGGTCGGCCCATCGCACCATGACGACACGGTCTCATGTTTCGGGTGGACCACGCCGCTGGTATTAGTGTTGATGATCGTAGGCCCGGCTGTGCGGAGCCGGGACCCTCTCCTCACGACGTGCCCATGACCCCAGTCACATGCGGTCATGGGCACGTCGTGCAGCGGTCACAGGTCGAGCAGGGGCTCCAGGCCCACGGTGAGGCCGGGCAGCTCGCGCACCCGGCGCACGCCCAGCAGCACGCCCGGCGTGAACGCCGACCTGCTCATCGTGTCGTGCCGGATGGTGAGGATCTCGCCGTCGCCGCCGAGCAGCACCTCCTGGTGGGCGATCAGCCCGGACAGACGCACCGCGTGCACGTGCACCCCGCCGACGTCGGCGCCGCGGGCGCCGTCGAGGGCGGTGCTGGTGGCGTCGGGCATCCCGCCGAGCCCGGCCTTGCCGCGCGCCTCGGCCACCAGCTCAGCGGTACGCCGGGCGGTGCCCGAAGGGGCGTCGGCCTTGTTCGGGTGGTGCAGTTCGATGATCTCGACGGACTCGAAGTGGCGGGCCGCCTGCTGCGCGAAGTGCATCATGAGCACCGCCGCGATGCCGAAGTTGGGGGCGATCAGGCAGTTGACGCCCGGCGAACGCTCCAGCCACCCGCGCACGGTCTCCAGCCGGCCGGCGTCGAACCCCGTGGTGCCCACCACCGGGTGCACGCCGTGGGCGATGGCCCATTCCAGGTTGCCCATGACCACGTCGGGATGGGTGAAGTCGACCACCACCTCGGCGCCTTCGAGCCCCTCGACGGGATCGTCCTTGTCGAGCGCGGCCACCAGCTCCAGGTCGTCCGCAGCCTCGACCGCCTTGCACACCTCGACGCCCACGCGACCACGCGCGCCCAGCACACCAACCCTGATCACGCCCCCAACCCTATTACGCCCGCCACCCCCTCCCAAGCACCCCCCGGACCGTGAAGGGGGAGAGCGGAATCCCGCTCTCCCCCTTCAAGACGACCCCGGCCGGGGCGAACCCGGTCAGGCGATGGCCTCCGAGAAGTCCTTGTCCCCGTACGGCCCGATGACGGCCAGCGTGAGCGGCCGGCTCAGGACGTCACGGGCGACCTCCCCGATCTCGTCGGGGGTGACCGCCTCGATCCGGGCCAGCACCTCGTCGACCGACATCAGCTCGTCGTAGACCAGCTCGTTCTTCCCGATCCGCGACATGCGCGACCCGGTGTCCTCCAGCCCGAGCACCAGCCCGCCGCGCATCTGCCCCTTGCCGCGCATGATCTCGTCGGCGGTGATGCCTTCGGCCACCACCCGGGACACCTCGTCGCGGCAGATCTTGAGCACGTCGTCGATCTTCGAGGGCAGGCAGCCCACGTAGATCCCGAACTGCCCGGTGTCGGCGTAGGCCGAGGTGTAGCTGTAGGCCGAGTAGGCCAGCCCGCGCTTCTCCCTGATCTCCTGGAAGAGCCGGGAGGACATGCCGCCGCCCAGCGCGGCGTTGAGCACGCCGAGCGCGAACCTGCGGTCGTCGGTGCGGGACATGCCGGTCGTGCCGAGCACCAGGTTGGCCTGCTCGGTCGGCCGGTCCAGCACCCTGACCCCGGAACGGGTCTCGGCGCCCGGACCGCTGGTGCGCGGCGGGGCGAACTCGTAGGGGCCCTCCAGCGCGCCCGCCCGCTCGTACGCGCGGGCGACCAGCTCGACGACCTCCTCGTGCCGCACGTTCCCCGCCACCGACACCACCGTCGTACGCGGCCGGTAGTACCGGTGGTAGTACTCGGCGATGCGCTCCTGGCCCAGGGCGTTGATCGAGTCGACCGTGCCCAGGATGGGCCGGCCGATCGGCGAGTCGCCGTAGAGCGCGGCGGCGAACTGCTCGTGCACCACGTCGGACGGGTCGTCGTCGTGCATGGCGATCTCTTCCAGGATCACCCCGCGCTCGGACTCGACGTCCTCCTCGGTGATCAGCGAGCTGGTCACCACGTCGGCGAGCACGTCGACCGCCACGGGCAGGTCCTCGTCGAGGACCCGCGCGTAGTAGCAGGTGTACTCCTTGGCGGTGAAGGCGTTGATCTCGCCGCCGATGCCCTCGATGGAGGCCGAGATCTCCATCGCGTCCCGCGTGGGCGTGCCCTTGAACAGCAGGTGTTCGAGGAAGTGGGTGGCCCCCATGTGCTCGGGGGCCTCGTCACGCGAGCCGATGCCGACCCACATGCCGACCGCGACGCTACGCACGGTCGGCATGGTCTCGGTCACCACACGGAGCCCGCCCGGCAGGACGGTGCGCCTGACGACCCCGGCTCCGTCCTTGCCGGGGTGCAGCGTGGTGGTCATCACGAGGCCTCCTGCTTCGGGGGTGCCGAGAACTGTGGTTGCCCGGTCACGAGTTGCGGTCGTCGCCCTCGTTGGGGCGGCTGGTGCGCACGCGGGTCCGGGTGCGGCGGGGCCGCTCCGGCTTGTCCTCGGCGGCGGCGGAGTCGGCCTCGGGCGCGGGAGCCTCGCCGTCCTCGGCGCCGGCCGCGGCCTTGGCCTCCTTCTCGGCGGCCTCCTTCTCGATGACCTCGACGGGCACGAGGGAGAGCTTGCCCCGGCCGTCGATCTCGGCGATCTCGACCTGGATCTTCTCGCCGACGCCCATGACGTCCTCGACGTTCTCGATGCGCTTGCCGCCGTGCAGCTTGCGGATCTGGGAGACGTGCAGCAGGCCGTCCTTGCCGGGCATGAGCGAGACGAACGCCCCGAAGGCCGCGATCTTGACGACCGTGCCCAGGTAACGCTCGCCGACCTCGGGCATGTGCGGGTTCGCGATGCCGTTGATCGCCGAACGGGCCGCCTCGGCGGAGGGCCCGTCGGTGGCGCCGATGTAGATCGTGCCGTCGTCCTCGATGGTGATCTCGGCGCCCGTGTCGTCCTGGATCTGGTTGATCATCTTGCCCTTCGGGCCGATGACCTCGCCGATCTTGTCGACCGGGACCTTGATCGTGATGATGCGCGGCGCGGTCGGGTTCATCTCCGCCGGGGAGTCGATCGCCTCCTGCATCACGTCGAGGATCGCCAGGCGGGCGCCCTTGGCCTGCTTCAGCGCGGCGGCCAGCACGGAGGCGGGGATGCCGTCGAGCTTGGTGTCGAGCTGCAGGGCGGTGATGACGTCCTTGGTGCCGGCGACCTTGAAGTCCATGTCGCCCATGGCGTCCTCGGCGCCGAGGATGTCGGTCAGCGTGACGTAGCTGCCGCCCTCGCTGATCAGGCCCATCGCGATGCCGGCGACCATCTCCCTGAGCGGCACACCGGCGTCCAGCAGCGCCATCGTGGACGCGCAGACCGAGCCCATCGAGGTGGAGCCGTTGGAGCCGAGGGCCTCGGAGACCTGGCGGATGGCGTACGGGAACTCCTCGCGCGAGGGCAGCACCGGGATGAGCGCCCGCTCGGCCAGTGCGCCGTGACCGATCTCGCGGCGCTTGGGCGAGCCCACGCGGCCCGTCTCACCGGTGGAGTACGGCGGGAAGTTGTAGTTGTGCATGTAGCGCTTGGTCCGCTCGGGGTTGAGCGTGTCGATGTTCTGCTCCATGCGCAGCATGTTCAGCGTGGTGATGCCCAGGATCTGGGTCTCGCCGCGCTCGAACAGGGCCGAGCCGTGCACCCGGGGCACCACGTGGACCTCGGCCGACAGGGCGCGGATGTCCTTGGTGCCGCGGCCGTCGATGCGGACGCCCTCCTTGACGACCCGCTCACGCATGAGCTTCTTCATCACCGAGCGGAACGCGGCGGAGATCTCCTTCTCGCGCCCCTCGAACTCGGGCAGCAGCCGCTCGGCGGCCAGCGCCTTGACCTTGTCGAGCTCGGTCTCGCGCTCCTGCTTGCCGGCGATGGTCAGCGCGGCGGCCAGCTCGGTCTTGATCGCGGCCTCGACCGCGTTGTAGACGTCGTCCTGGTAGTCGAGGAAGACCGGGTACTCGGCGGTCTCCTTGGCGGCGACCTGCGCGATGCGGGACTGCGCCTCGCACAGCACCTTGATGAACGGCTTGGCGGCCTCAAGGCCCTGCGCGACGGTCTCCTCGGTCGGCGCGACCGCGCCGTCGGCGACCAGCTTGAGCGTGTCCTTGGTGGACTCGGCCTCGACCATCATGATCGCGACGTCGCCGTCGTCGAGCAGGCGGCCCGCCACGACCATGTCGAACGTGGCCCGCTCCAGCTCGGGGTGCGTCGGGAAGGCCACCCACTGGCCCTCGATCAGCGCGACCCGCACGCCGCCGATCGGGCCGGAGAACGGCAGCCCGGCGAGCTGCGTGGACAGCGAGGCGGCGTTGATGGCGACCACGTCGTAGAGGTGGTCGGGGTTGAGCGCCATGACCGTGGCGACGACCTGGATCTCGTTGCGCAGACCCTTGACGAACGACGGGCGCAGCGGCCGGTCGATCAGGCGGCAGGTCAGGATCGCGTCCTCGGACGGACGGCCCTCACGGCGGAAGAACGAGCCGGGGATGCGGCCCGCGGCGTACATGCGCTCCTCGACGTCGACCGTGAGCGGGAAGAAGTCGAAGTTCTCCTTGGGAGCCTTGGACGCGGTGGTGGCCGAGAGCACCATCGTGTCGTTGTCGAGATAGGCGACGGCGGAACCCGCCGCCTGGCGCGCGAGACGACCGGTCTCGAACCGGACCGTGCGCGTGCCGAAAGAGCCGTTGTCAATGACGGCTTCAGCGGTGTGGACACCCTCCACGGGGGACCTCCTTGTGGTCGGTCACCCGCGCCCTCTTTTCTCACCGGCACCCTCGTGCCTATGAAGGGACCCGCTCGTCGGACGGCTGCCCATCCGTCGTGCCCGGTGGCACGGTGGCGGCGATCCGTCAGCGTGTCCCCCATAGAAGGTGCAGCGCCGGTCTTCGATCGAAGCGCCCGGTCGTTCGTACCGGAAGCCACTACCGAGGACCGGCCCGCAGGCGTCGCGGGTCGCATGGTGCTGAATCGGACGCGGGGGCTGTGTGTCTCGGATATTCAGTTGTACGCCGACGGCGCGGCGGCTCGCCGCCACGACGCGCCGGTCGTGTGTGCTCCTACCCACATGGGCGGAGCCATATGAGAAGGGAGCGGCGCCGGGCGCCGCTCCCTTTCATGCTATCGGCGCAGACCGAGTCGCTCGATGAGCGAACGGTAACGCTGGATGTCGACCTTCTGCAGGTACTTCAGCAGACGACGCCGGCGACCGACGAGCAGAAGCAGGCCACGACGGCTGTGGTGGTCGTGCTTGTGCGTCTTCAGGTGCTCGGTGAGCTCGCTGATGCGCTTGCTGAGCAGCGCGATCTGCACCTCGGGCGAACCGGTGTCGCCTTCGGCCGTCGCGTACTCACTGATGATGGTCTTCTTGGCAGCGGTGTCGAGGGACACGGCTCTCCTTCGATCTACGGACACGCGCGAATGAGATGAGAGTGCGAACGACCGTGCGTGCCTACAGTCGCCGCGTGAAGGCCGTCATGGGCAGCGCAGCAGCGCCACCGTTACAGAGCCGACATGCAAGGTTACCATCGGAGTCAAGCGTTTCGCGCCCGCGAACGTCCCGCGCCCGCCGCGGCCGGTGTCACGACGTGATGCGGCGGGCGGCGTCGACGTCGGCGTGGATCTGGTCGATCAGCGCCTCGATCGACTCGAAGCGGGTGTTGCCCCTCAGCCGGGCGGCGAACTCCACCGCCACGTGCACCCCGTAGAGCTCCAGGTCGTCGCGGTCGAGCGCGTACGCCTCCACGGTACGCGGCACGCCCTCGAACGTCGGGTTCGTGCCCACCGAGATCGCCGCCGGCCACCGCTCGCCCTCGTACGGCGCGGGCAGGTTGGCCACCGGGACGCACTCCAGCCACCCCGCGTAGACCCCGTCGGCCGGGATGGCCGTCTGCTGCGGCGTCTCGACGTTGGCGGTCGGGAAGCCGAGCTGCCGCCCCCGCTGGTAGCCGCGCACCACCACGCCCTCCACCCGATGGGGACGGCCCAGCTCGGCCGCGGCGCCCTCGACGTCACCGGCGACGATCAGCTCGCGCGCGGAGGTCGAGGAGACGCCGTCGAGCAGGGGCACCACCTCGACCTCGAAGTCGTACTTGTCGCCCAGCGTGCGCAGCGTCTCGACGTCGCCGGCGGCGTGGTGCCCGAACGTGAAGTCCGCACCCACCACGACCACCGCCGCCCCGAGGCGCTCGCTCAGCACGCCCTGGGCGAAGTCGTCGGGGCTCGTCCTGGACAGGTCGAGGGTGAACTCCACCACCTCGACGTCGTCGATGCCCAGCTCGGACAGCAGCTCGGCGCGCCGCTTGAGCGTGGTCAGCCGCGCCCGCCGGGTGCCCGGCCGCACCACCTCGTCGGGATGCGGCTCGAACGTGACCGCCACGCTGCGCGCCCCCCGCTCACGGGCCAGCTCGACCGTCCGCTCGATCACCTTGCGATGCCCGCGATGGACCCCGTCGTACACGCCGATGGTCACCACAGACCTTCTCGAACCCCGCACGCTAGGCCCCATTCGTTCGTGGCAGATCAATCCGACACAAGCCTGCCATGCACCTCCCGCTCACCTCCAATCGAGGGGCGGAGCGCGGTATTCCCGCAAGTAGGATGAGCCATCATGCCTCGATACGCGCTCCTGATCCTGCCCGCCTTCAACCGGGTCTACGGCGAGAGCTCCCCACGTCTGACCAGGGGCGAGCTGGCCGTCTTCAGCGACCACGCCATCGAGAACACCGTGCTGGACAGCGCGGAGACCACCATCGGCGGCGTCCCGTACATCACGTTCGAGACCGCCGAGCCGCTCTCCGAGCCCGACGTCGCGCTGCTGTCCAACCTGTCCTCCGTCTACGCGGTCTTCGGCGTCGAGGGCGACCTGCTGCGCCCGCTGGCCATGCGCCCCCTCGACCGGCTGAGCAGCGACCTGCTGACCATCCAGAAATACGCCGGCAAGACCAACGAGCACTTCACCAAGCTGCTGCTCAACGTCACCGTGCTCGCCTCCGACCGGCCCATGTCCGGCAGGTTGTCGGTGTTCGACCCGATGTGCGGCCGCGGCACCACCCTCAACCAGGCCCTCATGTACGGCTACGACGCCTACGGCCTCGACGTCGACGGCAAGGACTTCGAGGCGTACACGACGTTCATCAAGACCTGGCTGCGCAACAAGCGGCTCAAGCACACCGCCGAAACCGTGCCGGTGCGGCGGGCGCGGGCGCTGGTGGGGCGGCGGCTCAACGTCACGTTCGGGCTGTCGAAGGAGGCCGTCAAGGCGGGCGACGTGCAGCAGCTGGCCGTGGTCAACGCCGACACGCTCAAGAGCCGCGAGTTCTTCAAGCCCCGCACGTTCGACGTCGTCGTGACCGACGCCCCCTACGGCGTCCAGCACGGCAGCAAGGGCGGCGGCGGCCTGTCCCGCAGCCCGCTGGAGCTGCTGCGGCAGGCCGTGCCGGTCTGGGCCGAGCTGCTGCGCCCCGGCGGCGCGATGGGCATCTCCTGGAACACCTACGGCGGCAAGAGCGCCGAGCTGGCCGCGATCCTCGCCGGCGCGGGCCTGGAGGTCATGGACTACCCCGACTTCGAGCACTGGGTCGACCAGGCGATCGTCCGCGACATCCTGGTCGCCCGCAAACCCGCCTGACGAGCGAAGGCCGCGGCTCAGCCCGTCAACCCGCCTGACGAGCGAAGGCCGTGGCTCAGCCCGCGAACACGGCCAGGGGCTTGGCGATCCGGCCCTGCTCCTCCACCAGCGCCAGCAGCTCGCCCTCCGGCCCGAACACGCCGATCGGCCCGGCCCCGAGCCCGGCCGCGGGCAGCCGGCCGCCGTGGCCGATCACGCGCGCCTCCTCGGCGGTCACGTCCCGGCGCGGGAACGCCGCCGACACCGCCTCGCCGATGGGCAGCACCACGCACTCCTCGGCGAGCTGGTCGATGCTGCGGGCCAGCGACAGGTCGTAGGGGCCGACCCGGGTCCGGCGCAGGCTCGTCAGGTGGCCGCCGACGCCGAGCGCGGCCCCCAGGTCCCGGGCCAGGGCCCGGATGTAGGTGCCGCTGGAGCAGGTGACGACCGCGTCGACGTCCACGACGTCGCCGACGGCCCTGATGTCGAGCACGTCGAAGCCGTACACGGTGACGGGCCGGGCCGCGAGCGCGACCTCCTCGCCCGCGCGGGCCATCTTGTACGCCCGCTGCCCGTTGACCTTGATGGCGCTGACCTGCGGCGGCACCTGCATGATGGCGCCGGTGAGCGCCTCGACGCCCTTGTGCACCTCGGCCGCGCCCACCTCCGCCGCCGACGCCGTGGCGACGGTCTCGCCCTCGGCGTCGTCGGTGTTGGTCGACACGCCCAGCCGGATCGTGGCCTCGTAGACCTTCTCGGTCAGCGCCAGGTGCCCGAGCAGCCGGGTCGCCTTCTCCACCCCGATCACCAGCACGCCCGTGGCCATCGGATCGAGCGTGCCGGCGTGCCCGACGCGGCGGGTGCCCGCGATGCGCCGCATCTTGGCCACCACGTCGTGCGAGGTCCACTCGCCCGGCTTGTCGACGATGATCAGACCGCTCTCGGCCATCCAGCCTTCCCCAGCTCTCGTCTGAACTTGGCCATGGTCTCCTCCACGCTGTCGTAGGAGGTGAACCCGGCCGCGTTGTGATGCCCGCCGCCGCCCAGCGCGGCGCACACGGCCGCCACGTCGACCCCGCCCTTGGACCTGGTCGACACCTGCCAGTCGCCGTGGTCGTCCTCCTTGAGCACGACCGCGATCTCGGCCTCGTCGGTACGGCGGACGATGTCGATCATGCCCTCGATCTCCGAGTACGGCAGCCCGTACGCGGCCCGATCGACCCGCGGCACGTACGTCCAGACCATCGAGCCCTCCAGCTGCACCCGGTCGAGCGCCCTGGCCAGCACCTTGAGGTAGCCGAACGGCGAGCGGTCCCACAGCTCGCGGGCGATCTCGTCGGTGTGCAGGCCCGTGGCCACCAGCCGGGACGCCATCCGGTGCACGGCCGGCGTGGTGGAGGCGTAGCGGAAGGAGCCCGTGTCGGTCACCAGGCCGGTGTACAGGCAGGTGGCGATGTCCCGGTCGAGGCTGCCGCCGAGCCGGTAGATGAGCTGCTCGGCCAGCATGGCCGTGGCCGCCGCCCGCGGGTCGATGAGGCTGTGCGTGCCGAACCCGGCGTTGGACGGGTGGTGGTCGATCACGATGACCTCCTCCGCCCTGGCCGCGTTGGGGCTGAGCAGGCCCAGCCGCTCGAACGTGGAGGAGTCGAAGGTGATCATCAACGCCGGGGCCTCGGGATAGTCGGCCGGCGGGCACAACATCTCCTGCCCCGGCAGGAACCGCAGGATCCGCGGGACCGCGAAGTACTGGTCACCGAAGGAGGCCACGACCCGCTTGCCGATCGAGCGCAGCACGTAACCGACGGCCAGCATCGAGCCGAGCGCGTCGCCGTCGGGCGACACGTGACAGGCCAGGGCGACCTCGTCGACCTGGCCGATGAGCTGGACCGCGCGCTCCCAGGCGGCCTCGGGGATGTCCGTGGCCTCCTGGGAGGGCTGCTCGGCTCGGGCGCGCACGTGCGACGTCACGCCTGGTCGTCCTCACCCTCATCGGGCTTCTTGTAGGGGTCGGCCTCGCCGGCGTAGGCCGCGCCCTCGGCCCGGCGCGCCACCTCGGCGTCCCGCGCCCTGGCGGCGTTGATCAGGTCGTCGAGCTGGCGGGCGCTGTCGGGCAGCGGGTCGTGCCGGAACGTCAGCGTCGGGGTGAAGCGCACGCCGGTCTGGCGGCCCACCTCGGCGCGGATGATGCCCTTGGCACTCTCCAGGGCGGCCGCGGTGTCGGACCGCTCCGCGTCGGAGCCGAACACTGTGTAGAACACCGTCGCGTCACGCAGGTCAGCCGTGATCCGCGTGTCGGTCACGGTGACGAAGCCCAGGCGCGGGTCCTTGATCCGGCGCTCCAGCATCTCGGCGACGATCTGCTGGATGCGGTCGGCGAGCTTGCTCGCTCGTGCGGCATCCACCATGTTCGCTCCCCCTCACGCACGACCTGGCCGTGCTGTCGTTCAATCTTCGTCGTTGTAGAGGCGCTGTCTGGCTGACAGCAACTCGATCTCAGGGCGGAAGGCCACCATCCGCTCGCAGGCGTCCATCACCTCTTTGCAGTTACCCGCGGAGGCGGAGATCACCGCGACGCCCACCTCGCACCTGCGATGCAGGTCAAGATGGCCGGTCTCGGCCACCGCGATGGACGGGTAACGTCGCTGCAGCTCGGCGATCAGAGGACGGACGACAGAGCGCTTCTGCTTCAGCGAACGCACGTCGCCGAGCAGGATGTCCAGGGTCAGAGCACCCACATACATCGTGTGAAACCACCGCTTGGCCTGGTGGGGTGGAAGCACGACCGGCCCGCTGCGGTGGGAAGGGGGCCCGGGCGTGCGAGAGGCGCCCGGCGGAGGTTCCGCCGGGCGCCCGGCCGCGGGTCAGACCCGCGGCTTCTCCCGCATCTCGAACGTCTCGATCGTGTCGTCGATCCGGATGTCGTTGTAACCGACACCGATGCCGCACTCGAAGCCCTCGCGGACCTCGGTGGCGTCATCCTTGAAGCGACGCAGGGACGAGACGGTCAGGTTGTCGGCGATGACGACGCCATCGCGGATCACCCTGGCCTTGCTGTTGCGGACGATCGTGCCGGAGCGGACCAGCGAACCGGCGACGTTGCCGATCTTCGGCACCTTGAAGACCTCGCGGACTTCTGCGGTGCCCATCTGGACCTCTTCGAACTCGGGCTTGAGCATGCCCTTGAGCGCCGCTTCGATCTCCTCGATCGCCTGGTAGATGACCGAGTAGTAGCGGATGTCGACGCCCTCGCGCTCGGCCAGGTCGCGCGCCCGAGGCTCGGGGCGGACGTTGAAGCCGATGATGACCGCGTTGTCGTCGGCGACGGCCAGGTTGACGTCGTACTCGGTGATGGCGCCGACCGCGCGGTGCAGGACACGGAGCCTGACCTCGTCGCCGACGTCGATCTTGAGCAGGGCGTCTTCCAGGGCCTCCACCGAACCGGACACGTCACCCTTGATGATGAGCTTGAGCTCGTCGACGCGACCCTTCTCAAGGTCGCTGAACAGCTCTTCGAGGGTGCGGCGACGGCTCGACTTCGCCATGTCGGCGCTGCGCTTGCGCGCCGCGCGCTGCTGGGCGATCTGGCGGGCCATCCGGTCGTCGGTGACGACGATGAAGTTGTCACCGGCGCTCGGCACGGCCGTCAGACCCATGACCAGGACCGGACGGGACGGCGTGGCCTCCTCGACCGGGTCGCCGTTGTCGTCGAGCATCGCGCGGACGCGGCCGAAGGCCTCGCCACACACGATCGAGTCGCCCACGCGCAGCGTGCCGCGCTGGACCAGGACGGTCGCGACGGGGCCGCGGCCCTTGTCGAGGTGCGCCTCGATCGCGATGCCCTGGGCGTCCATCGTCGGGTTGGCCCGCAGGTCGAGCTCGGCGTCGGCGGTGAGCAGGATCGCCTCGAGGAGGTTGTCGATGCCCGTGCCGTTCTTCGCCGAGATGTCGACGAAGAGGGTCGAGCCGCCGTACTCCTCGGCGACCAGGCCGTACTCGGTGAGCTGGGCGCGGACCTTGTTGGGGTCGGCACCCTCCTTGTCGACCTTGTTCACCGCGACCACGACCGGCACGTCGGCCGCCTGGGCGTGGTTGAGCGCCTCGATCGTCTGCGGCTTCACACCGTCGTCGGCCGCGACCACCAGCACCGCGATGTCGGTGGACTTGGCGCCTCGGGCACGCATGGCGGTGAACGCCTCGTGACCCGGGGTGTCGATGAAGGTGACCTTGCGGTCTTCGCCCTCGTGCGTCGTGGCGACCTGGTAGGCACCGATGTGCTGGGTGATGCCACCGGCCTCGCGCGCCACCACGTTGGTCTTACGGATGGCGTCGAGCAGCTTGGTCTTACCGTGGTCGACGTGACCCATGACGGTCACGACCGGCGGACGCGCGGCGAGGTCGCCCTCGTCGCCCTCGTCCTCGCCGAACTCGATGTCGAAGGCCTCGAGAAGCTCGCGGTCCTCCTCCTCCGGGCTGACGACCTGGATGTTGTAGTCGAGCTCGGCGCCGAGGAGCTGCAACGTCTCCTCGTTGACCGACTGGGTCGCGGTCACCATCTCGCCGAGGTGCAGCATGATCTGCACGAGCGAGGCGGGGTTCGCGCCGATGCGGTCGGCGAAGTCGGACAGCGACGCGCCGCGCGGCAGGCGGATCGTCGCGCCGTTGCCGCGAGCGACCTGCACACCGCCGATCGCCGGCGCCGACATGTTGTCGAACTCCTGGCGCCTCTGACGCTTGCTCTTACGACCACGCGCGGGACGGCCGCCGGGACGCCCGAACGCACCCGCCGTGCCACCGCCGCGGCCACGGCCACCGCCACCCGGACGACCGCCGAAGCCACCGCCGCCACCACCGGGACCACCGGTGCCGGTACGGGGACCTGCGCCGCCGCCACCGGGACGACCGGCGAAGCCGCCGCCGCCGCCGGGACGACCGCCGCCACCGCCGGGACGGCCACCGCCGCCACCGCCGCCGGGACGACCGCCACCGCCGCCGCCACCGGGACGCGGGCCACCGCCCGGACCGGCAGGACGACCCTGCGGCATCATCATCGGGTTGGGACGCGGCCCACCCGGACGCGGACCACCGGCGCCGGGACCCGGACGCGGACCGGCCGCACCGGGCGGACCGGGACGCGGACCCGCAGGACGCGGACCGGCCTCGCCGCCGCCACCGGGACGCGGCGGACGCGGCATCGCGCCGTCACGCGGCGGACCCTCACGACGCTCGCGCTGACCGGGGCCACCGCCGTCGCGGTTGCCGCCGGGACGCGGCGGACGCGACTGGCCCATGCCGCTGGCGTTGGACGAGAACGGGTTGTTACCCGGACGCGGGCCACGCGGACCCGGCTTGGGACCGGGACCAGGACGCGGGCCGCCGCCTGCGGGCGCACCCGGACGCGGAGCCTGCTGCTGACCGCCGCCGCCACCGCCGGAAGGCTGCCCGGGACGAGGCGCCGGACCGGGCTTGGGACCCGGACGGGCGGCGGGACCCGGACGCGGCCCCGGAGTCGGACGGGCGGGCGCGCCGGAACCGGCCGCGCTCTCGAAGCGGGCCTGCGGAGCCCCGGAGGTCTCGCCGCGCGCAGCCTCGGGCTGCTGCTGCGGCTGGTGGGGCATCGGCACCGGCGGACGCGGCTGCGCGCCGCCCGCGGGAGCCGCGGGGCCGGGCCGCGGCCCTGGCCTCGGAGCCGGACCCGGACGCGGAGGAGTAGGGGTCGGCGCCTCCGCGGCGCCGTTGCCGGCCTGGTGTTCTGCCGGACGGGGCGCAGCCTTGGGCGGCTGCGGCCTGTTGGACGACGAACCGCCGCCCCTGGAGGGCCCACCCTTCGATGCGCCCAGAGCTTCGGTGAGCCTGCGGACCACCGGCGCCTCGATGGTCGAGGACGCCGAACGGACGAACTCCCCCATCTCTTGGAGCTTGGCCATGACGACCTTGCTCTCTACGCCGAACTCCTTAGCGAGCTCGTATACCCGGACCTTCGCCACTGCACTCCCTTACTCGGCCCGGGAGGCTGGCTGTGCCGTCCGGACCGTCGTTAACTTGACGTCTTCATCGCCGCGTGCTCATCAGGCGCTCATAGCAATCTGACTCCGCCCATCAACTCGGCGTCCTACATGACATTTCGTGATTCCTCCTCCAGGTGTGCCCGCACTCGCGAGACGTCAAGCGGCCCCGGCACGCGGAACGCGCGCGGGAACGCTCGGCGACGCTCGGCAAGCTCCAGACAGCTCAAGGACGGATGCAGCGATGCACCGCGGCCAGAAAGCCGTCCTCGCAGATCAGGGACCAGATGGTCCTCGATCCGCACCAGGCGGAGCAGCTCGGACTTAGCCGTGCGAACCCTGCAGCCCACACAGGTGCGCTGTGGGGCCGCGTGGCCACCATATTCCAGCTTACCGTGTTGACGCATCTACGGAACCGGCGGCATCCTCGGCTTGTGTGTCAGGCCGGATGTCAATGCGCCATCCGGTGAGCCTGGCGGCAAGCCGGGCGTTCTGCCCTTCCTTGCCGATGGCCAGCGAAAGCTGGTAGTCGGGGACCGTCACCCGTGCGACCCGTCCTTCGAGATCGAGAACCTCGACATGGGAAACACGGGCCGGCGACAGCGCATTCCCGACGAACTCGCCCGGATCCTCGGACCAGTCGATGATGTCGATCTTCTCGCCGTGCAGCTCGGCCATCACGCTGCGGACGCGCGAGCCCATCGGGCCGATGCAGGCGCCCTTGGCGTTGACGCCCGGCTTGCGCGACCGGACCGCGATCTTCGTGCGGTGGCCGGCCTCGCGGGCCACCGCGGTGATCTCCACGGTGCCGTCGGCGATCTCGGGCACCTCCAGCGCGAAGAGCTTCTTGACCAGGCCGGGGTGGGTGCGCGACAGCGTCACCGACGGCCCCTTGTGGCCCTTCTTCACCTGCACCACGTAGGCGCGGATGCGCTCGCCGTGCACGTAGTCCTCGCCCGGGACCTGCTCGGCGTGCGGCAGCACGGCCTCGATCTTGCCGAGGTCGACCAGCACCACGCGCGGGTCCTTGCCCTGCTGGATCACGCCCGAGACCAGCTCGCCCTCGCGGCTGGCGAACTCGCCGAAGTTGATCTCGTCCTCGGCGTCGCGGAGCTGCTGCAGGATGACCTGCTTGGCGGTGGTCGCGGCGATCCGGCTGAAGTTGCCCGGAGTGTCGTCGAACTCCCTGACGACGTCGCCCTCGTCGTCGAGCTCGGCCGCCCAGATCGTGACGTGGCCGCTGCCGCGGTCGAGCTGGGCGCGCGCCTTGGGCGCCGCGCCCTCGGTGCGGAAGTAGGCGATCAGCAGCGCGTCCTCGATCGCCTTGACGACCAGGTCGAAGGAGATGTCCTTCTCCCGCTCCAGGCTGCGCAGGACGCTCATGTCGATGTCCACGAGGCTTCCCCCTTAGCCTTCGTCGCCGTCGACGTCGTCGGTGTCGTCGATCCGGCGGAACTCCACCTGCACCCGGCCTCGGGTCAGGTCCTGGTAATCGAGCCGGCGGGCGGAGCCGGCGACGTCGAGGTCGACGCCGCTCTCGTCCGCCGCCAGAACGCGGCCCTCCACCACGGTGCCGTCTCTCATCTCGGCCTTCACCAGCCGCTTGGCGGCACGGCGCCAGTGGCGCGGCTCGGTGAGCGGGCGGTCGACGCCCGGAGAGGAGACCTCAAGGGTGTACGCGGCCTGCCCCATCACGTCGTCCTCGTCGAGCGCCGTGGAGACGGCCTGGCTCACGTCGGCGATGTCGTCGAGGCTCACGCCGCCGTCGCGATCGACGATCACGCGCAGCAACCGCCTCTTGCCCGCCTGGGTGACGGTGACGTCCTCCAGATCGAGGCCCTCCGCGCCGACCACGGGCTCCAGGAGCTTCATCAGGTGGTCGCGGGATGATGCGCTGCCCATATCGACCTCCCCTATTGTCATGTCTCAGCCGGGCGGACCTCGCCACTGGCTCTCCGCCGTCTGGCTGCGCAGCCAGCGACGACAGTTGACACCCTATCTGTACGGAGGCACGGAGAGAGCGCCACTCGTCGTGGTCGAGTGGCGGAGCGTCGCCTGACGGCGTTCCCGGGCACCAGCCCGTACGATGCTATCTGCGTCCGCAGTCACCTGGAGCCGTCGCCGTCGGCGCCCCGGTCACTGGGGTCCCTCGTCACCGGGTCCGTAGTCACCGGAGGTCCAAGCCCGTGCGCCCGCGTCACCTCTCCAGGCGAGCCGTGCTGGCGGGCGGAGCGGCCGCCCTGACGGCCTGCAGCGCCTCGGGTCCCGCCGGGCCCGCGACCCCGGCGCCCGACTCTCCCGAGACCGTCCTGCTGCGGCAGGTGGTCGCCGACAAGGAGCGCACGGTCGCCCTCTACTCGGCGCTGATCGCGGACGGCGCCGACTCTCTGGAGCCCTTCCGCGCCCGGCACCAGACGCACCTGGCGGAGCTGCGCAAATACCTGCCCGCCGGGCCGCCGCCCGCCTCGCCGCCCGTCTCGTCGCCGGCTGTCTCCGCGCCCGCCTCGCCGGGCGCGGCGCCCAGTGCCACGCCGTCGAAGTCCCCCAAGCCCACGCTGTCACGGCTGCGGGACGTGGAGCGCCGGGCCGCGGCGCAGCGGCCCCGTCAGCTCGCCGGTCTGTCCCCCGGCGTGGCCCAGCTCCTCGCCAGCATCGGGGCGTGCGAGGCGGTCCACGCCGTGTCGCTGCCCAAGTCGTCGTGAACGGGATCGTGATGAACAGGATCGTGGTGGCAGCGTCGTGACGGCCGGGGACGACGTCGAGAAGCTGCGCAAGGCTCTGGCCGCCGAGCACGCCGCCGTGTTCGCCTACGGGCTCCTGGGGGCGCGTACGGGCGGCTCCCTGCGGGACCTGACCGGCGCCGCGTACGAGGCCCACCGGGCCCGCCGCGACCAGCTCCGCAATCTGATCATCGGCCGCGGGGGCCGCCCGAACGAGTCGGAGCCCTCCTACGCGCTGCCGTACGTGCCCACGGGCGCCGCGCAGGCCGCCCGGCTGGCCGTGCAGCTGGAGAACGGCATCACGGCCGCCTACCTGGAGCTGGCCGCCGCCGCGGACCCGGCGCTGCGCAAGTACGCCGCCCTGGCCATGCAGGAGTCGGCGACCCGCGCCTACGCCTTCCAGCCGGCACCGCCCGCGGCCTTCCCCGGCATGCCGGGCAGCACCCCGCCTCCGACGCCGCCTCCCACGCCGGCACCGTCCCGCTCCGGCGGCTGACGACACCACGCCCGGCCCGGCACCACGGCCCCCCATCACGGGCCCGGACAGCGGTCCCGGCCCCATCACGGGAGCCGGGACAACGGACCAGTCCCATCACCGGAGCCGGACAGCCACCCGGCCCGCGGGGGTGTGGGTCAGCGGCAGGCGGCCAGGATGCGGGTGGCGGCCTCGGCGAGGGGGATCTCCTCCTTGACGCCGGTCACCCGGTCGCGCAGCTCGATGACGCCCTGCGACAGCCCGCGCCCGATCACCACGATCGTGGGCACGCCCAGCAGCTCGGCGTCCTTGAACTTGACGCCCGGCGAGACCTGGGCGCGGTCGTCGACGAGCACCCGCAGCCCCTGCGCCTCCAGCTCGCCGGCCAGCTCAAGGGCGGCCTGGACCTGGTTCTCCTTGCCGGTGCCGACGATGTGCACGTCGGCGGGCGCGACCTCGCGCGGCCACACCAGGCCGAGCTGGTCGTGGGCCTGCTCGGCGATGACGGCCACGGCCCGCGAGACGCCGATGCCGTAGGAGCCCATGGTGATGCGGACGGGCTTGCCGTCGGGGCCGAGGGCGTCGAGACCGGCGGCGTCGGCGTACTTGCGGCCGAGCTGGAAGATGTGGCCGATCTCGATGCCGCGGTCGATGGACAGCGGGGAGCCGCAGCGGGGGCAGGGGTCGCCGGCGCGCACCTCGGCGGCCTCGATCGTGCCGTCGGGGACGAAGTCGCGCCCGGCGACCACGTCGGCGGCGTGCTTGCCGGGCTCGTTGGCGCCGGTGACCCAGGAGCTGCCGGTGACGACGCGGGGGTCGACGAGGTAGCGGATGCCGAGCTCGCGCAGGATCTGCGGGCCGATGTAGCCGCGGACGAGCCCGGGGTGGGCGGCGAAGTCGGCGGCCTCGAAGATGGCGGGCTCGCCGGGCGCGAGCGCGGCCTCCAGGCGCTTGAAGTCGACCTCGCGGTCGCCGGGCACGCCGATGATCAGCGTCTCGACCTTGTCGGAGCCGGGGGTGGTGACCTTGACGACGACGTTCTTCAGCGTGTCGGCGGCGGTGACGGACAGGCCGTGGCGCTCGTTGACGTAGGACACCAGGGACTCGATGGTCGGGGTGTCGGGCGTGTCGAGGACCCGCATCGGCGCGGCGCCGTCGAGGTCGCGGGCGGGCGGCGCGGTGGTGGTGACGGCCTCGGCGTTGGCCGCGTAGCCGCAGGAGTGGCAGGCCACGAACGTGTCCTCGCCGGTGGGGGTCGGCGCCAGGAACTCCTCGGAGGCCGAGCCGCCCATCGCGCCCGAGGTGGCGAACACGATCTTGTACTCGATGCCGAGCCGCTCGAACGTGCGGATGTAGGTCTCGCGGTGCTGCTCGTAGGAGCGCTTGAGACCGTCGTCGTCGAGGTCGAAGGAGTAGGAGTCCTTCATGAGGAACTCGCGGCCGCGCAGGATGCCGGCCCGGGGCCTGGCTTCGTCGCGGTATTTGGTCTGGATCTGGTAGAGCGTGACCGGGTAGTCCTTGTACGAGGAGTATTCGCCCTTGACCATGTCGGTGAAGAGCTCCTCGTGCGTGGGGCCGAGGAGGTAGTCGGCGCCCTTGCGGTCCTGGAGCCGGAACAGGGTGTCGCCGTATTCGGTCCAGCGGCCGGTGGCCTCGTAGTACTCGCGGGGCAGCAGGGCGGGGAAGAGCACCTCCTGGCCGCCCATCCGGTTCATCTCCTCGCGGACGATCCTGGTGACGTTCTCCAGCACCAGCTTGCCGAGGGGCAGCCACGAGTAGATGCCGGGGGCCACGCGGCGGACGTAGCCGGCGCGGACGAGGAGCTTGTGGCTCGGCACTTCCGCGTCTGCCGGGTCGTCCCGCAGGGTGCGAAGAAACAACGACGACATGCGCAGCAACACGGCTACTCCTTGCTCGGGCCTGGATCTGAAGGATTACAGGCTATCGACTCGGGGAGCCGCGCCGCGCGGCGTTAATCGGGCGCGGGTCCGGATCGGCCCGGATCGCCGGATTCGCGGCCGGTACGCGGGCTCAGGCCGAGAGGGGCAGCCAGCCGCCCACGAAGACGCCCAGGCAGAGGGTGAACAGTCCGGCGAAGACGGCCGAGACCGCCAGGGCGCGCACGCGGGCCCGCCGGTTCCTGCGCAGCACCGCGACCAGGGCCACGGCCAGCAGCGCGACCACCGTGGCCGGTCCGGGCCAGAACGACTGCTCGCTGTCGATGAAGCCGGGGGTCGCCCGGTCGACGACGTCGGCGATCAGCAGCGCGCCGATCGCGCCCGCGGCCAGGTCGCCCCAGCGGTCCCGCCTGCGGGTGACGTAGGCGAGCAGGCCGAGTCCGACGAGCAGGCCGACCGTCCAGTTCAGCCCGGCGACGCCGCCGCCGATGACGTCGAAGCCGTCCACACCGCGCAGCGCGCCCGCGCCCATGGCCGCGACCAGGGTGGACACGGCCGCCAGGAACGTGGTCAGCAGCGCCCAGCCGAACCCCGACGCGGTGGCGCCCACGACCAGCGCGAGGGTCAGGTAGGCGTACGGGTCGTAGAGCTGGCCGAACCATTCGGGGCCCTTGCCGGCGGTGAGCATGCCGATGAGGCCGACGGCCAGTCCTGCCAGGAAGGCCGCCAGCACATGGCGTTCCATGCGGCGCAGACGCCGGTCGCATTCGGCGAAGTCGGCGTACTCGATCGCGGTGTGGTTCATCTTCATTCCCTGGTCAATCCCTCCCCCGGAAATGTCTAGGGATGACCGCATCCAGATTATGTATCCATCCAAAAAAGGCAAATTTCGGTCATCCGTATCTAAGACAAGCAATCGCTTGGTTTACCATGCTCGGGTGACCCTCTCCGATGAGCTCGGCGCCGTCGTCCGTGCCTACCTCGCCGACCGGCCGGACGCGACCTGGCAGGCGTTCGCGCGGGACGTGGGCGCGGCGGGGCTGCTCGTGCCCGAGCGGTACGGCGGCGCGGGCTGCGGCCCGGCCGAGGCGGCGGCCGTGGCCGAGGAGCTGGGACGCGCGCTGTCACCCCACCCGTTCCTGCAGTCGGCCGTGCTGGCCGTCGGGGCGCTCATGGCCGACGGGGACGAGGACGCGCGGGCCCGGCTGCTGCCGGAGCTGGCCTCGGGGGCGGCGACGGCGACCGTCGTGCTGCCGGACGACGGGGACCTGGCGCTGGCGGACGACCGGCTCTCGGGCTCGGCGCCGTACGCGCTGGACGGCGAGATCGTGCTCGTCTACACCGGCGGGCACCTGGTCGAGGCCGAGCCGACGCGGCGGACGGCGTACCCGACCATGGACGAGACCCGCCCCCTGGTCTCCCTGACCTTCGACCGCGCACCCGTACGAAGGCTGGGCCCGGGGACGTCGTGGGCCCGCGTACGCGACCTCGGGATCGCGGCCCTGGCGGCCGAGCAGACCGGCGGCGCGGCGCGCTGCCTGGAGATGGCCACCGAGTACGCACGCTCGCGCCGGCAGTTCGGCCGGCCGATCGGCTCCTTCCAGGCGATCAAACACAAGCTGGCCGACGTCCTGCTGCTCGTGGAGTCCGCCCGCTCGGCGGCACGGGCGGCGGCGGAGGCGGCGGCTGCGGAGGCGGCGACGGCGGACACAGAGGCGGAGGTCTTCGCGGCCGTCGCGGGGTCGTACTGCGCGGAGGCCTACCTGACGGCGGCCGGCGAGAACATCCAGGTGCACGGCGGGATCGGGGTGACCTGGGAGCATCCGGCGCACCGGTATCTCAAGCGGGCCACGTCCGACGCCCAGCTCCTGTGCCCGCCGCGGACGCACCGCGCCCGCCTGGCCGCGCACGTCTTCGGCGAGGCGTGAGGCGGCTCAGCCGCCGAGCAGCTCCTCCCACGGATGGCGGGTGTTGGTGCGGCGGGTGGTGTCGAGCGCCTCGGCCAGACGCCACAACCCCGGCCGCGCGCGCACCCGCGCCCGGCCCATGGGGTCGATCGCGCGCAGCTCGAAGCGCACCCCCAGCACCTCCAGCACCGCCGAGCCCGCGCCCGCGGGGCCGGCGGCCGTGAGCGGCGCGCCGCCGGCGTCGCCGACCTGGCCGGCGAGCAGCGCGGCCACCTCCGAGGCGTACGGCCCGTCGCGCCACTCGATGTGCCAGCTCCGGTCGGCGCCGCGCCACCACGTCAGGTCGCGGCACGACTCGATGACGTCGGCCTCGGTCGCGAGGGCGGCCATGACCCGGCCGAAAGCCTCGTAGCCGCGCGCGTCGGGGAGCGAGGGATCGTCGTCGCCATGGTCGTGGAACGTGCCGTCCTTCGACCGCCGCAGCGCGTGCTTTCGCCTCACAGCAACCACTCTGATCGGCGGCGCGCCCTTCCCGCAAGTGTTCGGCCCTGATACGCTCTACCAAGCGAGCGCTTGGTTCACTACTTTCGCCGGAGGCGCGATGACGTCCCTACGGATCAGCCTGGGGTACGAACTGGAGGTCCGCGGCCGCACCCGCGAGGTCGAACGACAGGCGTTCCAGAACGTGATCGAGCAGGTCGTCCTCGGCGATCGGCTGGGGTTCGACACGGCCTGGTTCGTCGAGCACCACTTCACCAGGGGCTTCTCCCACTCCTCCGCCCCCGACCTGGTCCTCGCGGCCATCTCGCAGCGCACCGAGCGCATCCACCTCGGGCTCGGCGTGGTGCTGCTGCCGTTCCAGTCGCCCATCCGCACCGCCGAGCGGGTCGCCACCCTCGACGTGCTGAGCGGCGGCCGGGTCGAGTTCGGCACCGGACGCGGCGCCTCCCCCCTGGAGTACCAGGCCTTCCAGCGGCCGTTCGAGAAGTCGCGGCAGATCTGGGAGGACTCGCTGGAGGCCACCCTCGCCATCTGGCGCGCCGACGGCGAGCCGATCAGCAGGTCGACCGAGTTCTTCGAGATCCCCGACGTGGCCGTCTACCCCCGTCCGGTCCAGGAGCCGCACCCGCCCGTGTGGGTGGCCTCCACCTCGCTGGAGGGCTACCTGGCCGCCGCCCGGCACGGCTACAACCTGCTGGGCATGACGATGCTCAAGGGCCTCGACGACGTCGCCGCCGACATCGCAAAATACCGGGAGTGCCTGGCCGAGAGCGGTTTCGACCCCGCCTCCCGGCGCGTGGCGCTGATGATCCCCTGGTTCGCCGCCCCCACCCGGGACGAGGCCACCGCCACCGCCGCCGACGCCGTCCTGTGGTACATCCGCCGCCAGGTCAACCTGGTCACCCCGCCCGACTACTACGACGCCCGGCACGCCACCCACCGCGTGCTGGGCCAGCTCGCCGCCGGGATGCCGCCGGAGGAGGCGATGGCCACCCTGCGCGAGCACCTCATGGTCGTGGTGGACGACGTCGAGGGCTCGCGCAAGGCCCTGGCCAGGATCGCCGAGGCCGGCGCCACGGACCTGATCATCCAGGCGCAGGTCGGCGGGCTGGCCCACGAGAAGGTGTGCGAGTCGATGACGCTGTTCATGAACGAGGTGGCCCGTTGACCGCCGCCCGCTGGCTGACCCGCGACGACCTCGCCTCGTCCGCACGCACCGCCGAAGGGCTGCTGCTCGTCGCGCCCGACCTGTCCAGCGTGTTCCCGCTCGGCCCGGAGGACGCCGCCGCCGCGACCGGGCTCACCGCGGCGGCGCTGCGCGCGGCCGGCGTCGGCGGGCGCGACCGGGTCGTGGTGGCGCTCGCCGAGCCCGCGGGCGCGTTGTGGACCGCCGCCGCCGCGCAGGTCGCGCGGGCCGCCGCCGCCGTCGAGCCGCGCGGCCGCCTGCGCCTGCACCACGCGCTGACCGCGCTCGGCGCGACCACGCTGGTCAGCACCCCGACGGGCGCGATGGACCTGCTGGCCCGCCTGCACCTGGAGTTCCTGCTCGACCCGCTCGACCTCGGGCTCGACCACATCGTCCTGACCGGCGAGATCGCCTCCAGGCGGACGATGGGACATCTGGCCGGCGAGTTCGGCTGCGCGGTCACCGAAGTGCTCGCCAGCCCGTTCGGCGGGGCCGCGCTCGCGTTCAGGGCCGCCGAGGACGCGCCGCTCACCCCGCTCGCGGACGGCGTGCTGGGCCTCGCCTCGCTGACCAAGGACGACCTGGCCGGCCCTCAGGACGCACTCGCCGAGGTGGTCCTCACGCCGTCCGGGCACTCCACGCTGGGCGACGCCGTGCTCAGGACCGGCCTGGTGGCCAGGGCCGACGGATCCGGCGGCTCCGGGCTGCCCGCGCCCGCGCACACCGTCGGCGACCACGTGCTGGTCAGGGGCGTGTGGCTGGCGTTGCCGCGGGTCGAGAAGGCGCTGTCGAAGATCGACGGCGTGACCGGCTGGGAGCTGTCGGTCGAACGCCAGGGCACCCTGGACGCCGCCGCCCTGACCGTCTCCTTCGGCCGGGAGAGCCTGGTCAGGAACCCGATGTGGCGGTCGAGGATCGAGCAGGCCGTGCGCGCCCTGACCCCGATCTCGATCGACGTCCGCATCGCCCAGGACGTCCTGGAGACCCCCGTGCCCGGCACGGTGGACGACCGGCGCGGCCACCATCTCGGCCGGGACAGGGCCCTCGTCAGCTAGCGCGACGGAGTAGCCGATGGCATCGATGCCCGACTGGGGGACGCTCCCCCGCATGCTGCGCGACCAGGCCGCACGCCACCCGGACGCCGTCGCGGTCGTCGAGGGCGGCGCGCGCGTCACGCTGTCGGAGCTCAGGACGGGAGCCGCCGAGGTCGCCCGCGGGCTGATCGCCCTCGGCGTGGAGCCCGGCGACCGGGTGGCGATCTGGGGCCCGAACTCGGCGTCCTGGGTGCGGCACGCGTTCGGCGTCTGGGACGCGGGGGCCGTCCTCGTGCCGTTGTCGTCGCGGTACAAGGGCATCGAGGCGGCCGGGCTGATCGGCCGGACCGGGGTGAAGGTCGTCATCGTCGGAGATCCGCCGCTCGCCGGCCTGCTGCCGCCCATGGACGCCCGGGTGGCCGTGCGCGCGGCCGGCGACCTGGAGGCGGGCGGGGTGAGCGCACGGGCGGCCGAGGAACGGGCGCTGGCGGTCGGGCCCGGCGACCTGTGCGAGATCATGTCCACGTCCGGCACCACGGGCACGCCCAAGGGCGTGATGCTCGACCACGCCCAGGTCCTGCGCGGCTACTGGGACTGGGCGGAGATCGTCACGCTGGACGAGCACGACCGCTATCCGGTGATCGCGCCGTTCAACCACGGGTTCGGGCTGAACGCCGGGCTCGTCGCGTGCGTGCTGCGGCGGGCCACGATGTTGCCGATCCCGGTGTTCTCGCCGGACGCCCTGATGTCGCTGATCTCCTCCGAGAAGGTGACGATCCTGGCCGGGCCGCCCACCCTGTTCGCCCGGATCCTGGACGAGCTGGACCGCGCCGACCGGGACGTCTCCTCGCTGCGGGTGGCCATCTGCGGGGCCGCCTCCGTGCCCGCCACGCTGATCACCCGGCTGGCCGAGCGGGTCGGCCTGGAACGGATGATCAACGCGTACGGGCTGATGGAGGGCACGGTCGTGTCCATGACCCGGGCCGGCGACCCCATCGACGTGATCGCGAACACCACCGGCAGGGCCGTCCCGGGCATCGAGGTCAAGATCGTGGACGACGACGGCAAGGAGGTCGCGCCCGGCCGGCGCGGCGAGATCCTGCAACGCGGCTACGGCGTCATGCGCGGCTACTGGGACGACCCCGCCAGGACGGCCGAGGTGATCGACGCCGACGGCTGGCTGCACACCGGCGACGTCGGCGTGCTGGACGAGGCGGGCAACCTCGCCATCGTGGACAGGAAGAAGGAGCTCTACATCGTCAACGGGTTCAACGTCTCCCCCGCCGAGGTCGAGTCGCTCCTGCTGCGCGAGGGCTCGCTGGCCCAGGCCGCCGTGGTCGGCGTGCCCGACCCGGTCTCCGGCGAGGCCGGCGTGGCGTACGTGGTGCCCCGGCCGGACGCCCGCGTCACCGCCGACGCGCTGCTGGCCTGGGCGAAGGCCAACATGTCCAACTACAAGGTGCCCAAGCGCGTCGAGGTGGTGGACGCGCTGCCGGTCAACGTCAACGGCAAGGTCGACAAGCTCGCCCTGCGCTCGCGGGCCGTCCCCGGATAGCGGCGTTTCAGGGGCTGCCATGAGGGGCCCCGTGAGCGAGAATCCGGTTGGACGGGTATTCACGGGAGACGGGTTCACCTGCGGGCGACCGGGGATACATCGAGCACACGGGCCGGTTGCACCTCTAGGGACGCGTCCTCCGCGTCGCACCTTCACCGGCATGAGGAGGCAGCGTGGCGTTGCACGTGGCGGTCATCGGGTCGGGGCCGGCCGGGATCTACACGGCCGAGGCGCTGGTCAAGCAGTCGGCCGAGCCTGTGCTGGTCGACGTCCTGGAACGGCTGCCCACGCCGTACGGGCTGGTCAGGTACGGCGTGGCGCCCGACCACACCTCGATCAAGTCGATCGCGAACTACCTGCGCAGGGTCCTCGAACTGCCCCAGGTGCGCTTCCTCGGCGGCGTCACGCTGGGCGACCACGTCTCGGTCGCGGACCTGCTTCGCGTCTACGACGCGGTCGTCTACTGCACGGGCGCGATGGTCGACCGGCGGCTCGGCATCCCCGGCGAGGACCTGCCGGGCAGCGTCGCGGCCACCGACTTCGTCAACTGGTACTGCGGCCACCCCGACGTCGATCCCGGCCGCTTCACGCTGGACAGCTCCGAGGTCGCGGTGATCGGGGTCGGCAACGTGGCCGTCGACGTCGTCCGCGTGCTGGCCAAGACCGCCGAGGAGCTGCGGCACACCGACGTGCCCCACGACGTCCTCGACCGGTTGAGCCAGAGCCAGGTCAAGGCGATCCACATGGTCGGCAGGCGGGGGCCCGAGCACGCCAAGTTCACCCTGAAGGAGCTGCGCGAGCTCGGCGAGCTGGCCAACGCCGACGTCTGCGTGCGCCCCGACGAGGCGGCCGTCCTCGGCGCCGACTTCCCGCGCCAGGTCCAGGGCAACATCAAGGTCCTGCAGTCGTGGGCCGGCCGCGAGCCCGTGGGCCGGCCGCGCCGCCTCGACGTGCGCTTCTGGCTGCGGCCGGTGGAGATCCTGGGCGCCGACCGGGTCGAGGGGCTCCGGCTCGAACGCACCCGCCTGTCGGAGGAGGGCCGCGTCGTCGGCACCGGCGAGTACGAGACGCTGCCCGTCGGCATGGTGCTGCGCTCGGTCGGCTACCAGAGCGTCCCGCTGCCCGGCGTGCCGTTCTCCGAGCGGACCATGACCGTGCCCAACGAGGCGGGCCGGGTGCGTCCGCGCGAGTACGTGGCGGGCTGGCTCAAACGCGGGCCGACCGGCGTCATCGGCACCAACAAGTCCGACGCCGCCGAGACGGTCCGCACGCTGCTGGCCGACCTGGAGGGCGAGTCCCTGGAGGGCGGCGCGCCGGTGTCGCGGCCGACGGTCGAGTCGCTGCTGGCCGAGCGGGGCGTGCGGCCGGTGACCTACGACGACTGGCTGGCCATCGAACGGGCCGAGGGCGAGCTGGCCAGGTCGCTCGGCCGGGGCGAACGCGTCAAGCTGGTCGGCGTCGACACCATGCTCCGCGCCTGCGCCCACCCGGAATGAGCCCGTACGTGCACGACGAGCCCGTGCCCGGCTTCGCCGAGGTCCACGCGGCGCAGCAGGCCCGCTACCCCATGGCCGAGCCGGGCTGGCAGCCGGTCCACACCGTCTACGTGCCGGCCGACCGTTTCTCCGCCTCGACCGTCGCCGAGTGGGGAGGGCGGGCGCTGTCGCTGGCCGAGGCGCATCTGGAGGCGTTCGCGCCCGGCGTGCGCGACCGGGTGCTCGGCAAGCTGGCCCGCGAGCCGGTCGAGGACCTGCGGATCGACTTCGAGGACGGCTACGGCGTGCGCCCGCACGAGGAGGAGGACGGGCACGCCGAACAGGCCGCGCGGGCCGTGGCCCGCCTGCACGCCGCCGGGACCCTGCCGCGGCGGTGGGGGCTGCGGGTGAAGTCGTTCGCCGACGGCGACCCGGCGAGGTCGGTGCGCACGCTCGGCGGCTTCCTGGCCGGGGTGCTGGAGCGGGCGGGCGAGCTGCCGGCGGGGTTCACGGTGACGTTCCCGAAGGTGCTGATGGAGGCGTACCTCGGACAGTTCGCGGGCGTGCTGGAACGGCTGGAGACGCGGCTCGGCCTGTCCGGTCTGCGCTTCGAGATGCAGGTGGAGGCACCCCAGACGCTGCCCTTCCTGCGGGCCGAGCTGCCCGGGACGCTCGGCGGGCGGCTGGCCGCGGCGCACTTCGGCGTGTTCGACTACACCGCCGCCATCGGCCTGCCGCCGCACGAGCAGCGGCTCGACCATCCGGCCTGCGACCACGCCAGGCACGTGATGCAGACGGCGTTCGCGGGCACGGGCGTGGAGCTGTCCGACGGCTCGCTGGCCGCCGGGCCCGCCTCCGACCGGGCGGACGACGTCCACGCCCTGTGGGGCAGGCACGCCCGGCTGGTCGGCCATTCCCTCGCCCACGGCTTCCACCAGGGCTGGGACATGCATCCGGCGCAGCTCGTCAGCAGGTTCGCCACCGTCTACGCCTTCCACCTCGCCCACTACGACTCCTACCGGGAGCGCGTACGGGCCTGGGAGGAGCGGCGGGCGGCCGGGGGCGGCGTCATGGACGAGCCGGCCACCGTCAGGACGCTGGCCGCCGCCCTCCGCCGCGCCGACGCGGCCCTGTACCCCTGAGGCGCGCGTCCAGAGGATCCGCGGGGCCCTGAGGGGCTCAGTCGCGCTCGACCAGGGAGCGCCACTGCCGGACCAGCCGCCACTCGACGGGGTCCGTCCAGCTCGCCCGTACGGCCGAGCCCACGTGGAAGGCGCGGATGCCGTAGTCCAGCAGGTCGGGCACGTGAGCGGGCTTGAGCCCGCCGCCGGCCAGGATGATCGACCCGTCGCCGGCCTCGGCCCTGGACCTGAGCGTGGACAGTCCCGCGCCGACGCCCTGGGGGGAGCCGGAGGTGAGCACGGTGGCCAGGTTGGGCAGCAGCCGCACGGCCCGCCAGGACGCCTGCACGTCGGCGGCGTGGTCGACCGCGCGGTGGAAGGTCCACGGGAGCGGCGAGACGGCGTGGATGAGCGCCTCGGTGGCCGCCAGGTCGACCACGCCCGCGTCGTCGAGGAAGCCGAACACGAACCCGGCCGCGCCGGCCTGCGCGAGCGCCTTGGCGTCGCGGCGCAGCCGGTCCAGGACGTCGGGGTCGGCGGTGAAGTTGGCCTCGCAGCGCAGCATCACCATCTGGGGAAGGGGGCACTCCGCGGCGATCGCGGCGACCGTCTCCGGTGCAGGGGTGAGCCCGTCGGCCGCCATGTCGGCGACGACCTCCAGGCGGTCGGCGCCGCCCTGCTCGGCGGCCACGGCGTCGCGCACATTGAGCGCGATCACCTCAAGGAGGGATCCGGTCATGGCAAAGAGGTTATATGGCGCTCTGTCCACTTGCGCCGGAAACGCACGTGCCCATCGGGGCCGCTGCGGTACATGCCGACGAGGTGACCTGCCGCCTGACGTGAGGTGGCGCGCGACCACCGGCCGGGCCCGGCCCCCTTCCGGACCGGGTCCGGCCAGAGGGGTTCGCTAGGCGCTGATCAGCTCCGCGACCGTCAGGTCACGGAAGGCCGTCGTGGACAGGTCGCGCGACGGCCGCTGGAACAGGGCCCCGGACGAGCGGTGCGGCAGGTCCACCGTACGGACGTGCCGGAAGCCGCGCATGCGGTAGTACTCCTGCAGCCGCGGGTTGGCCTTGGCGCAGTCGAGCCGGAGCCAGGGCAGCCCGGCGGAACGGGCCGCCGAGCAGGCCCAGTCGAGGAGCGCGTCGCCGAGCCCGCTGCCGGACCACGGCCTGGCCACGGCCAGCTTGTGGACGTAGAGCGCGGCCCCCGGGTCGTCGGCCGGGGTCCAGAACTCCGGGTCGGCGTTGCCGTCGAGGGCGATGGTCGCCACGGGCGGGGCCTGGACGTCGGGGTCTAGATAGCGCAGCTCGTCGTCGAGCAGGTACAGGACCCGCTCCTCGATGAGCGGCTCGATCCGCTCGGGGCCGAATCCCTGCCGCGGCCACTGCCGCACTCCCTGGGTGTGCAGCCACTCGGCGGTGTCCGCGAGCAGCCTGAGCACGCCGGGAAGGTCCGCGGGCTCCGCGCGCCGGAGTGCGAGCGGGTGAAGGAGGGTGTTTGTGTGCATAATACAGCCCTTCGATGCGTTGGGTGCCCATGCCGACACACAGCGTGATGACGCAATGTCGCGCAGGGGCGATATGGGTCCTCAACCCGATATATATGGATAAATGGCGATTTAGGGGAGTATGCACGACTCCCCTAGGCCAGCGAGGCGGCTTTCTCGCTGCGCCCGGCCGGCGGGATCACCCCTTCAACCGAGCCCGTCAGCGGCGACGATCGAGCTCGTATCTGATCAGATGTTTGTCGGCGGGCAGCACCGACACAGCGACACGCACTGGCATGTCGGCCCCGTCGTATCCGACTCGGACGTAGACCATGACTGGCGTGCCGAGTTCGAGTTGGAGGCGCTCGGCCTCCTCCTGGTTGGGCATACGGGCCCAGATGTCGTCGACGACGCGTATCTGCGCGTGCCCGAGTTCTTCCAGAACCCTGTTCGCCCCGCGCGCGATGTCTCCGGGCCTGGCGATCTCGGAGTCGGCGACCAGATCACGGGGGAAGTAGGAGTCGTTGGTGTTGTACGGCTGGCCGTCGACGAACCGCAGGCGGCGACGCACGACCGCCAGCTCTCCGTCGGCCAGTTCCAGCCTGCTGGCGATCTCCTCGACGGGAGAAACCGTCAGCACTTCAATGTACTGGCTCGGGGCCCGGCCTTCCTGCGCAACGGCGTAGGCGAAGGCCTCCTTCAGTTCTCCGGTGGGCTGCGGCTCCAGCTCGCGCTGCGGGTAGATGAGCAGCGGCCTGCGGTCGCGGACCACCGTGCCGCGCCTCGGCGTGCGCGTGACCAGCCCCTCGTTGACGAGCTCCCCGAGAGCCAGCCTGACGGTGTTCCTGCTCACCCCGTGGTCTTCCATGAGCTGTGCCTCGGTCGGCAGCTGCGCCCCGGGGCCGAGGACACCCGAGTAGATGGCTCGACGCAATTCCGCCGCCACCTGCTGATACAGCACCGACCTTGCCACTTTCACCCCTTTTGTTCCAACAATTTAGACGATCTGGTTCTAGCAGGCCACAACCCCTTGACCGAAGCCCCTCGACCGGCCCATCATCCATTCGTTGGTACAAATCCATCTAAAGGCCGGTGAGGGGGTGGAGGCCAAGTGTTGCCGGTTCACTCGGACACGCCGTTCCTGCCCTGGCAGGACCCCCGCGAAGCAACTCGTTTACTGCGTTACGCGTTGCGGCGCGACGGGTTCTCCCACAAGCACCAGAGCAAGGAAAAGGCGATGTCCGTGCTCTCGGTGTCGACCGAACCGACCGTGTGGTGCATAGACGGATCCTTTGTCTGGAACGAGGAGGGTGGCGCCCCCGTCACGCACCCCATCGATGACCCTGTCGGTGCGGCTCGACGCAGCACCGTTCGTCACCGGCGGCACGTGCCTTCGCACACCCCCACCGACTCCGTGCGCGAACTCGCGGCCTAGGACTCCATCCCTCGCCGGAGTCCTGGCGTCGCCGCGCACGGGGCAGGAAGCGCGTCCTGGCGGGTCCCCCACGCCCGCCAGGACGCGCCTTCCTCCGAGAGGGACCCTCTTGCGCCGCCGTACCGCCCCCGTGCCCGGAGGGCTGCGCGCCATCCGAGCCAGGCCCGGGCCGGCGGCAGGAGTCAGCGGTCGTGACCTCGGTGTCACGTCTGTCGCCGAGTCGCTACCGCACACGTACGCCGCCACGTCCGGGTCGCCTCCATGGTTGACGCCTCAGCTTCATCATCAACCCTCACGGGCCAACCTGTAGGCACCTTCGCAATGGTGGGACTGGTGGGAATTTCCGGTACGAATCGAATGTCCGGTTCTGGACCGATCAGCGGGAGGATGTGCGCTCGGGCGAATGGGCATCCGCGTCCCCGTCCAGGGGCTCCCAGTCGAGCAGGGTCAGCCGGTCGTCGATGCGCGTGCGCACCCCTCGTACGCGCTGGCCGGGCAGCGGCTCGGGAGCGACGCCGCGCCAGTTCCCGTGCACCAGGCAGCCGGGGACGGCGTCCAGCCGGACCATCACCACGACGTACGGCTCCTCCGAACCCGGCAGGAAGGCCCGGCGGTTGACGATCCAGCTCTCGACCACGCCCTCGGCCGGCACCGGGAGCCACCGCCACGCCTCGCCCCGGCAGGACGGGCAGAAGGCCCGCGCCGGGAAGCGCGCGGTGCCGCAGCCGTCGCAGCGCTGCACCGCGAACCCCTCCCGCGCCAGGCGCTCCCACCACTCGGCGGAGTCGCGGTCGGGCTCGGGACGGGGACCGTGGGTCATGGGTCACGACCTCCTGAGGATCAGCGCGGAGGTGGCGGGCAGGATGTAGCCGGGCTGGGCCGTCGAGAGCGCCACCTCGGCGCCGGGCACCTGACGGTCGCCGGCCTCGCCCCGGAGCTGGGCGACCGCCTCGGCGACGTGGTTGAGGCCGTGCACGTACCCCTCCGACAGGAAACCGCCGTGGGTGTTCACGGGCAGCTCGCCGTCCGGCGCCGTGGCGCCCGACTCCACGTACGGGCCGCCCTCGCCCTTGGCGCAGAAGCCGTAGTCCTCCAGCTGCACGATCACCGAGTACGTGAAGCAGTCATAGATCTCGGCCACGTCCACGTCGCCGGGGCCGAGGCCGGCCTGCGCGTACAGGCGCGGGGCCAGGGCGGCGGCCGCGGTCACCGTGGGATCGGCCGGGCCCGTGCCCGACAGGTGGGACGTGCCGCCGCCCCAGGCCGCCGCCGAGATCAGGACGGGGTGGCGGCGCAGGTCGCGGGCGCGTTCGGCGGTGGTGACGACGAGGGCGCAGGCGCCGTCGGTCTCCAGGCAGCAGTCCAGGAGGCGGAACGGCTCGGCGATCCACCTGCCGGCCAGGTAGTCCTCCAGCGTGATCGGGGTGCGCATGAGGGCCCGCGGGTTCTTGACCGCGTTGGCTCGCTGGGTGACGGCGACGCGGCCGAAGTGCTCGGGCCTGGTGCCGTACCGGAGCATGTGGGCGCGGGCGTACATGGCGTACTGCTGCGGCGGGGCGAAGTAGCCGTACGGGGCCTGGTACTGGACCTCGGGACTGACCGGCACGCCGCGCCCGGTGCCGCCCATGCGGAACTCGGAACGGGCGTTGATCGCGCGGTAGCAGACGACGGTCTCGGCCATCCCCGTCGCCACGGCCAGGGCGGCCTGGCCGACGACGGCGTGCGAGACGCTGCCGCCGCCGAACTGGTCGAGGTGCCAGGCGAGGTCGGGCAGGCCGAGGGCGGGGGCCACCAGGGAGGGCGCGGCCGAGTCGCCGACGCGGTGGGTGGCCAGGCCGTCCACGGCGTCCGGGGGCAGGCCGGCGTCGTCGAGGGCGGCCAGGACGGCACGGCAGGCCAGGGTGAGGGTGCTGACGCCCGAGTTCTTGGTGAAGGGGGTGTAGCCGATCCCCGCTATGGCGGTCACATCCCGGAAATCAAGCAAGCGCTTGGGCACACAGAGCACGCTAGACCCACCTTTTTCCCCATGTCAACCGCGGGCGACCCGGTCACCGGACGGCGGGCGGCAGCCGGGGCGGGGTCCGGCGGGTTGACAGGGTCTCCGGAACGAGCCTAGTGTCCAAGCAAGCGCTTGGTATGTATGATGGGCGCAGTCGGTGACGAGGAGGCGGACCCCATGAGCACACACGCTGCCCGGCTCATCGCGCCGGACGGCTGTCGCGGCCTTCCGACGCCCTACCAGCGCAGCAGGACTCGTAACGGAGCCGCCATGCCGCCCGGCCCTACACAGCACAACGGGAACGGCCACATCGACGGCCGCCGGTTCCGTCAGGTCCTCGGCAGGTTCGCGACCGGCGTGGTGGCGATCACCGCCCTCGACCCGGCGAACGACCAGCCGTGCGGCCTGGCGGCCAACTCCTTCACCTCCGTCTCGCTCGACCCGCCGCTGGTGGCCTTCTGCGTGGCCCACACCAGCACGAGCTGGCCCCGGGTGCGCGGCGCGAAGGTCGTCACCGTGAACGTGCTGGCCGAGCATCAGCAGCCGGTCTGCGCGCAGATGGCGGCCAAGGGCGGCGACAAGTTCGCCGGCCTGGCCTGGACCGGCTCCCCCGGCGGCAACCCGGTGCTCGAAGGCGCGCTGGCCTGGCTCGACTGCGTGATCGAGGCCGAGCACCCGGCCGGCGACCACATGATCGTGGTGGCCCGGGTGCTGCAGCTCGACACGCACGCCGACGGCGGCCCCCTGGTCTTCTTCCAGGGCGGCTACGGGGGATTTGTTGAGCCTTCGTGAGCAGGCCCGCGCCTGGCTGGAGGAGAGCCTGTCCGGCGAGTTCGCGCACGTCCGCGGTCTCGGCGGCCCCGGCAGGGAGCACGAGGGGCACGACCTGCGCCTGGCCTGGGAACGCCGGCTCGGCCAGGCGGGCTGGACCTGCCTGAGCTGGCCCGAGCGGTACGGCGGCCGGGCCGCCTCCCTCGACGACCAGGTCGCGTTCTACGAGGAGTACGCCAGGGCCGACGCCCCCGCCCGGGTCGGCCTGATCGGCGAGGGGCTGATCGGCCCGACCATCCTGGAGTTCGGCACCGACGAGCAGAAGGACCGGTTCCTCCCGCCGATCCAGCGCGGCGAGGAGCTGTGGTGCCAGGGCTACTCCGAGCCCGAGGCCGGGTCCGACCTGGCGAACGTCCGGACCAGGGCGCGGCTCGAAGGCGACGAGTGGGTGATCACCGGGCAGAAGGTGTGGACGTCGCTGGCCCACGTCGCCGACTGGTGCTTCGTCCTGTGCCGTACCGAGGAGGGCTCGCAGCGGCATCGCGGGCTGTCGTACCTGCTGGTGCCGATGGGCGGGCCGGGCGTCACCGTACGCCCGATCAGGCAGCTCACCGGCACCTCCGAGTTCAACGAGGTGTTCTTCGACGGCGCGCGCACGGCGGCGGGGAACCTGCTCGGGGCGCCGGGCGAGGGCTGGCGGGTGGCCATGGCCACGCTGGGCCACGAGCGCGGCGCGTCCACGCTGGGGCAGCAGATCGGGTTCCGGCGGGAGCTGGCCGAGGTGATCGCGACCGCCCGACGGACCGGGGCGGCGAAGGACCCGGTGCTGCGCGACCGGCTCGTCCGGTCGTGGCTGGAGCTGGAGATCATGCGACTGAACGCCCTGCGGATGCTGGGCCCGGACCCGGGCCCGGAGGCGTCGATCGCCAAACTCTACTGGTCGGAGTGGCATCGACGGCTGGGCGAGCTGGCGCAGGAGGTGCAGGGCAAGGCCGGGCTCGTGGCGGCGGACGGCCTGAACGACCTGCAGCGCTTGTATTTGTTCAGCCGGGCGGACACGATCTATGCCGGGTCGAGTGAGATCCAGCGGAACATCATCGCCGAGCGCACTCTTGGACTCCCCCGCTGATTGGAGCACGGATGGCACCGCCCTATCCGAAGTCGCACGGTCTGCTCGACGGCAAGGTCACGCTGGTGACCGCCGCCGCGGGCGCGGGCATCGGCTACGCCACCGCCAGGCGCTGCGCGGAGGAGGGGGCGACGATCGTCCTGTCCGACCGGCACGAGCGCCGCCTGGCCGCCGCCGCCGAGGCGCTGACCGAGCTGACCGGCGTCAAGCCGCTGGCGGTCCCGTGCGACGTGACGTCGGAGCCGCAGGTGCTGGCGCTGTTCGACGCGGTGGTGGAGGCGCACGGCCGGCTCGACGTGGTGATCAACAACGCCGGCCTCGGCGGTACGGCCCCGCTGGCCGAGATGACCGACGAGCAGTGGCACGCGGTGCTCGACGTCACCCTCAACGGCACCATGCGCTGCACCAGGGCGGCGGTCCGGCACATGATCGGCCAGGGCTCCGGCGTGATCGTGAACAACGCCTCGGTGGCCGGCTGGCGGGCGCAGCGCGGGCAGGCGCACTACGCGGCGGCCAAGGCCGGGGTGATGGCGCTGACGAGGTGCGTCGCGCTGGAGGTCGCCGAGCACGGCGTCCGGGTGAACGCGGTGGCGCCGTCACTGGCCGTGCACCCCTTCCTGGCGAAGGTGACGAGCGAGGAGCTGCTGGCGGAGCTGGCCGCCAAGGAGGCGTTCGGGCGGTCGGCCGAGCCTTGGGAGGTGGCCAACGTGATCGTCTTCCTGGCCAGCGACTACTCCTCGTACATGACGGGCGAGACCGTCTCGGTGTCCTCGCAACATCCCTGACCTGGCCCTGTCAGGGAGAATTCGGGGTAGGCGGCGGGCATCGGGCGGGCTACCGTCCGTTGCATGGGCACACGCTCCTCCTTCCTGCTCGACGTCCTGATCAGCGAGTTCGGCGAGTCGATCAAACGGGACCCGGCCGCCTTCCGGCGCAAGTTCCGCAAGATGGCGGCCTCCCCCTTCGCCTTCTACCGGGGCAGCGCCGGCCTGTTCTACGCCGACCTGACCGGCGACTTCGCCGACGGCTCCTACCTCGACGAGCCCACAAGCCGGGTGTGGATCCACGGCGACCTGCACGCCGAGAACTTCGGCACGTACATGAACGCCTCCGGGGTGCTGGTCTTCAACGTCAACGACTTCGACGAGGCCTACGTCGGCCCCTACGTCTGGGACCTCAAGCGCTTCGCCGCCAGCGTGGCGCTGATCGGCTACGCCAAGGCGCTGTCGGACGAGACGATCAGCGCGCTGGTGACCGAGTTCGCGCGGGCGTACCTGGCCGAGCTGCACGGCATCGCCACCGGCGGCGACGAGGCCATCGGCTCGCTCACCCTGGAGACCACCGGCGGCGTGCTGCACCGGGTGCTGCAGACGGCGCGGCTCAGCACGCGGGTGGCGATGCTCGACGTGGAGACCGTGATCGAGGACTACGACCGGCGCTTCGCCCTCATGGACGGCCGGGAGGAGGTCGACGCCGCCACCCGGGAGCGGGTGCTGGCGGCGTTCGAGGGCTACCTGGCGACGCTGCCCACGCCGTCCAGCCCGGTCGAGCACGTCGTCAAGGACGTGGCGCTGCGCAAGGGCGTGGGCATCGGGTCGGCGGGGCTGCCGTCGTACAACCTGCTGCTGGAGGGGCGTTCGCAGGCGCTGGAGAACGACGTCATCCTCTACATGAAGCAGGCCCAGGCCCCGGCCGTGGCCCGGTACGTCGACAACGAGAAGGCGGCCTCCTACTTCCTGCACCAGGGCCACCGCACGGCCGAGTCGCAGCGGGCGCTGCAGGCCTACGCCGACCCCTGGCTCGGGTACGCCTCGCTCGACGGGGTGGGCCAGCTCGTGGCCGAGGTGTCGCCGTACTCGGCCGACCTCGACTGGGACGACGTCAACGAGCCCGACGAGCTGCGTTCCATCATGCGCGACCTGGGACGGGCGGTGGCCCGCATGCACTCGGTGGCCGACGACGAGTCCAGCCACGACCTGGTGGACTTCTCGACGGAGGAGGCGATCGTCGCGGTCATCAATGGCGATCAATCCGGATTCATCGGCATGTTGGTGGATTTCGCCCACCGATATGGGGCACAGGCTCGTGAAGACCATCAACGGTTCGTCGACCTGTTCAGGAACGGTCGCCTGCCCGGCCTGTGAGCCCTCGCGGCGGCCGCGGAGGAGCATCGTGCGTCATCTCATTGGGCTGCTGCTGGGAACCGAGGAGGACTGGCCGGCGGCGTTCGAGACCGTGTTACGCCGGTTGGGGCCGATCAAGGGGGTGGGCGAGTTCGACGTCGAGCGCATCACGATCGAGCCGTTCGACCTGCGTGCCAAGCCACGTCACGAGCTGGTGATCGACCGGCTGGCGTACTGGTACTACCACCCCCGCGAGTGGCTGAAGAAGATCGCCATGATGGACGACGTCTATCTGCTGAACAGCCCGTTCACGTTCCAGTCGATGGAGAAGCACGCGGCCTACTGCGCGATGATGCGGCTCGGGCTCAAGGTGCCGGAGACGGTGCTGGTGCCGTACAAGAACCCGCTGGACAACTCCCGCTACGCCTACACCGCCGAGCGCTACAACCGGGCCTTCGACCTCGACGCGGTCGCCGAGCGCATCGGCTATCCGCTGTTCATGAAGCCGTACGACGGCGGCGCCTGGCGGGGCGTCTCCCGCGTCCGCGACCGCGACGAGCTGCACCGCGCCTACGACCAGAGCGGCGAGATGCTCATGCACCTCCAGCAGTCCGTCGAGGGGTACGACGCCTTCGCCAGGTCGTTGTCGATCGGCGCGGAGACCATGGTCATGCGCTTCCGCCCCGACGAGCCGATGCACGCCCGGTACGCCGTGGACCACGAGTTCCTCTCGCCGTCCGTGGGTGAGGAGGTCGTCACCGTCGGGCGGCTGGTGAACGCGTTCTTCCGCTGGGAGTTCAACTCCTGCGAGACGCTGGTCAAGGGCGCCGACGTGCACCCGATCGACTACGCCAACGCCTGCCCCGACGTGGCCCTGACCAGCCTGCACTACTACTTCCCCTGGGCGATCAAGGCGCTGGTGAAGTGGAGCGTGTTCTGCGTGGCCACCCGCCGCCGGCCGCGCATCGACCTGGAGACGCACGACTACTTCGAGGTCACCGGCGACTACGGGGAACGGCTGGCCCGGTACCGGAAGCTGGCCGACCGGTATTTCGAGGTGGACCGGTACGAGGAGTTCTGCCGTACGCATCTGGGACACATCGACGAGATCGTGCTGGATTGGGTGGCCGGGCCGGAGTTCGACCGGTTACTGGTCGACACGGTGGCGGCCACGTACCCGGCGGCCGAGCGCGAGCGGTTCACCGAGCACTTCCGGGGGCTGCTGCGACTCTGGGTGAAGGACGAGGGCAGCTAGTAACCGACCAGTCGGTATGGCATGCTTCCGGAACATGAGTCTGTTCTCGGTGGAAGGCAAGACGGTCGTCGTCACCGGCGGTTCGCGCGGCATCGGCCGCATGATCGCCGCCGGGTTCGTGGCGGCCGGCGCGACCGTCGTCATATCGGCACGCAAGGCGGCGGAGGTCGACAAGACCGCCGCCGAGCTGGGCTGCACGGCCGTCCAGGCCGACCTGTCCACGCCCGAGGGGGTGGACACGCTGGTCACGGCGGTGGGCGGCCCGCTGCACGTGCTGGTCAACAACGCCGGCGCCACCTGGGGCGCGCCTCTGGAGGAGTATCCGGAGCACGCCTTCGACAAGCTCTGGGACATCAACGTCAAGGGCGTCTTCTACCTGACCCAGAAGTTCCTGCCGAACCTGCGCCAGGCGGCCGGCCCGGACGACCCGGCCCGGGTGATCAACGTGGGCTCGATCGACGGCATCCGGGTGCCCGCCCTGGAGAGCTACGCCTACTCCTCCACCAAGGCGGCCGTGCACATGCTGACCCGCCACCTGGCCAGGCAGCTGGCCAAGGAGCACATCACGGTCAACGCCATCGCCCCCGGCCCGTTCGACTCCAAGATGATGGCCTTCGCCCTGGACGACCCCTCCACCCGCGCCGCCATCGCCTCGACCGTGCCCCTGGGACGGATCGGCCGGCCCGACGACATGGCGGGCGCGGCCGTCTTCCTGTCCTCGCGGGCGGGGTCGTACCTGACGGGCACGGTCATCCCGGTGGACGGCGGGATCTCCTGCTGATCAGACCAGCTCCCCCAGAGCCCTGGCGAAGTTCGCCGGGGCGTCCGGCGCGTAGCGCAGGAACAGGTACGGCTCGGTCAGCTCCAGCTCGATGACCACCGGCGTGCCGTCGGACAGCCGGACCAGGTCGATCCTGGCGTAGAGAAGGGCGTGGGGAATGGCTGCTAGCACCTTCTCGGCCAGGTCGACCTGGTCCGGGGCCGGGGTGCGGAGCTCGGCCCGCGCGTTGTAGTCGAGGGTGGTCCCCGCCGCCAGCATCGGATGGCGGCGGACGGCGTGGCTGAGGCGGCCGTTGAAGTACAGCAGGGAGGTCTCGCCCTCCGACTCCACCATGTCGAGGTAGGGCTGGACCATCGGCTGCCGCCCCGCGGCCTGGAGCGCGGCGGCCAGCTCCGCCGCCTTGTCACGGTCGGTGGTCCTGGTCGTGTCGCGGGCTCCGGCGGAGATCGCGGGCTTGACGACGTACTCGGGCCAGTCGGGCAGGTCGTGGGCGGACCAATGGGTCGGCACGGTCGGCACGCCCAGGTCTCTCAGGTACGTCTTGTCGGTGTTGCCCTCCAGGACGACGGCCGGGTTGAGCAGCTTGGTGACGGACTCGACGCGGCGGGCCCAGGCCAGGAACTCCGCGCGCCGGTCGATGTAGTCCCAGGCCGATCGCACCACGACGGCGTCGTAGGCGCTCCAGTCGGCGGCGGGGTCGTCCCAGCGTTCGGCGCGGCCCTCGATGCCGTTGGCGTGCCAGTGGGAGAGCGCGAGGTCACGCTCGTCGTCCTGGCCGGTTGGGTCATCAAAGGTGACATATGCACAGTTCGTCATCCAGGGATGGTAGTGGGGGCGGGCCGGGCCGCCTCGACCCGGCCCGCACGGGGACGCCCTCTCCGCGCCGGAGGGCGCCCCCGGGCCTGGCTAGGAGTCGACGCTGGTGCCGGCGTGGCCGGCGTCGTCGGCGGTCGTGGCGTTGCCGTTGACGTTGTTGACGCTGGTGGCGTCGGTGCCGCTCACGTTGACGTTCACGACGTTGCCGAAGTTGTTGCCCGACTGGGAGGTGTCGTGATTGGAGCTGGAGTTGCCCGCGGTGACGTCGGCGTGGGCCGGGGCGGACAGGAGCGTCAGGGCGGCGGCCGCGGCGACGGCGCCGGTGGTCACGCAGAGCTTCTTCATCATGTCGATGTCCCTTCCTCGGAGCTGTACGGAGGTCAGTAGAAGATGTAGGTCACCGCGATGCCGCCGTCGGTGGCGGTGGTCGCGACGCCGTTGATGTTGTTGACGTTGGTCGAGTCCCAGCCACCGCGGTTGGCCGCGGAGACGTCGCCGAAGTTGTTGCCCGACTGCGACGAGTCGCTGTTGCTGCTCCAGTTGTCGGACCAGGTGTCAGCGTGGGCGGGAACGGCCGATATGGCGACGCCGGCGGCCGCGGCCAGCACGGCACCTGCGGCGCACAGCCTTTTGATCACTTCTGCTCCTTCACCGGTGTGGACCCCTGCGAGGCGGCGGGCGCCAAGATTCTGGGCAGCCGCCGCCCCCTTTTTGACCTTCTGTGACCCATTGGGATCAAGGTCAATGCGACTATATAACTCTGCGTTGCCGTTCGGTAGCACAGAGTTATCAGAACATTGTTCGCCGCCGACGCTGACATGAGGTGGCAGTGACCCGGCCCTAACGTCCGGCCATGATCTACGAACTACGGCGGTACACCCTTCACCCCGGACGGCGCGACACCCTGATCACGCTGTTCGAGCGCGAGTTCGTCGAGCCGCAGGAGGCGCTCGGCATGCGCGTCGCGGGCACCTTCCGCGATGCCGACGCGCCCGACACCTTCACCTGGCTGCGCGCCTTCCCCGACATGCGGGCGCGCCGGGCGGCGCTGGAGGGCTTCTACGACGGCCCCGTCTGGCGGGCGCACCGCGACGCCGCCAACGCCACGATGATCGACTCCGACGACGTGCTGCTGCTCCGCCCGTCCGGTCCGGAGCTGCCCTCCTGGGAACGGCCGCCCGCGGGCGCCGCCGAGCCGCCCGCCGCCCTGTACGTCGCGACGATCTGCCACGTCGGGGAGGGCTTCGCCGAGTTCTTCGCAGGTCAGGTCGCGCCCGCGCTGGCCGAGGCCGGGACGCCGCCGGTCGGCTGCCTGGAGAGCGAGCACGCCGAGAACACCTTCCCCCGCCTGCCGGTCCGGGCCGGGGAAAACGTGTTCGTGTGGTTCACCCGGTTCGCCCGGCCCGAGGACGAGCGCCCGGCGGACCTCTCCATGCTGACCCCCCGCCTGACCGCGCCGCCGGTGCGGCTGCGCCTGCGTCCCACCGCCCGGTCGTCGATGCGCTGACGACTTCTTCCAACTTTCGGGCCCTCGGCGGAGTTGATGTCCTACATGGACCGCTACGAGGGGTTCCACGAGTTCGTACGCGCCCGTCAGCAGTCGCTGATGCGGACCGCGTACCTGCTCACCGGAGACCCCCATCTCGCCGAGGACCTGTTGCAGACGGTCCTCACCCGTGTCGCCTCGCATTGGGGCAAGCTCGCCGAGGACGGCAGCCCCGAGGCGTACGCGCGCCGGGCCCTGGTGAACCAGACCATCTCCTGGCGCCGGCGCAGGCGGCGTACGCGCTGTCCAAGCTGCGCGCCCTCACCCCCGCGGAGGTGTACCGATGAAGACGCTGCGCGAGGACCTGCACGCGCTGGCCGAGCAGGCGCCGGTCGTCGACCTGGGGGCGCGGGCCGTCCTGCGCGCCCGGCGCAGGCGCGCGACCCGCCTGGCCGTGAGCGTCGCGGCGGCGGTCTGCGTGATCGGGGGCGGCGGCGCCGTGCTCCTGCAGCAGGCGCGTCCGGCGCCGCCGATCGTGCTCACCCCGCCGGCGGCCACCGTCCTTCCGCTGCCCGCCAAGGGGGTCGCGCCGGCCGAGCAGTTCTACCGGCCGATCTGCCGCACCGGCGGCCCGGCGTGCCCGTGGCGGCTGGTGACCCGGGACGGCGCCACGTACGAGCTGACCGACGGGCCGCAGAACGGGCCGGTCGAGGCGACGGCCGACGGGCGCCGGATCGCCTACTACAGCCCCGGCAGGCGCGCGATCGTCGTCCGGGACCTGGCCGGCGGCCAGATGTGGACGTCACCGCTGCCGCAGGACGACCAGGACTTCGCCGCCGAGTACGCGCTGCGGCTCTCCCCCGGCGGCCTGCGGTTCGTGGTGGCGGCGACGGGCGCGCCCCGGCTCGTGGACGTGGCGGGCGGCACGTCGATCTCCCTGCCGAAGGGCTCGTGGCCGGTGAGCGTGGCCGACGGGACGGGCCCGGTCGTGCTGGCCAGGGCCAAGGGGGACACCACGGCGCTGTGGGTGCTCGGCCGCGACCCGGTGACGGTCGCGGAGCACACCTACGACTTCAGCGCCCTGGCCCCGGACGGGCGCACGATCGCCCGCGTCGGCACGACCCTCGACCGGAGCCGCGAGCCCATGGTGCAGCGCGACGGCACGATCGTCGTCTTCGACGTCAAGGGAGGCGCGGAGCGCCGGGTCAGGCCGTCCGGGCTCGCCGAGGGGCTGCGGCCGGCCAAGCTGGGCGGCTGGACGTCCTCCCGCGAGGTGACGTTGCTGGCCCATCCGGACGACGACCCCCGCGCCGTCGCCGTGGTCTATGCGGTGGACGTGACCTCGGGGCGCGCCACCGAGCTGTTCGCGCTGCGGGGGGACGGCCAGACGTCCGTGCCCGGGCTGGTCCGCTAGCCGGCGGGGATCAGGGGGCCGCGCCGTAGACGGGCTCGGGGGCGGGCGCGGCCTCCAGGAGCGTGGCGACGGCCTCGCCCACCTCCTCCGGCGACCAGCGGGCGCCCCGGTCCGCGGCGGGGCCGTGGCGCCAGCCGGTGGCCAGCGCGATCGTGCCGCCCTCGACCTCGAAGACCCGGCCCGTCACGTGCGCGGAGGCCGCCGAGCCGAGCCAGACCACGAGCGGGGCGACGTTCGCCGGGTCCATGGGGTCGAACCCGGCCTGCGGCCTGGCCATGGTCGCCGCGAACACCTCCTCGGTCATCCGGGTGCGGGCGGCCGGCGCGATGGCGTTGACGGTGACGCCGTAGCGGGCCAGCTCGGCGGCGGCGACCTGGGTGAGCGCGGCGATCCCGGCCTTGGCCGCCGAATAGCCGGCCTGGCCGACGCTGCCCAGCAGGCCCGCGCCCGAGGAGGTGTTGACCACCCTGCCGGACACCTCCTCGCCCGCCTTCGACCGCTCCCGCCAGTACGCGGCCGCGTGCCGCAGCGGCAGGAAGTGGCCTTTGAGGTGCACGCGGACGACGTCGTCCCAGTCCTGCTCGGTCATCGAGACCAGCATGCGGTCGCGCAGGAAGCCGGCGTTGTTGACCAGGACGTCCAGCCGGCCGTACGCGCTGACGGCGGTCTTCACCAGCCGGGCGGCGCCGGCCCAGTCGGACACGTCGTCGCAGTTGGCCACCGCCCGGCCGCCGAGGGCCTCGATCTCGGCGACGACCTCGTGGGCCGGGCCGGCGGACGCGCCGCCGCCGTCGCGGGCGGTGCCGAGGTCGTTCACCACGACGCGGGCGCCCTGCCGGGCGAACTCCAGGGCGTGCTGCCTGCCGATGCCGCGTCCGGCGCCTGTCACGATCACCACGCGGCCAGCGCAAATGCCCACAAGACCTCCCAAGGGGATCATGCACAGATATCAAGAAATATCGTCAGAAGCTAGGTGTTGCCAGGCGGGGATCTCGCCGCCGCCGTCCACCCGTACCTCGGCGCCGGTCACGTAGCCGGGGGCGGCCAGCCACAGGCAGGCCGCGGCCACGTCGGCGGGCGTGGCGGGGCGGCCCGCGGGGATGGCGGCGTCCGCCCGCCCCTGGCCGGTGTACCGCTCGGCCGCCGTGGTGTCGGCCAGGCCGACCACGACCGAGTTGACCCTGACCTCGGGGGCCCATTCGGCGGCCAGGCAGCGGGCCAGGTGGTGCAGGCCCGCCTTGGCGGCGCCGTACGCGGCGGTGCCGGGCGAGGGACGGGCGCCGCTGACGCTGCCGATCATCACGATCGCCCCGCGGGCGGCGGCCAGCAGCGGGTGGGCCCGCTGGGAGACCAGCAGGGGGGCGGTCAGGTTGAGCTCGATGACGCGGGCGTGCAGGCGCGGCGAGGTGCCCGACACGGGGGCGGGCGGCGAGCCGCCGGCGTTGTTGACCAGCACGTCCAGCCGGTCGAACCCGGCGACCAGCCGTTCGACGTCCGCCGGGACGCGCACGTCGGCCTGGACGAAGCGCAGGCCGTCCAGGGGGCCGGGGTCCTTCCTGGCGCAGACCGTCACGTCGGCGCCGGCCGCGCGGAAGGCCCTGGCGATGCCCGCGCCGATGCCCTGGGTGCCGCCCGTCACCAGCACGGACCTGCCCGTGTAGTCGTAAGTGACCGTCACGGGTGCTACCGTACCAAGCAAGCGTTAGGTGCGACCAGGGAGCGCGATGGGGATCACACTGCGGGACGGGCCGATCGCCGAGGTCGTGGTGGACGTGCCGCCGGTGAACGCGTTGACCGTCCAGGGCTGGGCCGACCTGGCGGCGGCGGTGCGCGCGGCCGGGCGCGACCCGGCGACCAGGGTGGTGGTGCTGCGGGCCGAGGGCCGCGGGTTCAACGCCGGCGTGGACATCAAGGAGATGCAGGCTGATCCCGGGCACACGGCGCTCGTCGGCGCGAACCGGCAGTGTTTCGAGGCGTTCGCGGCCGTCTACGAGTGCGAGGTGCCGGTGCTCGCCGCCGTGCACGGACACTGCCTGGGCGGCGGCGTCGGCCTGGCCGGCAACGCGGACGTGGTGGTGGCCAGCGAGGACGCCTACTTCGGGCTGCCCGAGGTGGACCGCGGCGCGCTCGGGGCGGCCACCCACCTGGCCCGGCTGGTGCCCCAGCACCTCATGCGGGCCATGGTCTACACGTGCCGGAACGTCACGGCGGCCGAGCTGCACGCGTTCGGGTCGGTGCTGGAGGTGGTGCCGCGCGACAAGCTGCGCGCGGCGGCGATGGAGGTGGCCGGGCTGATCGCGGCCAAGGACCCGTACGTCATCCGCCGCGCCAAGGAGTCGCTGAACGGCATCGACCCGGTGGACGTGCGGCGCAGCTACCGCTTCGAGCAGGGCTTCACCTTCGAGCTGAACCTCATGGGCATGGGCGACGAGCACAGGGAGCGGTTCCGATGAGCAAGGTGATGTCCGTCGAGGAGGTCGCGGCCTCGGTGGAGAGCGGGATGACGGTCGGGATCGGCGGCTGGGGCTCGCGGCGCAAGCCCATGGCCCTGGTGGGCGGCCTGCTGCGGACGTCCGTCCGGGATCTGACGGTCGTCTCCTACGGCGGCCCGGACGTCGGCATGTTGTGCGCGGCGGGCAAGGTGCGCCGGGTCGTGGCGCCGTTCGTCACGCTCGACTCCATCCCCCTCGAACCGCACTTCCGGGCGGCCAGGCAGGCCGGCACGGTCGAGTTCACCGAGTACGACGAGGGCATGTTCATGTTCGGGCTGCTGGCGGCGGCGCACCGGCTGCCGTTCCTGCCGACGCGGGCGGGGCTGGGGTCCGGCGTGCTGCGGGTCAACCCGGAGCTGCGGACCGTGCGCTCGCCGTACGGGGACGGGGAGGAGCTGGTCGCGGTGCCCGCCCTGACCATGGACGTGGCGCTGGTGCACCTGAACCGGGCCGACGCCCGCGGGAACGCGCAGTACCTGGGCCCCGACCCGTACTTCGACGACCTGTACGCCAAGGCGGCCGGGCGCTGCTACGTGTCCTGCGAGCGGCTGGTGGACACCGCCGACCTGCTGAAGGAGGGGCCGGTGCAGTCGTTGCTGATCAGCCGGTCGATGGTGACCGGCGTGGTCGAGGCGCCCGGCGGGGCCGGGTTCACCTCCTGCGAGCCGGACTACGGGCGCGACGAGGAGCGGCAGCGGCGGTACGTGGAGGGCGGCGTCGATGAGTGGAAGTGAGACGAGCAGGGCTGACGTGTGTGTGCTGGCCTGCGCGGAGGCGTTCAGGGGCGACGGGGAGATCCTGGCGGCCGGGATCGGCGGGGCGATCACGGTGCTGGCCGCGCGGCTGGCCCGGCTGACGTTCGAGCCCGATCTGCTCACCTCCGACGGCGTCTGCCTGCTCACCGGCGACGTGCCCGCGCTGGGGGCGGCGCCCGGGGTGGTGGAGGGGTGGCTGCCGTTCCGGGAGCACCTGTGGCTGGTGCTGAACGGCCGCCGGCACGTGATGCTCGGCGCGAGCCAGATCGACCGGCACGGGAACAGCAACATCTCCTGCATCGGCGACTGGGCCCGCCCCAAGGCGCAGCTCCTCGGGGTGCGCGGGGCGCCGGGGAACACGCGGTGCGACCCGACGAGCTACTGGATCCCGCGGCACTCGCGGCGGGTGTTCGTGCCCGAGGTGGACATGGTGAGCGGGCTGGGCACCGACCGGGGGGCGTACGAGCTGCGGCGGGTGGTGACGGACCTGGCGGTGCTCGACTTCGGCACGCCCGACGGCTCGATGCGCCTGGTGTCCACGCATCCGGGGGTGAGCGTGGCCGACGTGCTGGCCGCCACCGGCTTCGACCTGGTCGTCCCGCCGGAGGTGCCCACGACGCGGGAGCCGGACGCGGTCGAGCTGGCCGTCCTGGACCGGCTGGATCCCGGCCGGGCGCGCGACCGCGAGGTGGCCCGGTGAGGACGGCGCTGACCGAGCTCACCGGCTGCCGCCATCCCGTCGTCCAGACCGGCATGGGGTACGTCGCGGGCGCCCGGCTGGCCGCGGCCGTCTCGGCGGCGGGCGGGCTGGGCGTGATCGGCGCCGCCACCATGTCGGTGCCCGAGATGACGGCGGCGGTCAGGCGGGTCAAGGAGCGGACCGACGCCCCCTTCGGGGTGAACATCCGCTCCGACGCCGACGACGCGGCCGAGCGGGTGGCGGTGATGATCAGGGAGGGCGTGCGGGTGGCGTCGTTCGCCCAGGCGCCCCGGCGCGAGCTGATCGCCCGGCTCAAGGACGCGGGGGTCGTCACCATCCCGTCGGTGGGAGCGCGCCGGCACGCCGAGAAGGTGGCCGCGTGGGGTGTGGACGCGGTGATCGTGCAGGGCGGCGAGGGCGGCGGGCACACCGGCCCGCTGGCCACCACGCTGCTGCTGCCGCAGGTCGTGGACGCGGTGGACATCCCGGTGATCGCGGCGGGCGGCTTCTTCGACGGCCGGGGCCTGGTCGCCGCGCTGGCCTACGGCGCGTGCGGGATCGCCATGGGCACCCGGTTCCTGCTGACCCGCGAGTCCCCGGTGCCCGGCGCGGTCAAGGACGTCTACCTGGCCGCCCGCGAGACCGTCGTGACGACCAGGGTGGACGGCGTGCCGCACCGCGTGCTCAGCACCCCGTTCGTGGCCTCGCTGGAACGGTCGCGGCTGCTGCGCGCGGTGCTGAACGGCGCCCGGTTCCGGCGGCTGTCCGGCCTGTCATGGGGCGCGCTGGTCCGCGAGGGACGCCGGATGCGCCGCGGCCGGGAGCTGACCTGGGCCCAGGTGCTCCAGGCGGCCAACACGCCGGTGCTGCTGCGCGCGGCGATGGTGGACGGCCGGGCCGACCTCGGGGTGATGGCCTCGGGTCAGGTGGTGGGCGTGATCGAGGACCTGCCGTCGTGCGCCGAGCTGATCGGCCGGGTGATGGCCGAGGCCGAGGAGGCGCGCAAACGCCTGGCCTGACCCCACGCGGAGCCTGACCCCACGCGGAGCCTGACCCCACGCGGAGCCTGGCTCACAGGACGGTGATGCCGCGGGCCAGCAGGATGGCGTTGGCCTGGGTCTGGTTGATGATCGCGCCGGCGAAGGCGCGCAACTTGGCGTCGTCGGGCTGCCCGAGGTCGGCGCCGCGCAGGTCGGCCTTGGCGAACGTGGTGTTGAGCAGCCGCGTGCCGATGAGCCGGCAGTCGCTGAAGGTGGCCTCGGTGAAGTCGCAGCCCGACAGGTCGGCGTCGTCGAAGCGCACGCCCTCGATGAACTCGCCGCGCAGCGAGCAGCCGCCGAGGTTGGCCAGCGTCAGGTTGCACCGCGCGACCTTGAAGCCGGTGCCGCGCGAGGCCGTGAGCGCGGCGCCGATCATGCGGCAGCCCTGGAAGGAGGCGTCGGTGAGCAGGGCGCCGCCGAACTGGGCCGAGGACAGGTCGACGTCGGTGAACGTGGCGTCGATCAGGTCGGCGTCGTTGAACCTCGGGCGCATGCCGCCGCCGCCCGCGAAGACCGCGCCGTCGAGGTCGGCCTTGCGCAGGTCGGCGCCGTCGAGCACGCAGGACTCGAAGCGGGAGCCGGCGAGTGCGGCTCCGGACAGGTCGGCCTCGGTCAGGTCGCAGCCGCGGAAGACGTGCGGCCCGTCGTCGGGGAGGGCGGGGCGGCTGTGGGAGAGGTCTTCGCCGTCGAGGATCACGGTGTCACAGCGTACCGGTGAGCACCTCCGCCGCCGCCTGGCCGCAGACCCGCGCCGACCCGTACGTGGCGATGTGCACGGCGCCGAGGTCGGAGCGGGCGGGCAGGCCCATCTCCACGACGACGGCGTCCGGCCGGGCGCTGAGCAGGTGCCGCAGCGCCTCGCCCTGCCAGGCGTAGCGGTGGGCGTCGCGGACCACGATCACCAGGGGGCGCTGCGCCGCCTCGCCGATCAGCCGCTCCAGCCTGGCCCCGGTGGTGTCCCCGGCCGCCAGCCGGGTGACGGCGGTGCCGGGCAGCAGCCGTCCGAGCGGCTCGCCGACGCCCCACGGGGTGCCCTTGTCGATGGCCAGGTTCATCTCGGGCGTCAGCTCGACCACGTGCGCCGCCCCGGTGAGCGGCAGCACGGGGGCCGTGGACCTGCGGGTGACGCGGACGGCCCGGCGGGCGGCGGAGAGCCCGAGGTAGCCGTCCTCCGGTACGGGGCTGCCCGAGGAGGTGGTCCAGGCGGCCAGCTCGCGGACCCTGCGTGCGGCGTCGGCCAGTCGCTCCTCGGGCAGCAGTCCTTCGGTCACGGCGGCGGCGATGGCGTCGCGGACCTCGACGGCGGTGGCCTCGTCGGCCCGCTCGCCGCCCACGCAGATCGCGTCGGCCCCCGCGGCTATGGCGCGGGCGGAGGCGCCCCCGATCCCGTACGCCCCCGACACCGCGGCCATCTCTATGCCGTCCGTGATGATCATTCCCTGGAAGCCCAGCTCCTCGCGCAGCAGGCCCGTGAGGACCTTGGGGCTGAGCGTGGCGGGCAGTTCGGCGTCGTAGGAGGGCACGAGCAGGTGGCCGGTCATGATCGACCTGACCCCCTCCTTGATCGCCTCCCGGAACGGGAAGAGCGCCTCCTCGATGCCGGCGTCGGCCACCACGGGCACGCCGTGGTGGGAGTCGACGGTGGTGTCCCCGTGGCCGGGGAAGTGCTTGGCGCAGGCGGCCACCCCGGCCGACTGCATGCCGCGGACGAACGCCCTGGTGTGCCGGGCGACGAGCGCGGGGTCGGCCCCGAAGGAGCGCAGGCCGATGACCGGGTTGTCGGGGTTGGAGTTCACGTCGGCGGACGGGGCGAAGTCGATCGTGATGCCCGCGGCCGCCAGTTCGCCGCCCATGTCCCTGGCCAGCGCCTCGGTGAGGCCGACGTCGTCCACGACGCCGAGCGCGTACCCGCCGGGACGGCTGCTGCCGGTGCTCACCTCCAGCCGGGTGACCTCGCCGGACTCCTCGTCGGTGCCGACGAGCACCGCGGGGTTCTCCGCGCGCAGCGCGGCGGTGAGCCGGGCGACCTGCGCGGGGTCGGCGATGTTGCGGGAGAACAGCACCACGCCGGCCAGTCCCTCGCCGAGTCGGCGGCGGAGCCAGTCCGGAGGCATCTGTCCCGCGAAACCAGGGAGGAGGACGGCGTCGGCGAGGCGAAGAAGGTCACCGCTGAGGGGCATGACCCGAAATCTAATAGGAAAGTTTCCTATTTGCTAGAGGCATTTTCTGATGTCAGCCCGGTTCCTTCCGTGTCTTATTCAACCATTGCCGCAAATGCTCACTTCAGTTGCGCGGCGCGGCGTTTCAGCCGAGGCGTTCGATGACGGTGACGTTCGCCTGTCCCCCGCCTTCGCACATCGTCTGCAGGCCGTACCGGCCGCCGGTGCGTTCGAGTTCGTGCAGCAGCTTCACGGACAGGACCGCGCCGGTCGCGCCGAGCGGATGGCCGAGCGCGATGGCGCCGCCGTTGGGGTTCACCCGGGCCGGGTCGGCGCCGGTCTCCTTGATCCAGGCCAGCACGACGGAGGCGAACGCCTCGTTGATCTCGATCGCGTCGAAGTCGTCGATGGCCAGGCCGGTCCGGCCCAGGGCGTGGGCCGTGGCGGGGATGGGCGCGGAGAGCATCATGATCGGGTCCGCGCCGCGCGCCGAGAGGTGGTGCACGCGGGCGCGCGGGGTCAGCCCGTGGTCGCGTACGGCCCGGGGCGAGGCGACCAGCAGCGCCGCCGCGCCGTCGGAGATCTGGGACGCCAGCGCCGCCGTGAGCCGCCCCCCTTCGGTCAGCGGCCGGAGCGCGGCCATCTTCTCCGGCGTGGTGTCCCGGCGGGGGGCCTCGTCGTCGGCGACGCCCTCGCAGGGGACGATCTCGCGCCGGAAGCGCCCCTCGTCCACGGCCCGCAGCGCGCGGCGGTGGGACTCGTAGGCATAACGCTCCATGTCCTCGCGCGACAGGTCCCAGGCCACCGCCATCTGCTCGGCCCCGGCGAACTGGGAGACCTCCGCCGTGCCGTAGCGGGCGGACCAGCCCTTGGACCCGGCGTACGGGGTCTCGTGCCCGAGCGGCCGGCCCGCCAGCATGGCCGAGGAGATCGGGATCATGCTCATGTTCTGCACGCCGCCCGCCACCACCAGGTCGCTGGTGCCCGACAGCACGGCCTGGGCGGCGAAGTGCAGGGCCTGCTGCGAGGAGCCGCACTGGCGGTCGACGGTGACGCCCGGGACCTCCTCGGGCAGCCCGGCGGCCAGCCAGCAGGTGCGCGCGACGTCCCCGGCCTGCGGCCCGATCGTGTCCACGCAGCCGAAGATGACGTCCTCGACGGCGGCGGGATCGGCGTCCGCGCGGTCCATCAGCTCGCGGAGCACGTGCGCGCCGAGGTCGGCGGGGTGGGCCGCGGCCAGCCCGCCGTTCCTGCGCCCGACGGGGGTACGGACGGCGGCGACGATGTAAGCCTCATTCATCCCCGCATCCTAACAAGCGCTTGGTAAGCAAGATAATGCCCTACGAGCTGGGGCTGACGTGTGAACAAGCGATTGTCTGAGGGCTCATAATGGGAAACGTGACCACGCGAAAGAACTCCGGCACCACCACGTCACCGGCGAAGCGTCAGCGCGCCTCCTCCACTGGGGCGGCCTCAGAGCGGCGCGACCACCTCGTCAAACTCGCCGCGGAGCTCTTCGCGCGCAAGGGCTTCCAGGCCACGACCGTACGCGAGATCGCCGACGAGGCGGGCATCCTGTCCGGCAGCCTCTACCACCACTTCGACTCCAAGGAGACGATCGTCGACGAGGTGCTGTCCACCTTCCTCGACGACCTCATCGCCCGCTACCGCGCCGCCGTCGACACCAGCTCCGACGCCCGCACGGTCCTGTCGGAGATGGTCCGCATCGGCTTCGGCACGCTGGAGCCCCACCGCGCCGCGATCACCGTCATGCAGAACGACTGGAACTACCTGCGCCAGTTCGAGCGCTTCAACTACCTGGTCAAGGCCGAGGACGAGGTCGAGCAGATCTGGGTGACCCAGATCAAGGCCGGTCAGGCGGCCGGGCTGTTCAGGGCCGACGTCGATCCCAAGCTGACCTACCGGATGATCCGCGACACCATCTGGGTGGCCGTGCGCTGGTTCCGTCCCGGCGGCAGGCTCAACACCACCGCGCTGGCCGAGCACTACATCACGGTGCTGTTCGACGGGCTCGCCACCGGCGAGCGCACGACCCAGCGTCAGGGATGAGCCTGGGCAAGGCGGTGCGGCTGGCCCTTGAGGAGGCCGCCGAGCCGGACAAGGCCGAGCCGATGCGCGCGTACATGAAGTCGGAGATGCCCTTCCTCGGCGTGCAGGCCACGCCGAGGCGGGCGGCGCTGCGGCGGGTGTTCGCCCGCCACCGCATCGACTCCGCGCCCGAGTGGCGGCGCGCGGTGCTCTCGCTGTGGCGGGAGGCCGAGTACCGCGAGGAGCGTTACGCCGCCGTCGAGCTGACCGGCCACCACTACTACCGCGACTTCCAGACCCTCTACACCGTGCCGATGTACGAGGAGATGATCGTCACCGGCGCCTGGTGGGACCTGGTCGACGAGCTGGCCACCCATCGCGTCGGCGACCTGCTGGCGGCCTTTCCCGACACCATGCGCCCGCTCATGCTGGAGTGGGCGGCCGACGCCGACCTGTGGAAGCGCCGCACGGCGATCCTGTGCCAGAACCGCTTCAAGTCCCGCACCGACACGGCCCTGTTGTACGCCTGCATCGAGCCCAGCCTGTCCGACACCGACTTCTTCGCCCGCAAGGCCATCGGCTGGTCCTTACGCGAGTACGCCAAGACCAACCCCGACGAAGTCATCCGATACGTCCGCGCCAAGGGCATCTCCGGCCTGAGCCGCCGCGAGGCCCTGAAGAACCTGCCTGTGAGTTAGCCGTCCTCATCTGGTCCAGAGCGCGTCCTGCACCGCCTGCACCAGCGCCATCAGCTCCGGCGTCACGCGCTCCCGCGCCCAGGCCAGCGCGTAGGTGATGCGCAGCTCCCCCGCCTCCAGCGGCACGAACCGCACGTCGTCCCGTCTGACGGACCTGACCAGGAGCTGCGGGATCGGCAGCACCCCCGCCCCGGCGGCCACCAGGTCGAGCGCGGCGGCGAAGTCGTCGTCGGCCACCATCCGCGCACGCCCCGGCAGCCCCGCCCACGGCCGGCTCCCCGGCGTCAGCAGCACCTGGCCGCCCAGGTCGTCCGGCGTGACCCTGCCGTGCCCGGCCAGCCGGTGCCCGAGCGGGACGGCCAGATGGTCGACGGACACGTGGAAGCGGGCCGCCGTGACGAACTGCGCGGGCGCCGGCGTGGCCAGGATCGCGGCCGAGACCTCCCCGCCGCCCAGGGCCTGGGCCGCGGCGCCCCGTCCGGCCACGACGAGTTCCACGCCGATCGCCGGGGCGCGCCCGGCCAGCCGTCTGGCGATGCGCGCGGCGAGCGTGCCAACCAGCGGTGGATAAGCCAGGTGAATCGTCGGCCGGGCCAGTCTGGCGGCTTCCGCGGTGAACGCCTGGGCCGATTCGAGCACCTGCCGGGCGTACGGCAGCAGGCCCTTGCCCTCGGCGGTCAACCGCACCTCGCGGGCGTTGCGCTCGAAGAGCCTGACCCCGGCCGCGCGTTCGAGCCGGGTGATGGCCTGGCTCACGGCGGGCTGCGACATGCCCAGGTCGGCGGCGGCGGCCGAGAAGCCGAGCCGCTCGGCGACCAGGAGGAAGCAGTGGATCTCCTTGAGCATAAGCAGCACTTATCGATGATGCACCACCTCGGTCCCGCCGGACACGATTCCCGCATCTGACCGACGTGATCGAGGAGCTGAGATGTCGCCATTCCCCACGTCCACGGTGCTCGGGTACCCGAGGATCGGGCCGCGACGGGAGCTGAAGCGGGCCCTGGAGTCGTACTGGGACGGGCGGTCCGGCCGCGCGGAGCTGGAGCGGACGGGCACGGAGATCAGGGAGCGGACCTGGCGGCGGCTGGCCGAGCTGGGCCTGGACGGGCTGCCGTCCAACACCTTCTCCCTGTACGACCACGTGCTGGACACGGCGGTGCTGCTGGGCGCGGTGCCCGAGCGTTACCGCGCGGCCGAGGACCCCTACTTCGCGATGGCCAGGGGCACCGAGGGGCTGGCGCCGCTGCGGATGACGAAGTGGTTCGACACCAACTACCACTACATCGTGCCGGAGATCGGCCCGGAGACCGTCTTCAAGCTGGACGCCGCCAAGCCGCTCGCCGAGGTGCGCGAGGCCCGCGCACTGGGCTACGAGACGCGGCCCGTCGTGGTCGGGCCGGTGACGTTCCTGCTGCTGGCCGGGGCGCCCGAGCGGCTGGAGGACGTGCTCGGCTGCTACGAGGAGCTGCTCGCGGCGCTGGCCGCCGAAGGCGTCGAATGGGTGCAGCTCGACGAGCCGGCGCTGGTCGGCGACCGCACGCCCGAGGAGCTGGCGGCCGTGCGGCTCGCCTACGACCGGCTGGGGTCGGCGGCCGTCCGCCCGGGGCTGTTCGTGGCCTCCTACTTCGGCGACCTCGGGCCCGCGCTGCCGGTGCTGGCCGGCACGCCCGTCGAGGCGGTCGGCGTGGACCTGGTGCGCGGCGGCGCCATGCCCGACCTGCCGGGCAAGACCGTGGTCGCGGGCGTGGTGTCGGGCCGCGACGTGTGGCGCACCTCGCCGGAACGCGCCCTGGCCGCCCTCGGCGGCGTGCGCGCGGACCGGGTGACGGTGAGCACGTCCTGCTCGCTGCTGCACGTGCCCTACGACGTGGACGCCGAGCCCGACCTCGATCCGGCGCTGCGGGAACGGCTGGCGTTCGCCGAGCAGAAGGTGGCCGAGGTGGTGGCGCTGGCCCTCACCGTCGCCGAGGGGCCGGACTTCCGGGGGCCGGTCCCGGCCGCGCCCTCGGTGCCGCTGACCGCGCCGGCCGCGCCGCAGGAGCGGGCGCCGTACCCGGTGCGGGCCGCCGCCCAGGCCGCCCACCTGGGCCTGCCCGTGCTGCCGATCACCACCATCGGCTCGTTCCCGCAGACCGGCGAGCTGCGCGCGGCGCGGGCAGCCGTGGTGGCCGGGACGCTGCCGGAGGAGGACTACGAGCGGCGCGTCGAGGCCGAGATCGAGCGCGTCGTCAGGGTGCAGGAACGCCTCGGCCTGGACGTGCTCGTGCACGGCGAGCCCGAGCGCAACGACATGGTGCAGTACTTCGCCGAGCACCTGGACGGGTTCGCGGTCACCAGGAACGGCTGGGTCCAGTCGTACGGGTCGCGCTGCACCCGGCCGCCGATCCTGCACGGCGACGTCGGCCGTCCCGGGCCCATCACCGTGCGCTGGGCCTCCTACGCGCAGTCGCTCACCGCCAAGCCGGTCAAGGGCATGCTCACCGGGCCGGTGACGATCGTGGCCTGGTCGTTCGTCCGCGACGACCTGCCGCTGCGGGACGTGGTGTTCCAGGTGGCCGACGCGGTGCGCGAGGAGGTGCGCGACCTGGAGGCGGCCGGGGTGTCGATCATCCAGGTGGACGAGCCCGCCCTGCGCGAGCTGCTGCCGCTGCGGCGGGCCGCGCAGGCCGACTACCTGGAGTGGGCGGTGGCGGCGTACCGGCGGGCCACCTCGGGCGCGGCCGACCGCACCCAGATCCACACCCACCTGTGCTATTCGGACGCCGACCAGATCCTGGCCGCCATCGACGGCCTGGACGCCGACGTCACCACGATCGAGTCGGCCCGCTCGGGGGCGCGCATCCTGGGCGCGGTGCGCGCGTTCGGCCGCGGCCTCGGCCCCGGCGTGTACGACATCCACTCCCCGCGCGTGCCCGGCGCGGACGAGGTCGAGGACCTGCTGCGCAGGACGCTGGCGGCGCTGCCGGCCGAGCGGGTCTGGGTCAACCCCGACTGCGGGCTGAAGACGCGCACGTACGAGCAGGTGGAAGCCTCGCTGGCGCACGTCGTCGAGGCGACCGGGCGGCTGCGGGCCGAGCTTCAGCCGTAGCGCTCGGTGAACTCCTCGACCGTCATCCCGAACAGGATCCCGTCGTCGTAACGCCCGGCGGCGAAGCGGCTCCTGCGCCGGCGGCCCTCCTCGACGAAGCCGAGCCGCCGGTGCAGGGCCTGCGACGGGTCGTTGGAGCTGTAGACCCACGCCTCGGCCTTCTGGAAGCGGCGCTCGGCGAACATGTAGCGCAGCAGCAGGACGATCGCCTCGCTGGCGTAGCCCTTGCGATGGTGGGGCGTGCCGATGGAGATGCCGTAGCAGAACGTGCCGTGCATGCGCTCGACCTCGTGCGTGTTGAGCATGCCGACCGGCCGGTTGTCGCCGGCGTCGGCGATCACCAGGCGTAGCTCGTCCATGTCGGACTCCTGCTCGGCCAGCTCCCTGGCCCACTTCTGGGCCTGGGCGGCCGAGCGGGGCGGAGGCAGCCGCCAGCCGTTCCTGGCCGCGTCGGTGTCCTCCTCGAAGGCGAAGAGCGCCGCCCAGTCCTCCGGTTCGATGGCCCTCAGGCGCACGCGCTCGCCGACCCACGCAGACGTCATGATGTGGAGCAAACCAGAGCACGCCCCCCGCGCGCGAACCCTTTTCCGGCCCTCACCCGCGCCCGTACGTGTCCTCGGCCCGCCAGAAGTACCAGAGCCCGAGGGTCAGTCCGGCGGCCGCCCAGAACGCGCAGCTCAGCCAGACGAGCGGGCGAGGGCTGGAGGCGTGGATCAGGATGTCGCGCATGAACTCGATGGTGGAGGCGGCCGGGTTGAGATACATGACGTCGGCCACCCACTGCGGCAGCCCGACCCCGCCGACCGGCTCGCCGGTGACCGGGTCCGGATATCCCACGATCTTGTACTGGATCGAGAAGAAGACCCCGGAGGCGTACAGCCAGGTCCGCAGGACGAACGGCAGGAGCTGGTTCACGTCGCGCAGCGAGGCCCCCAGACGCGCCAGGACCAGGCTCAGCCCGATGTTGAACATCGTCTGCAGGAGCAGGGCGACCGGGACCAGCAGCCAGAACCAGGTGGGGAACTCCCCCATGACGACCACGAGGACGAGCAGCACCCCCATGGAGACGGCCGCCTGCCGCAGTTCCTGAAGGGTGTAGGCCAGGGGCAGCGCGGCGCGGGGGAAGTGCAGGGCGCGGATGAGCGAGAGGTTCCCCGAGACGGACTTGGCCCCCGCCGAGGCCGACCGCTGGCTGTAGGTGAAGACGAACATCCCCGTGACGAGGAAGGCCGCATAGTTCTCGATGTGCTCGTGTCCGCCCAGGACGAGGCCGAACATGACCCAGTAGATGCCGGCGTTCAGCAGCGGCGTCACCACCTGCCAGAGTTGACCGAGCGCGGAGGCGGAGTACTTCGAGGCGGTGCGCGAGGTCGCGTACACCAGGATGAAGTGCCGGCGTTCCCATAATCGGCGCAGGTAGACGCGCATGTCCGGGCGGGCCATGGATCGCCGCAGCCCGTGACGGGTCGCGAGGGCGGCGAGTGATTCCTGTTCGGGCGCGGATGGCATGGGAGTCTCCTCACGGCCTGCTGCGTCGCGGAATGCCCAGGAGTCTAGGTTCCGGGGCGGCGAGACGGGCGTCCTGGCGCGCCTTCGAGGGGCGTCGGGTCAGGTGGCTCGTCCGTCGAGGAAGTCGACGACGCGGGCGTTGAGGTCGGCGGGCTCGTGCCACGGCATCGCGTGATGGGACAGGCGCGGCAGCACCGCGGTCCGCGCGCCCGGCAGCAGGCGGGCGGCGGCCGACGCGACGCGGTGCGGGGAGTGCGCCTTGCCGCGGCCGGCGACGAGCACGAGGGCGGGCGTGGTGAGCCCGCGCAGCGATCCGGGCTCGGGCCGTTTCCCGGTGACGACCTTCGTGTCCGGGAACTCCGCGGCCAGGCCGTAGAGCCGCAGCCAGGCGGGGTCGGCGGGCGCGCCGCCGGTCTCCCACTCCAGGAAGGCCCGGGCGCGCGAGGCCGTCGGCCGCAGCAGGGTGGGCAGCGCGCGGGCCAGGTATCCGGCCCGGAACCCGCCGAAGCACTGCGTCGGGTCGAGCAGGACGAGCCGCTCGACCCGCCGGGGTGCGTGGAGCGCGTACGTCAGGGCGATCCACCCGCCGTAGGAGTGTCCGCACACCGCGGCGCTGTCGATGCCGAGGCCGTCGAGCACGCCGTCCAGCCAGCCGAGCAGGTCGCCGGCGCTGCGCGGGGGGCGTTCGCCGCGGATGCTCCGTCCCGGCTCGCCGATGCGGTCGACGGCGTACACGCGATGGCGGCGGGCGAACGCGGCGACGTTGGCGAACCACATCGCCGCCGTGGTGCCGCCGCCGTGCAGCAGGACCAGCGGCGGGCCGTCGGCGGGGCCGCACGCGTTCACCCGGGTCGTGCCGTACGCCGAGACCAGGTCGATCGGCTCGACCGGAACCGGCCAGCGTTCGAGGACCGCGTCGTAGGCGGAGAGGAAGTCCGACATGCCGCACCTAACTGAATAGCTTGCTCAGCAATAATCTCGCTGGGCGAGATAATGCCATACTGGTGGCATGACGACGCCGCCGCCGGAGCATGCCGCGACCGTGCACGACCAGGACGCCGGGATGCGGCTGGTCCATCTGCTGCGCGCCGTCACCGTGGAACTCGACCGCATGGGCGAGCGGTTCGCCGCCGCGCACGCCCTGCACCCGACCGACGTACGCGCCCTCATCTGCCTCCTCGACGCCGCCCGCACCGGCACCCCCGCCACCCCCGGAACGCTGGGCACACACCTCGGCCTCAACTCCGCGGGCACCACGGCGGTGGTGGACCGTCTGGAACGGCTCGGTCACGTCCGCCGGGAACGCGACACCCGGGACCGGCGGCGGGTGCTGCTGAAGGTCGACGAGAGCGCCGTCACGCTCGGCTGGAGCTTCTTCGGCCCGCTCATCCAGGAGATCGTCGCCCTCATGGGCCGGTACGACACCACCGAACAGGCCACGATCGAACGCTTCCTCAGCGACGTCCACAAGGCCGTCACCCAGGGTTAGGCCGGCGGCTCAGGTGAACATGGCTGTCGCAGCCTGCTCTCGGCCTGGAGGTTCCCGGCCAGTTCCGCCAGGGTCGCCCCGCAGCGGACGTTGGAGAGCCCGCTGTCACGGGACACGAGGGGGACACGGAACGCGACCCAGCCGCCGGTCACGTCGGTGATCCGCCACCCGGGAAACCCGCCGAGAACTTCCTGGACCGTCAGGCTCACGCCCGTGCTCCGGCGGTGAGCGCGGCGCTCTGATGCGACCTGCGCGGTTCCGCGCAGCGGAGAGCGACTCGCCGTGCCGCTCTTCCCGGCCCCGGACCGGTACGCCAAGTGAAGCCAGTGTGAGCGGACCTTCCAGGCTCGCCGAGGCAGGGCGAACCGGTCGGAGCTCGTGGAGGTCTTTCCCGACCGTGCCGGCGTGCCTCGTGAGCTCTGGCTACGGCTACTCACCGACGCTCAGGAGCGGGTGGACGTCCTCGTCTTCTCAGGGACGTTCTACGCCCAGACGCAACCCCGGATCGCCCGCTTGCTCAGCGAGATCGCGCAGCGCGGTGTCGCGATCAGGTTGTGCTTCGGCGCCCCCGACGCGCAGTCGGTGGAGACGCGAGATCGCGAGGAAGGGCTGGGCGGAACACTGCCCGCCAAGATCCGCTCATCCTTGACCTACTACCGGACGCTGCCGGACGTGGATGGCTGCGAGATTCGTCTGCACGCGACCACCCTGTACGCCTCGCTGTTCCGCTACGACGACGACATCCTGGTCAACCCGCACGCGTACGGCGAACCAGCCTCCGCCAACCCGACCTTCCACTTCCATCGCCTCGACGGGGGGACGATGGCCGAGCACTACATGTCATCCTTCGAGCGAGTCCGGGCCGGAGCCGTTCCGTGGTCCGGCGCGCAAGTCTGAGGAGGCGTTCCCCGTGGGACGAGTCGAGTACTGGAACGACCCGGACGCCCCCAAGGCCAACAGCCTGGTGCCGGCCTGCGGGACGTTGACCGTGGACGACGCCGGCCGCATCCTCATGCAGCGCCGGCGCGACACCGGTCAGTGGGCGTTGCCGATGGGCAAGATGGAGATCGGCGAGACCCCTTCACGGTGCGCCGTACGGGAGACGGAGGAGGAGACCGGCGTCCGCGTCGAGCCCACCGGCCTCCTCGGCGTCTACTCCGACCCGGGCCACATCGTGGCCTACACCGACGGCGAGGTCCGTCAGGAGTACGAGGTGATGCTGATCGCCCGCCCGGTCGGCGGCCGTCCGGAGGCCAACGACGAGGCGAGCGACGTGCGCTGGGTCGAGCCGGGCGAACTGCACACGCTCGACATCCATCCGACCCAGTGGCGACAGCTCAACGACTATCTGCGGCAGAGGCATCCCCACGTCGATTGAGGTCGGCCGGTTACGGCGGCAGCGTCTAGTAGATCATTCCTGACGGATGGTGCAGGCGCCGGAGGTCGGCGTAGCCGGAGGCAATCCGGCGCGCGGCCAGTGATGGCTCGACGGCCGGATCCGCATCCGCAGCGAGAAAGGCATCCGATGGGGCGGACGCCCCGTCTCCGCCGCAGCCTGATCAAACGCCCCTGGTGGAGAACGTCAGATGCTCGCACTACGGGCGATGCGGTACAGCACGTTCGGACGCAGTGGCCCTTCGGGCTCGGTGGGGTCGTCGAAGTCGTCGGCCGGGTCCCGGGTCATGCCGATCCGGCGCATCACCGCCTGGGAACGAAGGTTGGTGGCCGTTGTGACAGCGAGGATCTCAGGAAGCTCAAGAGCGTCGAAGCCGTGGGCCAGGACTGTCAGCGCAGCCTCGGTGGCGTAGCCCTGGCCCCAGGCCGAGCGGGCGAGCCGCCAGCCGATCTCCACTCCTGTGAACGGCATGTGGTCGTCCACTTCGTCCAAGCCTGCGAAGCCGATGAACTGGCCCGTGGCCTCCACCTCAACCGCCCACCACCCGTAGCCTCGCTGGTCGAACTCGGCCTGAAATTGCGACACGGAGGCATCGCTCTGTTCGCGGGTAAGCAGGTCGCCCAAGTGCTCCCGGACCTCGGGATCGGCGTTCATGGCCGCCCACGGTTCAAGGTCGGAGTCACGCCATCGGCGCAGGACGAGGCGCTCGGTACGCAGTTCAGCCATGCCGGCCAGCCAACATGAGCTTTGACCCCCAGGCAACCAATTTTCTTGTGACACCGCCTCCCAGAAACACAGGCCGCTCCAAGGGCCGACGAAGCGACCACCGATCCGGCGAACGTACGCGGTCAGAGCACTGGCGCCGGCGGGGCCATGGCGCCGCCATGCGCGGGGGTTGCGCCGCCAGGCGCCTCAAGGAGAATCGCCTGAGCTCACGAGGCGCGAAGCGCCCCATCGGCGAAGACCATTGGCCGAAGGCGACGTCCCCCTATTTGAGGGCTCCGGAGGTCAGGCCGGACTGGATCTGGCGCTGGAACACCGTGTAGACCACCAGCATCGGCAGGATCGCCAACGTCAGCGCGGCGAACAGCGCCGACCAGTCCTGGTCGTACCCCGCGGACGTGGAGATGTCAGCGATCCCCTGCGTAAGCACCCATTTGTCCCGGTCCTGGAGCAACACCAGCGGCAGCTGGTACTGGTTCCACTGCCCGAGCACGTTGAAGATCGTGATGCTGATGATGCCCGGCCTGGCCATCGGCAACATGATCTGGAAGAACACGCGGGTGTGCGAGGCGCCGTCCACCATCGCCGCCTCCCCCACCGCCGTGGGCAGCGTACGGAAGAACGCGGTCAGGAAGAACACCGTGAACGGCATCGAGTACGCGATGTAGACCAGCACCAGCCCCGCATGCGTGTTCAACCCGATGTACGGCCCCACCAGCGGCACCGCCCCCATGTTCTGCACGACGAAGAACAGCGGCGTCAGCTTCAGGTACACCGGGAAGGCCAGCCCGGACACGAACAGGAAGTAGATCGGCCGGTTGGCGCGGAAGGGGTACCGGGCCAGCACGTACGCGGCCATCGAGCCGAGCAGCATCGTCCCGGCCACGCTGAAGGTGACGACGATGACGCTGTTGAGCATGTACTGCCCGATGTGCGCCTGCTCCCAGGCGCGGGCGAAGTTGTCCCAGTTGAGCTTGGCCGGCAACCCCCACGCCTCGCCGAAGATCTCGTCCTCGCTCTTCACCGAGGCCAGGAAGGTCCACAGGATCGGCACCACGACGAGCACCGTCCACACCAGGAGCGCGACGTGGGAGAGCACGGCCATCGGCCCGAGCCGCCGCCGGCGCTCCTGACGGGCCAGTTTGCGGGAGTTCGCCACCGTCCACGTGGTCGTCGTTGTCATCTAGTACTCGATTCGTTCGCGGCGTGACAGGCGCAGCGAGAGGATGGCGAAGCCGACGGTGAAGAAGAACATCATGACGCCGAGGGCCGAGGCGTAGCCGAAGCGGAAGTACTGGAAGGCGTTGCGGTAGATCTCGGCGGCCATGACGGTGGTCGACCAGTCGGGGCCGCCGTGCTGGTCGGTCATCACCCACACGATCGCGAACGCGTCGAGCGCCAGGATGCCGAGGTAGACCCAGGCCACCTGGATCGTGTCCCACAGCAGCGGCAGCGTGATGCGGAAGAACAGGCTGAACCGGCCCGCGCCGTCGATCTGCGCCGCCTCGAACATGTCGCGCGGGATGGAGGCCAGCCCGGCCGAGAACAGCACCACGTAGAAGCCGACCGCCTGCCAGACCAGCACGCCCAGCACCGACCAGAAGGCCACGCCGGGGTCGGACAGGAAGCCGACCGGCTTGGCGCCGAGCGCGATCAGCGGCCCGTTCAGCATGCCGCTGCCGTCGGGCCGGAACACCTGCTGGAACAGCACGCCCACCACGGCAACGGCCAGGACCTGCGGGAAGAAGAACACCACCCGGTAGAACTTCGAGCCCGCGATGCCCGAGGAGCCCTTGCGCCCGCCCACGTTGAGCAGGAAGGCGAAGAACAGCGCGATGACGATCGTGAGCAGCGGCAGCAGCACGAGCAGCATGGCGTTGTGGCTGACGGCCTTCCAGAAGACGCCGTCCTTGAACAGCCGGACGAAGTTGTCCAGCCCGATGAAGTCCGGCGTGGCCGTCACGCCGCGCCAGTCGGTCATCGCGATGCGGAACGCCTGGATCAGCGGCGAGATGACGTAGGCGAGGTAGAGGATCACCGGGGCTGCCAGGAACGCGGTGATGAACAGCCCGCGGCGATACCTGTTGAACAACATCAGCGCTTGAACTTCTTGATCGCGGAGTCGTTCTTGATCTCGTCGGCCTTCTTCTGCATGCGCTCCAGATACTTCTCCGGCGTCAGGCCGCCGGACATCAGCTCGCCGGTGGCCGCGATGCCCTCGTCCTTGAGCTGGCCGTACCAGGTGTTCCAGCGGTAGTAGACGGTGTTGGCGCCCGCGTCGGCGACGGCCTTGGAGGCGCTGGTGACGCCGGGCGAGATCGTGCGGCCCTCGGTCGCGCCCTTGACCGCGGTCACCGTCTTGACCATCTCGCTGAAGTCGCCGGCCGCCTTCTTCGACAACATGCCGCGCAGGTACTCGATGCCGCCCTGCGGGTTGGCGCTCCTGGCCGCGACCATGAAGTTCTCGCCGGGCTGGGTGTGCAGGGTGCCGTACGGCATCTTGTCGGAGCCGGTGACGTCGGGGATCGGGAACATGCCGTACTCGAAGTCGGGCGGGGTGGTGCTCTTCTGCTCGTTCTCCAGCCACGACCCGGACGGCAGCATGGCCACCTTGTACTTGTTCTGGGCCGTCTGGGTCTGCACGTGGTCGAGACCGGTCGTGCCCTCCATGAGGTACTTGGCGCCCACCTCGGCCCAGGCCGCGGCGGCGGTCTTCATGGCCTCGGTGGTCCAGGCGCCGTCCTCCAGGTTGTCGATGTTGACCAGCACCTCGTTGCCGCCGATCTTGGCGGCCATGGTCAGCAACGGCTCGTACAGGTACTGGGGGAACTTGCCGGCGTACGTGAAGGGCGCCATCTTGCCGGACTTCTTGATCGTCTCGCAGAGCTTGACGAACTCGTCCCAGGTCTTGGGGATCTCCCAGCCGTTGTCCCTGAACACCTTCTGTGAGTACCAGATGCCGTGGATGTAGTTCACGTAACCGAGCACGCTGAACTTGCCGTCGTAGGTGCCGATGTCGATGACCGACTGGTCGATGGTGTCCCTGACCTTGACGGCGGGGTCGTCCCAGCTCGGCGCGTCGAGCAGGGGGGTGAGGTCCTGGAGCTGGCCGTCCTGGGACAGGGCGCCGAAGTCCATGAAGTTGGCGCCGGAGTTGTCGATCACCTCCGGCGGGTTGCCGCCGGCGAACCGCGGCTGGAGGACCTTGGTGATCTCCTTGGTGGCGTTGTGCTTGATCTCGCTCTTCGGGTACTTCGCTTTGAACAGCGGCTCGTGGATGTTCTTGGCGTAGTCCTGGCCGAAGCCGCCGTCGAAGATCCACACCTCCAGCGGCTTGCCGTCCGCGACGCCGAACGGGTTGGCCGCGCTGGTCGCCACCGGCGCGGACGAGGCGGTGGCCGTGGGCTTGGCGGCCGGGGTGGCACAGGCGGCCAGCGCCCCCGCGACGGGGACGAGGGCCGCGCCGCGCAGGAGTTGACGACGGCTGATATGGGGGGTGTCAGGCATTGATGGCTCCTAGCTGTTCATGATCCTCGTCGTATTCGCCCTGCGTATCGGCTCTCCAGGGCCTTGTTGTGCTCGTCGCCGCCGGTCACGTTGACCGACAGGTAGACGGGAGGCCGCTCGCCCAGGGCGACGAGCTCCTCCACCGCCTCGGTGACCACCATCTGCGCGAGCAGCGCCGAGGTGATCGTGGAGACCGCGCCGTACGTGCCGCCGTCCGGCAGGTCGAGGACGGCGTCCCCGTACGGGGAGCCGTTGTCGAGCACGACGTCGGCCAGGTCCATGAGCTTGCCGCCCGAGGGATGGCGCGAGGTCATGCGCGTGCTGTGCGCGACCGAGGTGATCGCGACAAGCGGGTGGCCGCGCTCCTTGACCAGCGTGGCCAGCTCCACGACCGTGCCGTTCACGCCGGAGCTGGAGACCAGGACGAACACGTCCTGCGGCTCGACGGGGGCCAGGTCGTAGATCTCATGGGCGACGGCCGGGTCGCGTTCCAGCTCCGGGGTGAGCACGCTCGGCGGCCGGCCGCCGTACAGGACGAGGTCGCGCGGGGAGAGGCGGTTGCTGGGCACCAGGCCGCCGGCCCGTCCGGCGATCTCCATGGCGATGGCCTCGGAGTGCCCCGACCCGAACGCGTTGACCACCCCGCCGGCGCGCAGCGCGGCGACGATCAGGGCGGCGGCCCGGCGCACCGGCTCCGCCTGGCTCTCGGCGACCTGTCCGGCGAGGGCGAGGGCCTTGGACGCGTACCGCATGTCAGCCTCTCTCCACGCGGTGGCTCTCCACCGCGCTGATCGTCAGCTCGAACGCCTCGTTGGTGCGCTCGTACGTGCGCTGCGCGACCGCCACGTAGACGGCGTCGAGCACGAAGATCTGCGAGTGCACGGCCGCCAGCCCGCCCAGCCGGAACGTGGTCTCCCTGCTGGCCGTCGTCAGCACCAGGCCGGCCAGTTCGGCCAGCGGCGAGCGGGCGAAGGAGGTGACGGCGACCGTGGTCGCGCCGTGGCTGCCCGCCTCGGCCAGCGCCTCCATGACCTCGCGGGTGCGGCCCCGGTGGCTGATGCCGATGGCGACGTCGTCCGCGCCGAGCAGCGCCGCCTCCGACAGCGCCACGTGCGCGTCGCCGGCGCTCCAGCACGGGATGCCGATGCGGCGCAGCCTGCCTTCGAGCATGGTGGCGACGTTCCCGCTGGTGGAGACGCCGATCAGCAGCACCCGGCGGGCCCTGACGACGGCGTCGGCGACCTGGGCGACCATAGCGAGGTCGAGTTGGGCGGCGGTGTCCTGGATGAGCCTGGCGTCGGCGGCGGCCATCACCTCGATGGCCGAGTCGAGCGGGTCGTCGGGGCCGATCTCGTGCCCGACCCCCGCGCCCCAGCCGGCCTGCGCGGCTCTGCCGGTCTCCGTGGCGAGGGCGACCCGCAGCTCGGCGTAGCCGGAGAAGCCGAACGCCCGGCAGAACCTCGTCACGGTGGCGGGCGAGCTGCCCGCCCGTTCGGCCAGCGCGATGATGGTCGACCGCGCGGCCTCGGCGGGGTCGCCGAGGATCACCTCGCCGACCCGGCGCAACGCCTCCGGCAGACCGGGCAGTTCTGTTTCGACGCGCCCGAGGGCTCCTGAAGTCACGAATATTCCTTCCGAATACTCGGTCTTCTGGCGAAAATTATTCTTGCTTCCCGGTCACGTCAACCCCCAGAATTCGACCGTGACCAAATCGCTGGTGGTCGGTGTCGACGCGGGAGCCACCTCGACGCGCGTCTCCGTCCACACCCTCGACGGCACCCGCGTCGGCTACGCGCGGGCGGGCGCCGGCAACCCCTCGGCACACGGTCTGGACAAGGCGGTAGCGGCGATCGGCACGGCGCTCGGGCAGGCGCTGGGGTCGCACGACGGCGGCCGGGTCGTGGCCTCGCTGGCCGGGGTCGCGGGCCAGGTCGACACGCTGGTTCCCGAGCTGGCCCGGGTGTGGGCCGGCCACGGCATCGAGGCGGGCCCGCTGATCGAGCGCGACGTGGCGGTGGCCTACGCCGCCGGCACCGCCGAGCCCGACGGCTCGCTGCTGCTGTCGGGCACGGGCGCGGTCGCGGCCAGGGTCGCCGGCCACCGCATCGACACGATCGCCGACGGGCTCGGCTGGCTGCTGGGCGACGAGGGCTCGGGCTTCTGGATCGGCCGCGCCGCCGCCAAGGCCGTGGTCTCCGCCCTCGACCGGGGTGCGACGGGCGAGCCGGGCAGCCTGGTCGCGCTCGTCGTCGAGCATGTCCTGGGCGAGGAGCGTCCGGGGTCGCCGCGGGCGGTCGCCGACCGGTTCGTCCGGCTCGCTCAGGCCGACCACATGCGCCTGGCCGCGCTGTCCGCCCTGGTCAGCCGGGCGGCCGAGGCCGGTGACCCGATGGCGCTCAAGGTCGCCGAGGAGGCCGCCGACCGTCTTGTGGCCACCCTGCGCAGGGTGCACGTCTCGGGCGACATCGTGCTCGCGGGCAGCGTGCTGACCAACGAGGGGCCGGTGCGCCGGGCCGTGCTGGCGCGGCTGTCCGGCGAGCGGGTGCGCACGGCGCGCGACGCGGCGGGCGCGGCGGCCTGGCTGGCGGCCCGCGGCGTGCTGCCCGGCGACGACGGCCGGAGCTCGCACGCCGCGTTCACGCTCACTCCCTGACGCTCACTGCCTGACGTTCACCGGGTGAGGAGGGCCGCGCTGCCGTAGCTGCCGCCGAACCCGGTCACCAGGGCGGTCTCGCGCCCGGCGCGCAGTTCCCGCACCGCCTGGGCCACGTTGTTGAGCCCGTGCACGTACCCCTCCGACAGCAGGCCGCCGTGCGGGTTCACCCACGCGTGCCGCCGCTCCAGCAGGTACGCCCCCAGGTCCTCCCGCGCCACCAGCCCGAAGTCCTCCAGTTGCCGGGGCACCAGCCAGGAGTAGGCGTCGTAGAGCAGCGCCGCCCGGACGTCCGCGGGCCGCATCCCGGACGCCGCCCACAACAGCGGCGCGACGTGCGCGGAGAAGACGGCCGTCACGTCCGGCGAGCGGTCCATGGAGGAGCAGCCGGGCCCGCCGCCGCGGACGACCGCCCGGATGCGCGGGCCGTCCAGGACGCCGCTCACCAGCAGCGCGCACGCGCCGTCGGTCTCCAGGCAGCAGTCGGCGGTGCGCAGCGGCGTGCAGACGTACGGCTTGGCCAGGTAGGCGGTCAGGTCGAGGGGCTCGCGGCGCAGGGCGCGCGGGTTGGCGGCGGCGTTGCGCCTGGACTGGGCGACCACGGCGTGCAGGTGCTCGGCGGTGAGCCCGGTGTCGTGCAGGTAGCGGGTCGCGGCCATGGCGAACAGCGGGATCGGCCCCGCCAGGCCGTAGGTGTGGCGTTCCAGGGGGCCGGTGGAGGCGGTGTTCATCCGCGTGCCGGACCGCCCGTTGAGCGCCCGGAAGACCAGGACGTTCCTGGCCACGCCGGCGTGGATCAGCATGGCCGCGTCCCCCAGCACCGACGCCGCCTGTGTCCCGCCGCCGGCGATGTCGTTGTGCCAGCGCAGCCGCTCGATCCCCAGCGCGCGGGCCACCTGGACGACCGGCGCGGAGTCGTTCATGTGGTAGCTGAGCAGCCCGTCGACCTCGCCGGGGACGATCCCGGCGTCCGCGCAGGCGGCCCGGCACGCCTCGGCGGCCAGCTCCAGCTCGGTGCGCCCGGACTGCCTGGTCAGCTCGGTCATCCCGATCCCGGCCACGGCCGCGCACCCGGCGAAGGACTGCATCCCGCACGATAACACGTCAAGACAAGCGCTTGCTCGGTTCGCGGACGGCCGAGGCGCCAGAGGTGCCGTACGCGGAGTTTCCGGGCGGCCACAACGGCCACGTCTTCCGTCCGAAGGTCTTCGCCGCCAGGTTGGGCGAGGTCCTGAGCAGCGGGAAGGCACAAGCCGTGACTGGATGCCTTCACGCGGGCTGCCCCGTCTTGTAATACGGAGAGGTGATCAGCCGATAGCCCATCATCATCACCCCGAGGTGAGAGATGGATCTGCGCTACGTCAGATACGCGATGGCGATCGCGCGCGCCGGCAGCCTCCGCCGCGCCGCGACCGCGCTGCACATCGCGCAGCCCACGCTGTCGGAGCAGCTCAGGGCGCTGGAGAAGGAGATAGGCGTCGAGCTGTTCAGCCGTTCGTCCAGCGGCGTGCGGCTCACCGAGGCGGGCGAGGCGTTCCTGGCCCAGGCCACGGTCGCGCTCGACGCCTACGAACGGGCCGTGGCCGCCGCGCGCGGCACGGGCCGCACCGCCCGGCTGGGCGTGGCCGACGGGCTGGCCGACGTGGCCGCCCGGCTGCTCGCGCAGCTCCAGAACGTGCCGGTGCGGATCGCGCCGATGAGCACGGCCGAGCAGTTGGTCTCCATCGCCGACGGCACGTTGCAGGCCGGCCTCGGCTATGCCCCCGGCTCGCTGCCGAGGGGCGTGGCCCGGATGCTCGTCCACCGCTTCCCGGTCCGCGCGCTGCTCCCCCGCGACCACCCCCTGGCCGGGCAGGAGGCGCTGTCGCTCGCGGACCTGGCCGGCGAACCGCTGATCATGCCCGAGTCGGACGCGGTCGCCGGGGCCCGGCGGTTCCTGGAGGGGTTCGTCCGGCATCGGCTGCATCCCCGGCTGGGCCCGGCCGCCGCCACCCATGACCTGGTGATCGACATGGTGGGCGCGGGGGCCGGCTACAGCCTGTGCGTCCACGAGGGCAGCGCGGTGCCCGACGCGCTCACCTTCGTGCCCATCAAGGAGGACGTGCCGCCACTGGAGGCGGTCTTCCTGTGGAACCGACAGGCCGACGTCCACGAGGTGGTGAGCGCGGCCCGCCACGTCGCCCGCTCTGGATAGCGCTATTATCTATCGATGCGCATCTCAGAACTGAGCGCCCGATCCGGTGTCGCCATCCCCACGATCAAGTACTACCTGCGTGAGGGCATGCTGCACCAGGGCGAGCAGACCGCCGCGACCCGCGCGGAGTACGACGAGTCCCACCTGCGCAGGCTGCGCCTGATCCGGGCCCTGCTGGAGGTGGGCAGGCTCCCCGTGGCCGCCATCAAGCAGGTCATCGCCGCCGTCGACGACGAGACGCTGCCCATCCACCACATGCTGGGGATCGCGCACTACGCGCTCGGCCCGGTCGTCGAGCCCGAGCAGGACGAGGAGTGGCGAACCGCCAGGGCCGAGGTCGACCGGCTGATCGACGAGCTCGGCTGGAACGTCGTCGAGGGCGCTCCCACCCGCGACGAGCTGGCGCAGACGATGGTCCGCATGCGCCAGCTCGGCCTGCGCGTCGACCTCGCGCCGTACGTCGAGGCCGCCAGGAAGCTGGTGACCGAGGTCGAGATGGACACCATCCCCTTCGACGGGCCGCGCGACGCCGCCGTGGAGGCCCTGGTGCTCGGCACCGTCCTGTACGGCAAGGCGTTCGACACGCTGCGCCGCATGGCCCAGGAGTCGGAGTCGGCCCGCCGGGTGGGACAGCGCCAGCGGTAAGAGCCGGTCGGGGGCCGTCAGAGCACGCCGTTGCGCCGCAGGATCTCGAGGGCCCGCACGGTGGCCGCGCCCCGCCATTCGAGCGCGCCGGCGGGCGAGATCCGCGCGTAGTCCACGACCCAGCCGCCGTCCTCCTGCTGCGTCCCGGCCAGCCGGTCGAGGTCGGCGGCGATCACCTCGGGCGCGAACAGCTCGCGCGCCGGCCGTCCGGGGTAGGGGGCGAAGTCGAGGGGGTGCAGCCGCTCCTCCGCGGTGCCGCCCTCCACGGGCACCCGCCCGTCCTCCGGGATGTGCGCGGCCAGCCGCTTGAGCAGCCCGGCCGCCTCGGGCCGCGTCCCGTGGACGGCGTCCAGGAAGCGCACGGCGAAGGAGAGCACGTAGGCGTGCGGCCGTTCGTCCAGCGCCTGGATCGCGTCGAGGCAGTAGCGGGTGGCCCGCTCCAGCCACGGGTGCGCGGCCACGGCCGGATCGTGGGCGGCCACGCCGTGGGCCGCCGCCGCGGAGACGGCCGTGATCTGCAACGACGAGACGCTCGTGTCCGCGCCCGCCCACCAGGGCGCGGTGCCCTCGGGCAGGGTGAGCGGCAGCGCGAACGGCAGCCCGCCGTCGGGCATCGTCACCGACTCCAGCCAGTCGCACAGCGCGACGGCCTGCGGCGCGGTGTCGGGGCCGATCTCCTCGAACACCTCGAAGGCGTGCAGCGCCGCGCCCGGCTGGCTCTCCGGCGAGCGCAGGTCGGGCTCCAGGCCCCAGCCGTAGCCGCCGTCGGGGTTGCGGTAGGCGTCGAGGGCGCCGAGCACGGAGGCCGGGCCGGTCTCCTCCATGAGCAAGTGGAAGCGCCGCCGGTCCAGGACCCGCGCGTGCGTGGCCAGGAACCCGGCGACCGCCGAGAGATTGACGTTCATACGGCCATCGTGCCCGCCGCGCGAGCTCGGGTCTTGTCCGAACCGGACATGTCAGCCGGTGTCGTCCACCGGCCGTTTCAGCAGCCACGACGCGGCCCGCTGGAGCAGGGCCCGGTGGATCTCGTTGTCGTAGGACCTGGTGTCGTGCCCCAGCGCGTCGTAGACCACCCGGCCGCGGCGCACCGGTCGCGCCCACACCAGCGGCTGGCCGTGCGCGGAGGCCAGGGGGCGCACGTCCGGCAGCACGTCGAGGTCGCTGTAGACCTCGTCGACCAGGTCGAAGTCGCGCAGGCCCGCCACGATGGGGTGGGCGGCGCCGTGCACCCGCACGCCGGTCCAGCCCAGGGGCGGGTGGTGGGACTTGGGCCAGTTCCAGCTGCCGCCGAGCACCCGCGGCCAGCTCTGCCAGTCGTCGAAGCAGACCGCGGCCGTGTGCACGCACAGCAGGCCGCCGCCCCGGTCGAGGTGGTCGAGGAGCGTGGTGCGGGCCTGGGCGGGCAGCGCGAAGCGCCATTCGCCGCGCAGGTCGGCGAAGCGGTCCTGGCCCATCTGCCAGCGCAGCGCGTTGACCGTGATGAGCTGCACCTCCGGTGGCTCGCTCAGCGCGCCCGCGATGTCCTCGGTGATCTCGGACTCGACGCCCACCTCGCCCAGCACGTCGGCGAGCGCGGCCGACGTGGCGGCGAAGTCGTGGAAGAGCCCTCCTGACAGGATCAGATTTCTCGCCACGCCCCCAGCCCATCACGCCCGGCCCGCCTTGGCCACCCACAGAGCCGCCCCACCGACCCCCCACCGAGCCGCCACCGAGCCGCCACCGGTTCCCACCGAGCACCCACCGAGCCGCCCGGCCGGGCGACAGGGCATGATGCCGGACGTGGACTTCGAGGAATACCGCCCCATGTTGCTGGGCCTGGCCTACCGCCTGCTCGGCAGCATGTGGGACGCCGAGGACGTCGTGCAGGAGGCCTGGCTGCGGTGGGAGGGCACCGACCGGAGCCAGATCAGGGAGCCCCGCGCGTTCCTGCTGACCGTGGTCTCGCGGCTGGCCCTCGACCAGCTGCGCTCGGCCAGGGTGCGGCGGGAGGCGTACACCGGGCCGTGGCTGCCCGAGCCGGTCGCGACGGGCGAGACCGGGCCGCTGGACACGGCCGAGCTGCGCGACACCGTCTCCTTCGCGACCCTGCACCTGATGGAGAAGCTGTCGCCGCCGGAGCGGGCGGTGTTCGTGCTGCGGGAGGCGTTCGAGCTGCCCTACGACGAGATCGCCGAGATCGTCGGCTCGTCGGTGGCCAACGCCCGGCAGATGCACCACCGCGCCTCGGTCCGGGTGTCGCAGGGCCGCGACCGGTTCACGCCGACGAACGAGGACCACGCCAGGCTGCTGACGAAGTTCATGGAGGCGGCCGGCGGCGGCGACCTCGACGCGCTGACCGAGCTGCTGCACGAGGACGTCGTCATGTGGAACGACGGCGGCGGCAAGGTCCGGGCCGCCCTGCGCCCGATCCTGGGCCGGCGCAAGGTCAGCGGCTTCATCGGCGGCCTGCTGGCCCGCTACGACTTCAGCCGGGCGCGCCTCGTCGAGGCCAACGGCCGCCCCGCCCTGTGGACGCACGTGGCCGGAAGCGACCAGCTCATCGCCCTCGACGTGCGCGACGGCCGTATCCAGGGGCTCTACGGCGTGCTCAATCCGGACAAGCTGACCCGGGTGCGGCCGGACTGATCGGCCCGTCACTATAGTCGGCTTATGGATCTCGGCATCTCGGGCAAGGTCGCCCTGGTCACCGGCGGCAGCGCGGGCATCGGCCTGGCCGCCGCCAAGAGCCTCGCGCGCGAGGGCTGCGACGTGTGCGTCAGCTCGCGCAACCCGGAACGGCTCGCGGACGCGGTGGTGGAGCTCCAGCAGTTCGGCCACGTGGTGCACGCCGTGCTGGCCGACGTGGAGGACCCGGCGGCGGCTCAGCGGGTGGCCGACGAGACGCGCGACGTGCTCGGCCCGGTCGACATCCTGGTGGCCAACGCGGGCGGCCCGCCCACCGGCCGCTCCGACGAGGTCGGCCTCAAGGACTGGGACGTCGCGGTGCAGCGCAACCTGCTCGGCACCGTCCGGCTGATCCAGGCGGTGCTGCCGGAGATGCGGTCGCGGGGGTGGGGCCGGATCGTCACCGTCACCAGCTCGTCCGTCCGCGAGGCGATCGACGGGCTGGCGCTGTCCAACGCCATGCGGCCGGCCGTCGCCGGGCTCGTGCGCACGCTGGCCCGCGAGGTGGGCGGCGACGGCGTGCTGGTCAACAACGTGCTGCCGGGGGCGATCGACACCGAACGGCTGCGCGGCATGTCGGGCGGCGACGACGTGATCGAGGAGCGCGGCCGGGCCGTGCCGGTCGGGCGGGTCGGTCAGGCCGAGGAGGTGGGGGACGTGATCGCGTTCCTGGCCAGCGAGCGGGCCTCGTACGTCAACGGCGTCTCGATGCTGGTCGACGGCGGCGCCAGCCGGGTCATCGCCTGAGCAACGCGGCGACGACGCCGGCCGCCCACTCCTCGTCCTTGTCGGCCGGGTCCACGAAGTAGGACAGGTTGGCCCGGTGGAAGCAGGCGCCCATCAGCAGGGCGGCCGCCGCGCCGGGGTCGAGGCCGGGGTCGGCGCGGCCCGCGGCCCGCTCGGCGTCGAGGATCTCGGCCAGCGCCCTGATCGGCAGGTGGGGGCCTGTGTTCGTGGTGGCCAGCATGTGCTTGAACCGGGCCAGCAGCGAGGGGTCGGCCAGCATGCCGGAGGCGATGGTGGCGGCCTCGGTGTAGAACTCCAGCGCCGCCAGGGTGAAGCGGGTGAGGTTGTCGGCCAGGTCGCCCTCGCCCGTGCTCATCCGCAGCCGGGCCAGCGCGGGGGCGAGCGCGGGCAGCCGTTCGAGCAGCACCGCGAGGAAGATCTGCTCCTTGCCGGCGAAGTGCTTGTAGAGCAGCGCCTCGGAGCAGCCGGCCGCCTGGGCGATGCGCCGCGTGGTCGCGCCCGAGATGCCGAACTCCCGAATGGCCTGCTCGGCGGCGTCGAGGATGCGCTCACGGGTGCTCATCCGCCCATGATATGAGCGAGTGCTCACCAACCCACGCGTGCATGACATCCTTCCCTTAGGGACCATTGGGGAGAAGGTAGGGGAATGGACAAGCCGGTCATCGTGACGGTCGACGACGACCCGGGGGTGTCGCGGGCGGTGGCTCGTGACCTCAGGCGCCGGTACGGCCATGAGTACAGGATTGTCCGCGCCGAGGCGGCCCACGACGGCATCGAGGCGGTCAAGGAGATGCGGCTGCGCGGCGACGAGGTGGCGGCGATCCTGGCCGACTACCGGATGCCGCAGATGAACGGCGTGCAGTTCCTGGAAGCCGCCATGGACATGTACCCGTACGCGCGCCGGGTGTTGCTGACCGCCTATGCCGACACCGACGCCGCGATCCAGGCGATCAACGTGGTCGACCTCGACCATTACCTGCTCAAGCCGTGGGACCCGCCGGAGGAGAAGTTCTACCCGGTGATCGACGGCCAGCTCGACGCCTGGATGCGGACCGACCGGACGGCGCGTCCCGAGCTGCGCGTGGTGGGCGACCGCTGGTCGGCGCGCTCGTACCAGGTGCGGGACTTCCTGGCCCGCAACCACGTGCCCTACCAGTGGATGCTGGCCGAGGACCCCGAGGGCGCGCAGCTCGTCAAGGCGGCGGGCGAGGGGTGTCACCTGCCGCTGGTGGTCACCGAGGACGGCACCACGCTGGAGTCCCCCGACCAGGCCACGCTGGCCACCGCGGTCGGGCTGTCCACCACGCCGGCCACCGACTTCTACGACCTGATCGTGGTCGGCGGCGGGCCCGCGGGCCTCGGCGCGGCGGTCTACGGCGCGTCGGAGGGCCTGAACACGGTGCTGGTCGAGGCGCACGCCTCGGGCGGCCAGGCGGGCCAGAGCTCCAGGATCGAGAACTACCTGGGCTTCCCCGACGGCGTGTCCGGGCAGCAGCTCGCCGACCGGGCGCGCCGGCAGGCGCTGAAGTTCGGGGCCGAGCTGCTGAGCGCGCGCAAGGTCACCCATCTGGAGCCGCGCGGGCAGGCCCGGGTGATCGGCTTCAAGGACGGCGGGGAGATCGCCGCCCACGCGGTCATCCTGGCCACCGGCGTCACCTACCGGCGGCTGGAGGCGCCCGGCCTGGACGAGTTCGTCGGCCGGGGCGTCTTCTACGGCGCCGCGCTGACCGAGGCGCCGGCGTGCAAGGACAACGAGGTCTACATCGTCGGCGCGGCCAACTCGGCCGGGCAGGCGGCCGTCTACCTGGCGGGATTCGCGCGCAAGGTCCATTTGTTGGTGAGGAGTGATGGTTTGGAGAAGTCCATGTCCCACTACCTCATCGAGCAGATCAACGCGATCGACAACATCGAGGTCAGCCTCCTGACCGAGGTCGTCGCCGGCGCCGGTGACGACCACCTCGAACGGCTCACGCTGTCGACCAAGGGCGAGGAGCGCACGGTCGACGCCCAGTACCTGTTCGTGTTCATCGGGGCCGAGCCTTACACGTCGTGGCTGGGCGAGACGATCGAGCGGGACGCCAAGGGGTTCGTGCTGACCGGGCCCGACCTGGTGCAGGGCGGCAGGCGGCCGCGCAACTGGGCGCTGCGCCGCGAGCCCTACTACCTGGAGACCAACGTGCCGGGCGTGTTCGCCGCGGGGGACGTGCGGGCCGAGTCGATCAAGAGGGTGGCCTCCGCCGTCGGTGAGGGCGCGATGGCCGTCGCGCTGGTGCATCGTTATCTGGAGAAGCAATGACCGACACCGTCGACATCGACGAACTGCGCAAGCTCTTCCTGTTCGAGCGGCTGACCGACGAGCAGCTCGGCAAGCTGGCCGCCAGCGGCCGGGTGCGCTCGTACGCCCAGGACGAGGACGTCGTCCGGCAGGGCGAGCCGGCCGAGTGCTTCGCCGTGCTGCTGGAGGGCGAGGTGCAGATGATCAACGAGACGGTCAGCGCCGGCACCGTCGCCATGCCGCGCGCCTCCCAGCCCGGCGTGTACGGCGGCGCGACCTCGGCGTACCTGGGCGACCGGGCGCCGGAGACCTACCAGCACACGCTGCGCGCGACCGCGCCCTCGCGGATCTTCCTGCTGCCCGCCAAGAAGTTCGCCTACATCGTGGCCGAGTGGTTCCCGATGGCGATGCACCTGCTCGACGGCATGCTGTCGGGCGGCCGCATGCAGCGGGAGATCATCGACCGGCGGCAGCGGCTGACCGCGCTCGGCACGATCACGGCCGGGCTCACGCACGAGCTGAACAACCCGGCGGCGGCGGCCGTGCGCGCGGTGAGCGAGCTGCGTTCGCTGATCAAGGCGTCCCGCATCCAGCTCGCCCAGCTCGCCGAGGCCGGCATCCCGCCGGAGAAGCTGCGCACGCTGATCGAGGCCCAGGAGGCGTGCACGAGCAACCTGGGCAACCAGCCGCTGCGCTCCCCGCTGGAGATCTCCGACGCCGAGGACGAGCTCGGCGAGGCGCTGGAGGACGTCGGCGTCGAGGACGCGTGGGAGCTGGCTCCCGCGCTGGTCAACGCCGGTTTCACCGCCGAGTACCTGCAGAAGATCCGCGGCAAGGTGGGCGAGGAGCACACCCCGGCCGCCCTCCACTGGCTGGCCGAGGCCGTCGAGATCTCCCAGATGCTGAACGAGGTCACCGAGGCCACCGAGCGCATCACCTCGCTGATCCGCTCGGCCAAGCAGTACTCGCAGATGGACCGGGCGCCGTTCCAGATGATCGACGTGCACGACCTGCTCGACAGCACGATCGCCATCTTCCGCGGCAAGACCCCGCCGGGCGTCAGCGTGGTCACCGACTACGACCGCACGTTGCCGCTCATCCCCTGCTACGCGGGCGAGCTCAACCAGGTGTGGACGAACCTGATCCACAACGCGCTCGACGCCATGGGCGAGGAGGGCACGCTGACCGTCCGCACGGCCCACGACGAGGACGAGGCGATCGTCGAGATCGGCGACACCGGCCCCGGCGTGCCCGAGGCGATCAAGGACCGGATCTTCGAGCCGTTCTTCACCACCAAGAGCGTGGGCGAGGGCACCGGGCTCGGCCTGGACATCTCCTACCGCATCGTGGCCGGGCGGCACGGCGGCGAGCTCAAGGTGCGCTCGGTGCCGGGCGAGACCTGGTTCGAGGTGCGCCTGCCGCTGCGCGAGCCCGCCGCCGTCCAGTGAGCCGGATCCGCTGAGCCGGACCTGCCGGCGCGGCGCGGGTCACCAGACGTTGTCCCGCGCCGTGTCGAGGGCAGTCAGCACGGCGCCCTCCAGCACCGCGTTGCCCCCGACCCGGGTGGCCCTGACCTCGGTGGGCGCGGGCGACAGCTCGCCCAGCCGGGCGGCGACCTGCCCGGCGAGCTCGTCGCCGCCCTCCTGGCCGGTGGCCCCGCCGAGCACCACCAGGCCGGGGTCGAGCAGGGTGACGAAGGCGAAGGCGCCCTTGGCCACCCGGCGCGCCAGCTCCTCCGGCCGGGTCGTGTTCTGGAGCAGGATGCACAACGGCGTGCCCTCCACGTCGAGGAAGCCGACCTCCCCCGCGCCCCCTGACGCGCCGCGCCGCACCCGCCCGCCGAGCACGACCGCGGCGCCGATGCCGTCGTCCAGCCAGAGCAGCACGAAGTCGTCGCTGCCCTGGGCGGCGCCGGTGCGCAGCTCGGCGACCGCGGCCAGGTTCACCTCGTTCTCCAGGACGACGGGCACGCCCAGCCGCTCGCGCACGGCGCCCACCAGGCCGGGCCGCCACCCGGGCACGTCGTTGGCCACCGCCAGCTCGCCGTCCATGGGTTTGACCAGGCCGGGGGCGCCGATGACCACGTTGTCGAGCGCGCGGCCCCCGGCGGCCTCGGCGACCGTGGCCGCGACGAGGGCGACCAGGTCGCCGGAGATCTCGCGGACGGCCGAGCCGACCACGTGGCCGGTGAGGTCGGCGACCGTGACCTTGATCGCCGTGCGGCGCAGGTCGACCCCGGCGACATGGGCCCGGCCGGCGACCAGCGCGTAGAGGCGGGCGTTGGGGCCGCGACGGTCCTCGCCGCGCTCGCCGGCCTCCTCGATGAGGCCGCCGCCCTTGAGCCGTTCGATCAGGTCGGAGACGGTGGGCCGGGACAGGCCGGTCAGCTCACGAAGCTGCGGAGCGGTCAGCGGACCGTGCTCCAGCAGCAGGTCGAGGGCGAGCCGGTCGTTGATCGCACGGGCCATGGACGGGGTCGCGGTCTTCACGCCGCCCATAATAGTCAGGAAGCCTCCCTGATAGCTCTTTTCATCAGGAAGGTTGCCTGATAGTTTCTGTGGCCATGAGCCCTCATCGCGCCATCGCGGCCGTCTTCGCCGCACACGGAGCCGTCGCAGGAAGTTTCGCCACCCGCATCCCGTGGCTCCAGGAGCACGTCCACCTGAGCGCGGCGATGCTCGGGTTCGCGCTGCTCTGTCCCTCGATCGGGGCCTTCGCGGCGATGCCGCTGGCCAGTCGCCTGGCCCACCGGTTCGGCAGCCGCGCCACCACGCGCGCGCTGCTCGCGCTGTGGTGCGGCGGCCTGGCCCTGCCCGCCTTCGCCCCCGCCCCCGTCTGGCTGTTCGTCATCTTCCTGCTGTACGGCGCGTCGGCGGGCATGTGCGACGTCGTCATGAACGCCCACGGGGTCACGCTCGAACGGCATCTGAAGAAGCCGGTCATCTCCGGCCTGCACGGCATGTGGGCCGTCGGCAGCCTGGCGGCGGGCGGCCTCGGCACCCTGGCCGCGCACGCCGGCGTCGACGCCCGCCTGCACCTCGGGGTCGTCGCCGCCGTCCTGGTGGTCGCGGGCGGGATCGCCGGGCGCGGGCTGCTGCCCGACGGGCCGCGGGCCGCCGCCGGGCCCGCGCCGCGCCGGTTCGCCCTGCCCTCGCGGGCCATCGCGGCCATCGGCGTGGTCGGCTTCTGCGGCACCTTCGCCGAGGGCGCCAGCTCCAACTGGGCCGCGGTCTACCTCACCAACGTCGCCGACGCCGGGCCCGGCGTGGCCGCCGCGGGTTACACGATCTTCATGCTCTGCATGGCCGGCGCCCGGCTGCTGGGCGACCGCGTGGTGCGCCTGACCGGCCCGGTGCGGGCGGTCCGGACGGGCGGGATCGTCGCGGTCGCAGGCGGCGTGCTGGTGGTCCTGGCCCGCACGCCCGCGCTGGGCATCGTCGGGTTCGCGCTGGTCGGGCTGGGGGTCGCGGTCATCGTGCCGCTGGTGTTCGCGGCGGCGGGGAACGCGGGGCCCACGCCGGGCGAAGGGGTCGCCGGGGTCGCGACGATCACGTACCTGTCGGGGCTGACCGCGCCTGCGGTGACGGGATGGGTGGCCGACGGCGTGTCGTACCCGGCGGCGTTCGCGCTGATCACGGGGATCCTGGTGGCGCTCACGCTGCTCGCGCCGGTGCTGCGGCCGCGCGAGGCGGCCCAGGAGGTGGCCCTGGAGCGGCAGCCGGCGTGATACGCTCCCAAGCGAGCGCTTGGTTTACATACGGAGAGGCCGCCGCATGAAGTTCTCGACCTTCCACCTCTTCCACCGCTTCGACGGCCAGAGCTTCAAGGACGTCTACGACTACCATCTGGAGCTCATCGAGCTGGCCGAGGAGCTGGGCTTCGACGGGGTGCGGCTGGCCGAGCACCACTTCCGCGACTACGGCGTGGCCCCCAACCTGTTCACCATGCTCGCCCACGCCGCCGCCCGCACCTCCCGGCTCCGGCTCGGCACCGGCATCGTGGTGCTGCCGCTGCACAACCCCGTCCACGTGGCCGAGGAGGCCGCGCAGGTGGACGTGCTCTCCGGCGGGCGGCTCGACCTGGGGATCGGGCGGGGGTACCAGAGCTTCGAGTTCGAGGGCTTCGGGATCGACCTGGCCGAGGCGCGCGACCGGTTCAACGAGGCGCTGGAGGTGATCCTCGGGCTGTGGACGCGGGAGTCGTACCGGCACGAGGGGAAGTTCTACCGGACCGGCGCCGAGGTCTCGCTCGTGCCGCGTCCGCTGCAGTCGCCGCACCCGCCGCTGCACGTGGCCGCGGTCTCCCCCGAGACCGTCACCATGTACGCCGAGCGCGGCCTGCCCGTCCTGGCCGACCCGGCGGCGACGTTCCGCAAGGTCGTCAAGGCGGCCGAGACCTGGCGGGAGACGGCCGCGCGGGCCGGTCACCCGGCGGGCGCCGACCTGGTGGTGGCCCGCAGCGTCTATGTCGCCCCCACGCTGGAGCGGGCCCGCGAGGACCAGGCCAGGTTCGAGGCGTCCTTCGACCGCTCGCGCATCTTCAACGAGCGCAGCGCGCCCATCGACCCGAGGACCGGCAAGGCCGCCGAGGGCTTCGAGTACTACCAGGACCGCTACCTCAAGGGCGGCTCGGTCTCGCCGGACTTCCGCTGGGAGCAGCTTGAGGTCATCGGCGACCCCGCCCGGGTGATCGAGCAGATCTCGCTGCTCAGGGACGCCGGCTTCAGCAACCTCCTGTGCGACTTCGGCAGCACCAGGCCCATGCCGCTGGAGGACATGAAGCGGGTCATGCGCTTCTTCGCCGCCGAGGTCATGCCGGCCTTCGCCCCCGCAGGAGGATGACGATGATCCACAGCCTCACCCTGTCCGACGTCCTGGCCGACCACGCCCGCAGCCGCCCCCGGGTCACCGCCGTGGTGGACGGGGACGTGCGGCTCACCTACCCCGAGCTGGACGCCCGCGTGACGCGGCTGGCCGACGCCCTGGCCGGGCGCGGCGTGGCCGCCGGTGACCGGGTGATGTGGCTCGGCCAGAACGCGCACGCCGTGCTGGAGCTGCTGCTGGCCTGCTCCCGCCTGGGCGCGGTGCTCTGCCCGGCCAACTGGCGGCAGTCCGGGGACGAGCTGCGGTTCGTCCTGGCCGACCTGGCGCCGCGGGTCGTCGTCTGGGAGCACTCCGACACCGCCGCCGAGCTGGCGGACGAGGCGACGTGGGTGCGCGCGGGCGAGGCGTACGAGGAGCTGGTCGCCGGAGGCTCGCCGCGCGAGTTCCCGCAGGTGGACGACGCCGAGCCGGTGCTCGCCCTCTACACCGCCGCCTTCGGGGGCCGGCCGGCCGCCGCCCTGCTCAGCAGCGCCGCCCTGGTGGCCCACAGCGCCACGCTGCTCGTCGTACGGCAGATGGAGCCGGGGTTCACCTTCCTCAACGACGGGCCGCTCTTCCACGTCGGGACGATGATGTTCTGCCTGGCCACCCTCCAGATCGGCGGCACGAACGTGTTCACGCCCGCCTTCGACGCCGAGGAGGTCTGCCGGCTGGTCGACGCCGAGCGGGTGACGCAGGCGTTCCTGTTCGGCCCGATGATCGACGCGGTCGCGGCGGCGAACGCGGGCGGCAAGTACGACCTGTCCTCGCTGCGCTTCGTCGCCCACTCCGCCGAGTGGGACGACATGATCACCGTGGACGACTCGCCCTGGTGCCGCTCGAAGATGGGCGGGTACGGGCAGACGGAGGTGGGCGGCATGCTCACCTTCCTCGGGCTGGCCGAGGGCGGCGCGGGGTTCGCGGGACGGCCGTCGCCGCTGGTCCAGGTGCGCATCCTGGATCCGGAGGGCGTGGAGGTGCCGGCGGGCGAGGTGGGCGAGATCTGCGCGAGGGGCAAGACCCTCTTTTCCGGATATTTCGCCCGGCCCGACTTAAATGCGGAGAAGTCGCGGTACGGCTGGCATCACACCGGCGACCTCGGCCGCCGCGAACCCGACGGCACCATCACCTTCATCGGCCCCCGGCTCCGCATGATCAAGTCGGGCGCCGAGAACATCTACCCGGCCGAGGTCGAGCGCGCGCTCAGGACCCACCCGGCCGTCGCCGACGCCGCGGTGATCGGCGTGCCGGACCCGCGCTGGCACCAGGCGGTCAAGGCGGTGGTCGTGCTGAAGCCGGACGCCGCCGCCGCGCAGGAGGACCTGGTCGCGCACGTCAGGAGTGAGCTGGCGGCGTACAAGAGGCCGCGCGAGGTGGTGTTCGCCGACGCCATCCCCAAGCAGGGCTTCACCCCCGACTACGACGCCCTCGACGCCGCGTACGGCGGCGGCAACTACCCGGGCGCCTGACCCCCGAGCCGGCCGCCCGGCGCATGCCGGGCCGCACCGGAATGCCGCCGGCTCCTCCCGCGGCGTCCGTGGCACGCCGGTGACGTTCTCCAGGCCGGCCGCCCACAGCTCGGGGACGGTGATTCTCCGGGCGGTGTCCCGCGCGTCCACTCGTCCGGAGACTGATCGATTTTGCTATGCAACTCGCAATTGAGAGTCTACTCTCACAATTATGCGCCTTCCCATCGAACGTCCTGCGGAATTCCCCTTCGATCCCCCGGCCGGGCTGGCGGGCCTTCCGGCGATGACCCGTCTGGAGTTCGCCGACGGCCATCTCGGCTGGCTGGCCACCACCGCCGAGGCCGCCCGCGCGGTGCTGGGCGATCCCCGGTTCAGCGCCCGGCAGGAGCTCAAGCACCGAACCGCGGATCGAGCGCATCGCCGCCGACCACCTCGACGCCATGGCCGCCGCCGGGCCGCCGGCCGACCTCGTGACGGCGTACGCGCTGCCGATCCCGTCGCTGGTCATCTGCGAGCTGCTCGGCGTCCCGTACGCCGATCACGACTGGTTCCAGGAGCTCAGCGCCCGGCTCGTCACCTTCGGCGCGGACGGCGCGGGGGCGCTCGCCGAGCTGACCGGCTACCTGCGCGACCTGGCCCGCCGCAGGCGCGTGGAGCCGGACGACGGCCTGATCAGCGACCTGACCGGCGAGCTCGACGACGAGCTCGCCGGACTCGCGGTGATCCTGCTGGTGGCGGGCCCCGAGACCACGGCGAACATGCTGGCGCTGGGCGTGTTCGCGCTGCTGGAGCACGGGCGCCCGGACGAGGACGGCGCGGTCGAGGAGCTGCTGCGCTGGTTGTCGATCCTGCATCTCGGCGCGCCGTCCAGGGCCGCGCTGGAGGACGTGGAGGTGGCCGGCGTGACGGTCAGGGCGGGTGAGACCGTGGCCCTGTCCCTGCCCGTGATCAACCGCGACCCCGCCGTGTACGCCGACCCCGACCGACTGCTTCCGGACCGCCCGGAGGCGCGCCGCCACCTGGCCTTCGGGCACGGCGTGCACCAGTGTCTCGGCCGGCAGCTCGCCAGGATCGAGCTGCGGATCGGCTACCGGGCGCTGTTCGAGCGCTTCCCGGGCCTGCGGCTGGCCGTGCCGGCGGCCGAGGTGCCGGTCAAGCACGACGCCTCGGTGTACGGCGTCCGGAGCCTGCCCGTCACCTGGTGACCCGGCGCGCTCACAGGACGGCGAGCGGGGTGATCGGGCTGCCGGTGCCTCCCTCGATGCGCAGCGGCGCGGCCACGAAGACGAACTCCGTCCGCCCGGCCGCGCCCAGCTCCTCCAGCCACAACATCTCGACCAGGTGCACGCCGTGCCGGTGGAGCAGGATGAGATGCAGGTCGTCGGCGGCGCACTCGTCGGCGAGCTGGTGTTCGTTCAGGCCGCCCACGGCGGCGTTGTCGCAGGCCACCGCCGACACGTCCTGGGCGGCCAGCCAGGCGCCGGCCTCCGCCGACAGCCCCGGCTGCCCCGCCCAGTACTCCTCGCGCGACCGCTGCCACACCAGCGGCCATCCCGTACGGACCACCGCGACGTCGCCGGGGCGCGGCGTGGCGATCTCCTGGAGCAGCCCGGCCGGGATCCGGAAGTCCGCCGGCAGGTGGTCCAGCCCGAGCCGCCGGGGCACGTCGAACAGCACGCCCCTGGCCACCACGCCGCCGACGTGCTCGATCCCGCACCTGGTGGCGCCGTAGGAGCGGACGCGGGCGGCCGGGTGGCCGTTGTAGAGCCGGTCGCCGGTCCACATGTGGCACAGCGCGTCCATGTGGGTGGTGGTGCCGTGGTGGCTGACCAGCAGGGCGTCGTCGGCCACCCGCAGGCCGTCGCCGACCGGGCGGGCGCCCGCGGCGTAGTCGCCGCCGTCCACGGACATGAAGTGCTGCGGCAGCGGGCGGCCCCGCAGGTGGGGGACGGTCGTGGGGGCCGCCGAGGAGGTGGCTCCCCTGATCGGCATGGCCAGGCTCAGCACCTCGCCCGTGACGGCGCTGCGCAGGGCCTCCAGGACGACGGCGGGGGTCAGCAGGTTGAGGGTGCCCCGCTGATCGTCTGGGCCGAATCGTCCCCAGTTGTTAGGCTCGTGCACCAAGTAAGCGCTTCCTTTCCTGCGGAGGTCTGATGTACTGCGATCCCCGGTTCTCCCGCGTGCGCGAGGCGTTCGAGCGGAACTTCGCCGAGGGCGAGGAGCTGGGCGCGGCGGTGGCCGTCCACCTCGACGGCGAGCTGGTCGTGGACCTGTGGGACGGCGTCGCCGACCGGCACACGGGACGCGCCTGGGAGGCGGACACCCCGGCCTTCGCGTACTCGTGCACGAAGGCGGTGGCGGCCACCGTGCTGCTCCGGCTCGCCGAGCGGGGGCTGGTGGACGTGCGGGCGCCGGTCGCCGACGTGTGGCCGGAGTTCGCCGCCGGGGGCAAGGAGGCGGTCACGGTCGAGCACGTGCTGACGCACTCCTGCGGGCTGCCGGTGATCGAGACGCCGGTGCCGGTGGCGGAGTTCGAGGACCTGCCGGCCATCGCGGCCCGGCTCGCCGGTCAGACGCCCCTGTGGGAGCCGGGGACGGCGCACGGGTACCACGCGCTGACGTACGGCTTCCTGGTCGGGGAGGTGGTGCGGCGGGTCACCGGGAAGTCGGTGGGCGAGCTGGTGGCGGCGGAGATCGCCGGGCCGCTGGGGCTGGACCTGTGGGTCGGCGCGCCCGACGACGTGATCCCCCGCGCCGCCCGCCTCAAGGCCCCCACCCGCCCCCGCCCCGCCCCCGAGAACGCCGCCCCCGCGCCCGCCCCGGGAGCCCCCGGGACCTCCGGGCCCGCTCCGGGAGCCCCCGGGACCTCCGGGCCCGCCGGCGGAGGGACCGGGCCGGGCGCCGGTGGGGGGCGGGATCTGCTGGGTGAGATGGGCCGGGCGGTGCTCGATCCGGGCAGCCTGATGAACCGGGCGCTCGGCAACCCGGCCATCCGCCTGCTCGAAGGCGGCGCGAACAACCCGGTGATCCTGCGCGCCGGATGGCCCGCCGCCGGGGTCGTCACGACCGCCAAGGGCCTGGCCGGGTTCTACCGCGCGCTGGTCGGCGGCGACCTGCTGAGCTCCGCGACCCTCCAGGACGCCCTGCGCCCCCGCGTCAGCGGCCCCGACCGCGTGCTGTTCATGGACACCGCGTTCGGACTCGGCTACATGCGCCCGTCGTTCACGTTCCCGATGCCGTCGGCGACCGCGTTCGGCCACTCGGGGATGGGCGGCTCGCTCGGCATGGGCGACCCCGACCGCAGGCTCGCCTTCGGGTACGTGATGAACCGGATGGCCGACAGCCTCACCGGCAACCTGCGCGGCCTGCGCCTGATCGAGGCCGTCTACCGCTCCCTGTGATCCCACGGCGCGCGTCACTGCATGGTCACGCCGCCGCTCACCGACAGCGTCTGGCCGGTGATGTAGGCGGCGCGGTCGGTGCACAGGTAGGCGATCAGCCCCGCGACGTCGGCGGGCGTGCCCAGCCGGCGCAGCGGGATCCCTTTGGCGATCTTGTCCACGAGCCCCGGCTCGGCCTCGGAGATCCGCCGGAGCATCGGGGTGTCGGTCGGCCCGGGGCAGACGACGTTCGAGGTCACCCCGCCCCTCGCGGCCTCCCGGGCGAGCGTCTTGGCCAGGCCGAACAGGCCCGCCTTGGTGGCCGCGTACGCGCCCTCGCCGCCCGACCCGGCCCTGGCGCCGTCGGAGGAGACGAACACCAGCCGTCCCCAGCCCCTGGCCGTCATGCCGGGCAGGAGCAGCTTGGTCATGAGCATCGGACCGCGCAGGTTGACCTGCCACATGAGGTCCCAGTCCGCCGGGTCGCTCGCCGTGAACGGCTGCACGACCGACACCCCGGCGTTGTGCACGAGCACGTCCACGGGCCCGGCCTCGGCGCAGAACGCCTCGACGGAGGCGGGCGAGGCCAGGTCCACGGCCAGCGCCCGCGCCGCGGGCAGCGCCGCGGCCGTCCGGCGGGCGCCCGGCAGGTCCACGTCGGCGACCGTGACGCGGGCGCCGAGCGCGGCGAGGTCGGTCGCGACGGCCGTGCCGATCGCGCCCGCTCCCCCGGTGACGACGGCGACGCGGCCGTCGAGGCGCAGGCCGTCCATCACGTCCACGCCCGGACGAGGTCGGCGGCGGCGACGCGGGTGGCCAGCAGGCCGATCGTGTTGCGCAGGACGGCCTTCGCGTAGTCCTCGGGGATCCCGGCCACGGCGTCCCGCACCACCGTCACCCGGTAGCCGAGGTTGACCGCCTCCAGCGCCAGCCCCGGGATGCCCAGGTTGAGCGAGACCCCCATCGCGACCACGGACGAGACGCCGAGGGAGCGCAGCGTCATGTCCAGCGAGGTGCCGGTGAACGGCGAGAACCCGTGGTGCCGCCGGCTCTCCAGGTCGCCGTCCTCGCGCAGCTCGGGCAGCACCTCCACGGCGGGCGTGCCCTCCAGCATGTGCGCGGGGTCCTTGAGCAGGGAGACGATGAAGGGGCAGTTGCCGGTGTGCGAGCCCGCCCGGTCCGGCCGGAAGACGGCCGTGCAGTGGATCACCGGGAGCCCGGCCGCTCGGGCCGTGCGCAGGACGCGGGCGGCGTTGGGGACGACGTCGTGACGGGCGCAGGCCGCCACCAAATCCGGAAATTTCGTGAGATCGCCGACGACCCCCCGCTGCATCTCCATCACCAGCACGGCCGACCGCTCCACCCGCACCCTCCGTCATTTAGCCGAGCGCTTGCTTGGGTCCGCCACAGCATAACACCGCCTCCACGGCCTCACCGGACGTCACCTTTCATCACAAAGGGCGAAATTTCTCCAGACGTGACAACCCACACCCCGGGTGAGACCGTCGAATGCACGACGGCATGGCTGATGGGGGTTGGACTTGGTCCCTGGTTACCGTGAAGTTCGTCAGCTCGGCGCGGGCCGCACCGGCCGCGTGTTCCTCGCCACCTACCAGTCCACCGGCGCCTACGTCGCGATCAAGTACCTGAACGCCACCCTGCGCAGGGACCCCGAGTTCATGGACCGCTTCAGGGCCGACACCCATCAGCTCGTCGAGCTCGACGACCCCAACGTGGTCCGCCTCTACGAGTACGTCGAGACCCCGGACCGGGCCGCCGTCGTCATGGAGCTGGTGGACGGCGTCTCGCTGCGCACACTGCTGGCCGAGCACGGCCGGACGGCCCCGGAGGCGGCCTTGGTGCTGCTCAAGGGCATCCTCGCCGCCCTGGCCGCCGCGCACGAGAAGGGCGTGCCGCACCGGGACGTCAAGCCGGAGAACGTCCTGGTCCAGGCGGACGGCACGAGCAAGCTGGCCGACTTCGGGGTGGTCGTGCACGCCGAGGAGCCGGGGGTGCCGGCGGGGAGCCCGGCGTACATGTCGCCGGAGCTGTGGACGCAGGGCCGGGCCGGGCCGCCGGCCGACCTGTACGCGGCGGCCTGCGTGCTGTTCGAGGCGGTCAGGGGGCGGCCGCCCTACCGCGCGTACAAGGAGGGCGGGGACGGCGGGGACGGCGAGCTGGACGTCGCGGCCCTGCGGGAGCTGCACCTGGCTGCGCCGGTGCCACTGGAGGTGGTCCCGGACGCCCTGCGCGACCTGCTCAGGCGCGGGCTGGCGAAGGACCCGGCGGCCCGGTACGCCTCGGCCCGGCAGTTCGCGGCCGAGCTGGAGGAGGACGCCGTCGCAGGATACGGGCCCGACTGGGAGCAGCGCGGCCGCCGCCGGCTCGCCGAGCTGGCCACGCTGCTGGCCCTGCGCTTCCCGCTGGCGGCCAGGACCGATCAGGACGCCCGCGCCCCGGGCCGGCCGCGCGCCGGGATCCGCGGGCGGGCGGTCCGGCTGCCCGCGCTGCCGCCGCACCTGTGGGTGGCGGGCGCGACGGTGGTCGCCGTGGCGATCGCCCTCGTGATCTCCGGCGGACGGCTGTCGCCGGGGGCGGGCACGATCCTGATGCCGCAGCCGAAGCCGCCGGGCGAGCTGAACCCGGCGCCGGTCGACGCCCACACGCCGACGCCCCGCAGGAGCACGCCCGCCACGGTCCGCGGCAGCGCGTCCCCGCCCGCCGCCACCGGCGGGCCGCACGTCTCGACCGGCCCGCCCGTGCCCACGAGTGCCGCCCCGCCGACAGCGCCCCCAACAGGGCCCCCGACAGGGCCCCCGACAGGGCCTCCGACGGTGCCGACGCGGGCGCAGAGCGGGACCGCCCTGCCGCCGCCCGCCGTACGGGAGGCGAGCATCGCGCGGTGGAGCGGTTCGGCGGGCGCGATCAGGGTGGCCGCGGACGGCACGGGGCCGGTGCGGCTGCGGATCACGTACACGCGGCGGCTCGGCGACGGGCCGGTCACCACCGTGCGGCGGGAGACCCTCACGTTGCGCGGCAGCACCGCCTACACCAGCGGGGTCCGGCACGATCCCGGGAGCGTGGACTGCGGGGTGCGGGCCTACCTCGGGATCGTCGTCATGACCGAGCCGGCGGCGGTCAACGGGCCGCAGGTGAGCGAGGTCGCGGTGGACGGCCCCGCCTGCACCGCCCCACCGCCGACCCACTCCGGCCCGGCCACCCCGACCGGCACCGCGTCCCCGACCGGCGGGCAGCCCGTGGCGCATCCCACGGAGGCCGCCTCCCCGGCGCCCTCCCCCACGGGGGAGGGCGGGCTGGTGCCCGGCGGTCAGGAGCAGGAAGGCCGCTAGAAGCAGGGCCGCAAGGAGGGCGCAGCGCGGGCGGCCGGGCCGCGGGGTCGGGGGGGCCGGTTTCGTGAAGCAGTGGCTCTTGTTCGGTAACCAAGCGTGCGCTAGCTTGGCAGCGATGAGCGGTGACACCTCCCCCACCGGCGCCGCAGGGGCGCGCGGCGAGCTGGTGATCCGGCGCTGCGTGTCCTGCGGCCGCCGCGGCTGCCTGCCCGAGCCGTCGTGCCCGTCGTGCGGCGGCGCCGAGCTGGCCGCCGAGCCCGCCAGGGGCACGGGGACGGTCCACACGTTCACCGTCGTGCACCGGTCGTTCGCGCCCGGCTACCGGGGGCGGGAGCCGTACGTGCCGGCGTGGGTGGACCTGGACGAGGGCGTGCGCGCGTTCGGGCACGTCGTGGGGTGCGCGCCGGAGGAGGTCCGCGTCGGGATGCCGGTGCGGGTGACGTTCGTGGACGATCTGCCGCATTGGAGGCCCGTGTGAAACTCGGCAACGTGCTCATCCCCGTAGCCGACCTGGACGAGGCGATCGCCTTCTACGGCCTGCCGGTGAAGTTCAGGGACGGCGACCGGTTCGCCGCGCTGGACGGCGGGGGCGTCACCGTGGCGCTGGCCGGTCCGGCCGAGCACGTCACCGCGTCGGCGGCGCCGTCGTACAAGGTGGACGACGTGGCGGTCACGGTGCGCGAGATGGCGGCGCGCGGGGCCGAGGTGGTGCGCGCGCCCGAGGACGGGCCGCACGAGAGGCGGGCCGTGCTGCGCGACCCCTCAGGAAACACGTTCGTGCTCTACTCGCCCCTCTGACCTGGAGGCACCCCCCATGGCGCGATCACCCTACGGCAACTACGGCCACGCGATCCTGACCGCGGGAGCGCTGCGCACGCCCGACCGGGTGGCGCTGACGTACTGCGGCGAGCGCAGCTTCACCTACGACGAGCTGAACCGGGCCGTCAACCGCCGGGCGAACGCGCTGCTGGCGGCCGGGATCACCGCCGGGCAGCGGGTGGCGGCGCTGCTCAACGAGACGCTGCTGGTCGCCGAGGTCTACCTGGCCCAGGCCAAGATCGGCGCGGTGACGGCGGCGCTCAACCCGTACTGGCCGGCCGAGACGCTGCGGGCCGTGGTGGCCGCCTCCGGCTGCACGGCCTTCGTGTACGACTCCACGGTCGCCGACCTGGTCGGCGGCATCAGGGACGCCCTCCCGCAGGTCACCACCTGGATCGACGCCGGTGAGCTGACCGGCGGCCTGGAGGAGGAACCGCCGCTGGGCGGCTTCCACGACGACCCGCTGGCCCTCTACTACACCTCCGGCACGACCGGCCTGCCGAAGGCCGTCGTGCACACCCACGCCTCCTCCCTGGCGACCGCCCAGATCTGGCTGGACGTGCCGCGCGGCCCCGACTCGGTGTTCGGCACCGGCGCGATCATCTGGGGCATCGGCTTCCCCGCCATCGTCGGCCCCGCCCTGTACGCGGGCATGCGCCTGGTCCTGGAGCAGGACTGGGGGCCAGCGAACTTCCTGCGCGTGGTGCCGCGCGAACGGGTCACCCACGTGTCGCAGATCCCGTCGTTCTACGCGGCGCTGCTGGGGACGTCCGAGCACGAGGGGGTGGACCTGTCGTCGATCCAGGTGATCATGCTGGGCGGCGAGCCGCTGACCGCGACCATGCTCGACCGCATCAAGGCCAGGCTGCCCGGGGCCGGGGTCTACTCCTACTACGGGCAGACCGAGGCGCCGTACACGTGCATGGGCCGCGTGGACGACGGCTCGACGCCGCTGGGGTCGTCCGGGCGGGCGCGCACGGGCAACGCCGTACGGATCACCGGCCCGTCCGGCGTCGCGGTGACCGGCGAGGTCGGCGAGATCAACCTGGCCGGGCCGCACCGCATGGCGGGCTACGACGGCACGGACGACCACGGCGTCCTGCGCGGCGAGTGGTACGTGGGCGGCGACCTCGGGACGTTGTCGGCCGACGGCGTGCTGCGCGTCCTCGGCCGCCGCGAGGACTCCATACTCAAGCACGGCCAGTGGACGCAGCCCGCCACGATCGAGGAGGCCGTCTCGGCCCTGGACGGCGTGGCGGAGGCCGGCGCGGTGGGCGTCCCCGAGGGGGCGGACGAGCAGCGGGTGCTGCTGGCGGTCGTGCCGCGCGCCGGGCAGTCGCTGGACGCCGCCAAGCTGTCGCTCGCCCTGGCCGACACGCTGCCCCCGCACCAGCGGCCCGACCACATCGTGGTGACCGGCGAGCTGCCGCACTCCCAGGACGCCTCCGGCGGCCCCGGCAAGCTGCTGCGCCGCCGGATCCGCGAGCAGCACGGGCACCTGCTCGGGTGAGCGCCCAGAACCACGGGAACCGGGACCTCCCCCGCGCCCCTCACGACCGCGAAACCCGGGACCCTCACGACCGCGAAACCCGGGACCCTCACGAGCACGACACCCGGGACCCTCACGAGCACGACACCCGGGACACCCCCCGCATCCCTCGCGAGCACGAGGTCAAGGAGCTGGTCGCGGCGGCCGGGGTGCCGGTGCCGCGTGGGGTGGTGGTGCGCGACCTGGACTTCGCGGCGGCCGGGGAGCTGGCCGAGCCGCTGGTGCTGAAGGCGTTCGGCCCGGGGCTGGTGCACAAGTCGGAGGCGGGGGCCGTACGGCTCGGCCTGCGGGCGGACGGCCTCGCCGCGGCGGCCGCGGAGATGCGCTCCCGGCTCGACGTGGAGGGGTTCCTGGTCGAGGAGCAGGCGCCCGCCGGGGTGGAGCTGATCGTCGGGCTGGTCGGCGACCCGGGGTTCGGCCCGGTGCTGCTGGCCGGGCTGGGCGGCGTCTGGACGGAGGCGATGCGCGACACGGCGCTGCGCCTCTGCCCGATCTCCGAGCCGGACGCGCGCCTCATGCTGGACGAACTGCGCGGCGCGGCCCTCCTGCGCGGCCACCGCGGCCACCCGCCCGTGGACGTGGACGCCGTCGTCAAGCTGCTCATGACGGTCGGCGGCCCCGGCGGCCTGTGGGAACGGCTGGAACTGGGCGACTTCGAGCTGAACCCGGTCATCGCCACCCCTTCCGGCGTGACCGCGGTGGACGCGCGCCACCTGCCCGGCCGGCCGCGCCCGCCCGCCGCCCGCGAGCCGGCCGACTTCCTGCCGCTCTTCGAGCCCCGCGCGGTGGCCGTCGTCGGCGCCTCGGCGAGCAGGCCGAACTTCGGGAACATGTTCCTCGACTTCTACCGGGCGGCCGGGGTGCCGCTGGTGGCCGTGCACCCGTCGGCCGCCGAGGTGGCGGGGGTTCCCGCGGTGCCGTCGCTGGCCGCCGCCGACGTGGACTACGCGCTGGTGGCGGTGCCCGCCGAGCGGTGCGCCGAGGTCGTGCGGCAGGCGTCGGGCATCCCGTACGTGCAGGTGATGAGCGGCGGGTTCGGCGAGGCCGGACGCGCGGACCTGGAACGCGACCTGGCCGGGGCCGCCCGCGCGGCGGGCACCCGGCTGCTCGGCCCCAACTGCATGGGCGTGTACTGCCCGCGCGGCCGGCAGACGTTCGTCGGCGGCGGCGTCGGACCGGCGGGGACGGTCGCGCTGATCTCGCAGAGCGGCGGCCTCGCGGGCGAGGTGATCAAGGTCGGGGAGCGGCGCGGGCTGGCCTTCAGCCGGGTCGTCACCGTGGGGAACGCGGCCGACGTGACCCCCGCCGAGCTGCTGTCCTGGCTGGCCCGCGACCCCGAGACGCGAGCCGTCGGGCTCTACCTGGAGGACCCGCGCGGCGGCCGGGAGCTGCACGAGGCGCTACGCGCGGCAAGGCTGCCGGTGGCGCTGCTGGTCGGCGGGCGCAGCTCGCAGGGACAGCGGGCGGCGCTCTCGCACACCGGCGGCATGGTGAGCGACCTGCGGGTGTGGGCGGCGGTCGCGGCCCAGACCGGCACGGCGCTGGTCTCCTCCCAGGACGACCTGATCGGCGTGCTGGCCTTCTTCCAGGCGCACGGCTCCCGCGTGACGGACGGCGACCGGGTGCTGGTGATCGGGCCGAGCGGCGGCGCGGGCGTGCTGGCGGCCGACGCGTTCGACCGGGCCGGCGTGCGGCTCGCCCCGCTGCCGGACGGCGTGCTCGACGGGCTCGGCCTGGCCGCCGCGGGCAACCCGCTGGAGGTGCCGGTGGGGCCGCGCGGGCGTCCCGGGCTGGTGCCGGAGGTGATCGGGGCGATCGTCCGGCGGGAGCCGTACGCGGACGTGGTCGCCCACGTGAACGTGCAGAGCTTCTTCACCTACGGCGACGCGGCCGAGCCCCTGTACGCCTACGCGCGGGCGCTGGCCGGCGCGCAGGAGGCGCTGCCGCGGGTCAGGATCACACTCGTCACCAGGAACGGCGAGTGCGCGCCCGCGGGCGTGGAGGACGAGGTACGGCGGATAGCGGCGGCGGCAGGCGTCCCCGTCTACCGCTCCATGGAGGCGGCCGCGGCGGCCGTCGCGGCAGGAGGTAGTCGTGGGACTGCTTGACGGCAAGGTCGCGCTGATCACGGGCGGGGCCAGGGGCATGGGCGAGTCGCACGTGCGCCTGTTCCTCGAAGAGGGCGCGCGGGTGGTCTTCGGCGACGTGCTGGAGGAGGAGGGCAAGGCGCTGGCCGCCGAGACCGGGGCCGCGTACGTGCGGCACGACGTGCGCAGCCCGGACGAATGGCGGCGGGCCGTCGGCACGGCCACGGAGCTGCACGGCCGGCTCGACGTCCTGGTGAACAACGCCGGCATCCTCACCTACGGCCGCATCCAGGACATGGCGCCCGAGGACTTCGACCGGGTGATCGACGTGAACCTCAAGGGCACCTGGCTGGGGGTCAAGTCGGTGATCGAGCCCATGAAGGCGGCCGGGCGCGGCGCCGTCGTGAACATCTCCTCGATCGAGGGGTTCGTCGGGGCGGAGGGGTTGTCGGCGTACGCGGCCTCGAAGTTCGCGGTGCGCGGGCTGACTAAGTCGGCCGCGCGGGAGCTGGCCCGGTTCAGGATCCGGGTGAACTCGGTGCATCCGGGGGCGATCAACACGGCGATGGCGGTGAACCCGGACCTGATGGCCGAGGTGGACGCGGAGGCGTTCGTGAAGTCCATGGTCATCAAGCGGTTCGCGAAGCCGGTGGAGGTCTCGCACGTGGTCGCGTTCCTGGCCTCGGACCGGGCCAGCTACTGCACGGGGAGCGAGTTCACGGTGGACGGAGGGTTGCTCACCGGAGCCGGTTACTAGGCCCGCTGGGCGCGACACGCGAGCCTTTTCCTGTTAAATCACCCACCCTGGACGTGTCCGACAGCTTGGTTGAGCTGCGGTTATGCGCCCGGTGATGTCTTTACCCTCTCTTGGGGCGTGCTTGACCTTGGTCACGAAGCGGTAACCTCGCACCGCACGGAAGACTACAGGTTTCCGGTTTTGCCACACATGTCCCGGGTTACCCCCGTGTACCCGAGTATGTGTGGATAAATCCGGATCTTGACCGGAAGGTTCCCCCATACTTCCATGACGCCCGAGATGCAGAAGTACATCGACCTGCTGGAGAGCCAGCTCGGCTACGCCGAGAAGGCCGGTGCGTACACCAAGTTCGGCGACTGGTACGGCAAGACCGTCGAGTTCGACGCCGACTACTCCGCCGCACCCTGGTGTGACATGTACCTCTCCTGGGCCGCGCACAAGCTCGGCTACCAGGAGTGGATCGGGCAGTTCGCCTGGACCGTACGGCACGCCGAATGGTTCAAGGCGCAGGGCGCCTGGGGGAAGACGCCCAAGCCCGGCGCGCTCGTCTTCTACGACTGGAGCGGCACCGGCAAGATCGACAACATCGACCACGTCGGCATCGTCACGCGGGTCGAGGGTGACACGATCTTCACCATCGAGGGCAACATCGACGGCGGCGTCGCCAAGCGCAAGGAGCGCGACACCAGCAAGGTCGTCGGCTATGGCTACCCCGAGCGCGTCAAGGCCCGTCTCGACGAGGAGGCGGCCCAGAAGCGGGCCGACGAGCAGGCGGCGACGCCCGCCAGGCCCGGCACCGACGTGGGAACGCTCCAGCTCCCCGCCGACTCGCTCAGCTCCCTGATCCCGCACGTCGAGCAGGAGCGCGCCGCCGAGGCGCCGCTCGCCGCGCGTCCGAAGGCCAAGTCCGACAAGCCCGCCAGGACCACGGCGTCCTCGCCTTCGGCGTCCCCCGCCGCGCCCTCCGCGTCCGCCTCGCCGGCGACGGGGGCGGCTCCCGTGCCGACGGCGGCGGCCGGGAAGTCGGGACAGAAGTCCAAGCACGCCAAGGCGACGACCGCCGACACCACGTCCGCCACCGCCGAGCCCCTTCCCGCGCTCGTGGACGCCTCCTCGACCGGCTCGATGCCGGCGATCGGCTCACCGTCGCTGGTCGGGTCCGCGCTGATCGCCGCGCTGGCGCTCGTCGCCCTGGCGAAGACCCGCCAGAGCCGCCTCCGCCCGGCGACCGCCTCGGCGAAGGCCGCCCGCGTACGCGCCGCCGCGACCCTCTCCGCGAGGGAAGGCGTCACGACGGGCGTCACCACGGGCGTCACTGCCGGTATCGCCGTGCCCGTCGCTCTGCCTGTTCCCGTGCCCGTCGCCGTGCCCCTTCCCGGAACGCGTTCCAGGCGCGGCACCCACGCCGCCCCCTCCCGCCACCGGCGTCGCCGCCGTCCCGCGGAGACGCGCCACGAGCACACCCGCCCCTCCTCGCTGCGGACCACCGCCGAGCCCGCCGACCCCTTCGAACTCACCACCGCCCCTTCCGGCACGGGCTTCGAACGCGCGGCCGCCTCACCCGAGACCGGCCGGAGGCACCGCTTCGAACTCGCCGCAGACTCCCCCGGCACCGGCCGGGAAGGCGGCTTCGAGACCGGCCGGGAAGGCGGCTTCGAGTTGGCGGCCGTCTCTCCCGAGATCGGTCAGGGGGGCCGCTCCGGGCTTGGCGCGGGCTCTTTCGAGGCCGGTCGGAACCGTACCTTCGAGTTCGCCGCCCCCGTCCCCGAGTTCGGCCTCGCGGGCGGCGCCGAGGTCTCGGCCGGTGTGGACGCGTTCGAGCCGTTCACCGACCGCATGGCCCCGCCGCGGCGGCTGGACAGCGCCTCGTTCCGGCCCGCCCCCGACACGGCGCCCTTCGAGCCCATGTTCGACACCGGCCCGATGGTGCCGATCTCGCTCCCCCCGGCGACGAGCACGTTCAGCGCCTTCTCCCCCGGCCCCCGACCGGGCGCCGAGGTGGCCGCCCGGACGAGGACGACGCCGCGGGCCGCCCAGGCGTCCGGGATCGGCGCGACGTACCAGGGCCGTCGCCGCCGCAGCGAGCCGCTCCTGGACGCGTACGCCGCCGAGCACCCGTTCTTCATGGACGAGTTCACCGCCGATTCCGTCCCGCGCGGCCGCCGCCACCGTCGCGCCGCGACCGCCGGAACCGCCGGGACCGCCGCGACCGCCGGGACCGCGGTCTCGCAGCACCCGCGAGGCCCGCGCCAGCAGTCCGGCGGCACGAGCACCGTCGACGCCTTCGTCCAGGACGCCCCTCTGCGCGGCCGCCGTCACCGCACCCCCACCCGCGAGATCGTCAGCACCCCCGACTGGGGACGTCAGCCCGCCTGAGGACGCCCCGCCGGTGACCGAGCGACCGAGCCGCGGGGAGGGCCGGGTGAGCGGCGGCCCGGCGGGGTCAGGTCACGTCGTAATCGGCGGCGAAGGCGGCCAGGCGGGTGACCGCGTCCCGGCTGCGCGTCCACGGCCGGACGATCAGCCGTTCCACCCCCAGCTCCGCCCAGGCGGCCACCTCGCCAGGAGAGCCCAGCGCGTACGCGTGCGCCGTGACCGGCACCCCCGCCCCCAGCCGCGCCAGCTGCGGCCTGATGGACTCGATCGTGTGCGGCATGCTGATCCACCCGTCGCACAGCCGGGACGCCCGGCGCAGCGCCGCCGCCGACTCCCCGCCTGCCAGCACCGGCAGCCGCCCCTGCACGGGCTTGGGCTCGAAGGCGACCTCCGGGAACCGGTAGAACCGTCCGGAATGGGCGACCACGGGTTCGGTCCAGAGCCGCCGGACGATCTCGATGACCTCGTCCAGGCGGGCGCCGCGGGTCTCGAAGGGCAGCCCGGCCGCCGCCCACTCCCCGCGGTACCAGCCCGCGCCCACGCCGCAGATCGCCCGTCCGTCCGACACCACGTCCAGGGTGGCGAAGGCGCGGGCCGAGACGAACGGGTGGCGCAGCGCCAGCAGGTGCACGGCGGTGCCGAGCCGGACGCGGGTGGTGAGCCCGGCCAGCCAGCACAGGTAGGCCGGGGCGTCGAACAGCGGGGTCGTCGGCTTGATGCCGGGGTCCTCGGTGCCCGGGTAGACGGCGAGCGACAGGTCGGTGGCGAACACCAGGTGCTCGGGCAGCCACACCGACTCGAACCCCAGCTCGTCGGCGGCCACGGCCACGTCCTTCCAGGCGTCCGGGTGCAGCAGGCCCAGCGGCACGCCGTACTTCACGGGTACCTCCGCAGGTCGCGGGTGCCCAGGCAGGCGCGGACGTGTTCGCGGTGGGCGGCGGCGGTGCCGTGCGCAGCCGACAGGGACCAGGCCCGCGCGAGCCAGAACCGCAGGTCCAGCTCCTCGGTGTAGCCGATGGCGCCGTGGGTCTGCAGGGCGACGCGGGCGGCCAGCGTCGCCGCCTCGCCCGCCGCGGCCTTGGCGGCGCCGGCGTCCCGTCCGGCCGTGGGCGCGTCCCGGTCGACGGACAGCGCCGCGCGGTGCACCAGCGGCGCGGCGAACTCGACGGCGACCGCCACGTCGGCGAGCCGGTGCCGGACGGCCTGGAAGGACCCGATCGCCGCGCCGAACTGCCTCCTGACCCCCGCGTACGACACCGAGACCGCGAGCAGCTCCCGCGCGACCCCGATCAGCTGGGCGGCGGTCGCCACCGCGACGGCCCGCGCCGCGAGCGCCACCCGGTCCGCGCCGGGATCAGCACGTCCGGACGCTTCGAAGGCGACGTCGAACAACGGCCGGCACGGATCCACCCCCGGCACGGCGGTGAGCCGCGCCTCGTGCCCCGCCAGCACCCGCACCCCCTCCCCCGTACGCGCCACGACCAGCACGTCGGCGAGATCGGCGTCGGCCATGTACGCCTCCCCCGGCAGCAGCACCCCCACGCACACCCCGCCCGAGGCCAGCTTGGCCGCCTCGGGCGCCAGGAAGGGCGTCAGGAACGCCGCCGCCACCGCCGTCTCGACCACCGGCCCCGGCAGGCAGGCCCGCCCGGTCTCCTCGACCGCGGGCAGCACGTCGGTCAGCCCGAGCCCGAGCCCGTCGAGCTCCGGCGGCAGCAGCAGCCCGAAGAACCCCAGCTCGGCCAGCCGGTCCCAGGCGGGACGGCGTTCGGTCCGCAGCGCGCCGGGTGGGCAGTGCGCCCGCAGCACGTCGCGGACGGTCGCCCCCAGGGCGAGTTGCTCGTCGGTGAAGGCGAAGTGCATGAGGGCGACTCCAGAGGGGTCATCGAGGCAGGCCCAGGACACGCTCGGCGATGATGTTGCGCTGGATCTCGTTGGTGCCCGCGTAGATGGGCCCGGCCAGCGAGAACAGGAAGCCGTCCAGCCAGGCCGTCCCGCCGGCGCGGTCGCCGAGCAGGTCCATGGCCAGCTCGTGCATGCGCAGGTCCAGCTCCGACCAGAAGACCTTGCCCATGCTGGCCGCCGCCCCGATCTCGGCCCCGGCCATGATCCGGCGGGCGGTGGCGAAGGTGTGCAGCCGGTACGCCTCGGCCGCCGTCCAGCAGCGCGCGGCCCGGTCGGCGAGGGCGGGGTCGGCGTCCAGGGCCAGGTCGAGGAGGCGGTCGGCGGTGGCGAGGAAGCGGCCGGGGCTGCGCAGGGTCAGGCCGCGTTCGGAGGAGGTGGTGGACATCGCGATCCGCCAGCCGTCGCCCGGCTCGCCGAGCACCATGGAGTCGGGCGCGAACACCCCGTCGAAGTGCAGCTCGGCGAACCCGGGCAGGCCGTCGAGCTGGGCGATCGGCCGGACGGCGACGTCGTCCAGGGGGAACAGGAAGTACGTCAGGCCCTTGTGCCGCGCGCCGGAGGTGCGGAAGAGGCCGAAGCCGTGGGAGGCGTGGGCGGCCCGGGAGCTCCAGGTCTTGTGCCCGTACAGGAGCCAGCCGCCGTCGGCGCGTTCGGCGCGGGCGGTGAGCGCGGCGAGGTCGCTGCCGGCCTCGGGCTCGGACCAGGCCTGCGCCCACACGTCCTCGGCCGTCGCCATCCGGGGCAGCCAGCGTCGCCGCTGCTCGGGGGTGCCGAAGCGCATGAGGCTGGGGGCCAGGAGGAAGATGCCGTTCTGGCTGACCCGGGCGGGGGCGCCGGCGGCCCAGTACTCCTCCTCGAAGATCAGCCACTCGATCAGGGACGCGGCGCGGCCGCCGTACTCGCGCGGCCAGGAGACGACCGACAGCCGCTCGCCGGCCAGCTGCGCCTCCCAGGCACGGTGGGCCAGGAAGCCTTCGCCGGTGTCCATCGGCGGGAGCCGCTCGGGCACGTGGGCGGCCAGCCAGTCGCGAACCTCGGCGCGGAAGTCCAGCTCGGCCGGGGAGAAGTCGAGATCCACGAAACCAAACTAGCGCACGCTTGGTCCGCTGGCCAGGCCGCCGCCCGTCGGCCTAGTGTGGACGTCGTGCAGGGTCTTCTGCTCCGGCTTTCCACGCTCGACACCGACGCCGAGAGCGCGGTGCGGGTCATCGCCTACTTCGACTCGCTGGTGCGCGACCACGTCACCGTGCCGGTGCTGCTCGCGGCCACCGCGCGGCTGGCGCGATGTCCGGTCGGCCTGGACGACGCCACCACCGGCCGGCGCCTCCGTACGGGCCCGGACGGCCGGGCCGCCAAGGCGGAGAGGCCGGACGAGGGGAAGGCAGCCGGGGATGGGGCGCGGGCGAGGGAGCTGAGCGGCGGCCTGGGCAGCGTGTGGATGGAACGCGAGGGCGCCCCGCACGGCCTCGACGACATCGTGCTCGAACGGTTCGCCGCCGCCGCCGAGCTGACCTTGGAACGCGCCGCCGCGCAGACCCGCGAGGGCCGGGACCCCGCGCTGGTCGAGCTGGTGCTGTCGGCCGAGACCGGCGAGGCGGAACGCGCACGGGCGCTGCGCCTGCTTGGCTTCGCGCCATCCACCCCGCTCCAGGCCCTGGCCTTGGCCCTCCCCGGCGACCCGCTTGCGGCCGGGTTGCGGGCGATGGGGCACCGCGTGCGTACGGCCAGGATCGGCGACACCCAGGCCGCGCTGGTGGCCACCACCGTCGAGGGCGAGCTGCCCGAGGGCGCCCGCGTGGGCATCGGCCCCGAGCTGCCCGGGGCGCACGCGGCCGAGTCGTGGGCCAAGGCCCGCACGGCGCTGCGCTTCACCGGCCCGCACGACCGGGTGGTGCGCTGGACCGATCTCGGCGCGCTCGCGCTGTTCGCCGACCTGCCCCGCCCGGCCGTCGCGGAGCTGGCCGACGTGCGGGCGATGGCGCGGCTGAGCGAGGACCACCTGCTCGCGGTGCGCGCGCTGTGCTCGGCCGGATCGGTCCGCGCCGCCGCCACCGGGGTGCACCTGCACCACAGCTCGATGGCGGCCCGCATCGCCCGGGCGGAGTCGGCGCTGGGCTTCTCCCTCGCCGACCCGGCCGGACGCCTGCGCGCCCACCTCGCCCTGGCCCTGCTGCGCCTCCTCGCGAACGCCACCACGGCCGACGCCACCACGGCCGACGCCGCCGCCGCGAACGCCGCCACCACCGACGACGACGCCGCCGCTACAGGCGGTACGCCCGCCTGAGCGCGGCCAGCCGGGTCTCCCGCGCCCGCCTGCTCAGCGGGGTGTCGGGCACCATGACGTCGAACCCGTGGAACGCCCCCGGGTAGAGGTGGAACTCGGTGGACACCCCGGCCCGCGCGAGCCGCTGGGCGTAGTCGATGTCCTCGTCCCTGAACACCTCCAGCTCGCCCACGTCGACGAACGCGGGCGGCAGCCCCGACAGGTCCTCGGCCCGCGCCGGCGCCGCGTACGGCGGGACGTCCGGGCCGCCCGCCCGGTCGCCGAGCAGGGCGGACCAGCCGTAGAGGTTCGCGGCCCGGTCCCAGACCACGGCCTCGGTGAACTCCAGGCTCGACGGGGTGGTGTTGCGGTCGTCGAGCATCGGGCAGATCAGCAGCTGGAGGACCACCTCGGGCCCGCCCCGGTCGCGGGCGAGCAGCACGGTCCCGGCGGCCAGCCCCCCACCCGCGCTGGCCCCGCCGACGGCCAGCCGGGCGGGGTCGATGCCCAGCTCCTCGGCGTTCTTGACGGTCCACACCAGCCCCGCGTAGCAGTCCTCGACCGGCGCGGGGTGCGGGTGCTCGGGCGCGAGACGGTAGTCCACGGAGACCACGACGACGCCGAGCCGCTCGACGTACTCGATCATCGAGGCCTCGTCCACCTCGGGCATGCCGACGATCATGCCGCCGCCGTGGATCCAGTAGAGGCCGGGCCGGCCGGCGCCGTCCTGCGCGGGGCGGTAGACGCGGACCCGGATGTCCGGTTCGCCGTCGGGGCCGGGGACGCGGCGGTCCTCGATCCGCACCTCGGTCTCGGCGGGCGGCATCGCGGCCAGCATCGCGTGGATCTGGGCCCGGTGCCCGGCCAGCTCCTCCGCGTCGAGCGCCGTCACGTCGAACGCCGGGAAGGGCGCGTTCTCCAGGGCGGCACGCAGGTCGGGATCGAGGTTGGGGTGGAACGCCATGAGGACTTCCTTCCACGGAGGGGGCTTGCCGTACCCCTCGATGGTCGGATTTCGCGCGACGGCGCGGCAACCGCCATCCGGCTGCCGTTGCGCGCGCCCCGCCCGCCGTCCGGCGACCTCGGCCGGGGTCGGCCGGGGTCAGCGGGGGGCGGCCGGGGTCAGCTCAGCAGGGTGACGACCTGTTCGGCCAGGGGCGCGGCGCTGGCCGGGTTCTGGCCGGTGACCAGCCGGCCGTCCACGACGACCTGCGGCTGCCAGTCGGGGGCGGGCTCGTGCCGGGCGCCGCGCTCGGTCAGCGCGTCGGCCAGCAGGAACGGCACCACCCCCGCCACGCCCCGCGCGGTCTCCTCGCTGTTGGTGAAGGCGGCCACCCGCCGGCCGTCCACCAGGTGGGAGCCGTCGGACAGGGTCAGGCCGACCAGCGCGGCCGGGCCGTGGCAGACCGCCGCGACCACGCCGCCGCGCTCGTAGACCTCGCGGCCGACGCGGGCCACGTCGGGGTCGGCGGGGAAGTCCCACATGGTGCCGTGGCCGCCGGCGTACAGGACGGCGTCGTAGGCCGAGGCGTCCACGCCGGAGAGGGGGGCGGTGTCCTCGTCCAGGCCGGTGGCGAGGAAGGCGGCCTGCGCCGGGTCGTCCGGGTCGTGGCCGTCGCGCGGCGGGCGGCCGCCGGCGATGCTGGCGACGTCCACCTCGAAGCCGGCCTTGGTGAAGATCTGCCAGGGATGGGCCGCCTCGGGGACGTAGTATCCGGTACGCTCCACGCCGCCGAGGTCGTCGTGGCTGGTCAACACGATCAGGATGCGCTTGCTCATGCCTTCGAGCATGGCCGGGAAAGCCCATCAGCTACAAATAGCGAAATATCAGTCCTGGCATCAGAATAGTGATGTGTCGTCTCTCTCGCTGGACCTGCTGCGGACCTTCCTCGCCGTCCACAGGACCGGCTCCATCACCGCCGCCGCGCAGACGCTCGGCCTCTCGCAACCCGCGGTGACCGCCCAGGTCAAGACGCTGGAGGCGACGCTCGACCGGCCGCTGTTCGACCGGCTGCCGCGCGGCGTCGCGCCCACCCCCGCCGCCGACGAGCTGGCCCGCAGGGTGGCCCCCGCCCTCGACGCGCTGGAGGAGGTGGCCGGCTCGGAGCTGCCCTCGGACGAGGCCGTGCACCTGGGCGGCCCGGCCGAGTTCCTGTGCGAGGAGGTCATGCCGATGCTCGCCCCGCTCGTCCGCGACGGGCTGCGCCTGCGCACCACCCTCGGCCTGGCCGACGACCTGCTGGCCGACCTCGCGGCCGGACGGCTCGACCTGGTGCTGTCCACGATCCGGCCCCGGGTGCGCGGCATCCAGGCCGACCCCGTCTACGACGAGGAGTTCGTCCTGGTGGCGGCGCCGTCCGTGGCCCGCGCGCTGCCGCCCGGCCGGGTCGAGCCCAAGGAGCTGGCCGCGGTGCCCGTGGTGGCCTACGCCGAGGAGCTGCCCATCGTGCGCCGCTACTGGCGGGCCGTCTTCGGGCGGCGGCCGTCGATGGCCGCGCAGGTCGTCATCCCGGACCTGCGCGGCGTGCTGAGCGCGGTGCGGGCGGGCATGGGCGTCTCCGTCCTGCCCGCGTACCTGTGCCGGCGCGACCTGGCCGAGGGCACGCTGGTCGTGCTGGCCGAGCCGGCGGAACCGCCGATCAACACCGGCTACCTGGCCGTACGGTCGGGGGCGCCGGCCAGGCCGGCCGTGGGGCGGGTGCGGGCCCACCTGCTGGCGGCGTTCCGGGCGGCGCCGCCGTACTGAGGACGAAGGGGGATGACGGGCGATCACCTTGGGCATGCTGGGCACATGTGTCATTCCACCGACAGCCGGCCGCCCGCCCCGCCGATCCGGGGCGAGGTGGCGGCGCACGAGCAGATCACCCTGACCTCAGCCGACGGCACCCGCTTCATGGCCTACCGGGCCGACCCTGCCGAGCCGAACGGCCGCGGCGTGGTGATCATGCCGGACGTGCGCGGCCTGCACCCGTTCTACCGCGACCTCGCGGTGCGCTTCGCCGAGGCCGGGTTCCGCACGATCGCGATCGACTACTTCGGCCGCACCGCCGGGACCGACGACCGGGGCGACGACTTCGACTACATGCCGCACGTCGACCAGCTCAAGCTCGACCAGGTGCAGGCCGACGCGGCGGCCGCGACCGCCGAGCTGGCCGCCGGCGGCCCGGTGTTCACGGTCGGCTTCTGCATGGGCGGCGCCCTGTCGTGGCGTCAGGGCGCGGAGGGCAACGGCCTGGCCGGGAGCATCGGCTTCTACGGCGCGCTGCGCTTCATCGACGAGCCGACGACCGGCCCCGGCGCGCCGCTGCTGCTGCTCAGGGGCGGCGCCGACAAGGTGTCGAGCCCGGAAGAGTTCGACGCCTACACCGCGGCGCTGGACCGGGTGGGCACCGAGCACGAGACCCACGTCTACGAGGGCGCGCCCCACTCCTTCTTCGACCGCTCGTTCAAGGAGTGGGAGGACATCTGCCAGGACGCCTGGCGCCGCATCCTGTCCTTCACCGAACGGCACTCAGCCTAGGTACGCGGCCCGCACCACCGGATCGTCCCTGACCCGCGCCGGCGTCCCGGACGCGATGACCCTGCCCAGGTCCAGGACGACGATCCGGTCGCAGATCTCCATGACGAAGCCCATGTCGTGCTCGACCAGCAGCACGGTGGTGTCCAGAGACCTGACGACCTCGCCGAGCCGGGCGGTCTGGGCGGCGTCCAGGCCGGAGGTGGGCTCGTCCAGCAGCAGGAGCCGCGGACGGTCCGCGAGGGCGCGGGCCAGCTCGACCATCCGGCGCTGCCCGACCGGCAGCGCGGCGGCGTACGCGTCGCGCAGCGGGGTGAGCCCGCACAGGTCGAGCACCTCGGCCACGCGCGCGCCGCGCTCGCGCTCGATCCGCCGCCGGCCCGGCCACCCGGCCAGGTCGGCGGCCAGTCCGCCGCCACCGCCGTGCCAGTCGAGCGCGGCCAGCACGTTCTGGGCCACGGTGAGCCGGCCGAACACCTGCGTGCGCTGGAACGTCCTGCGCACGCCGGCCCTGGCCCGCCGGAGCGCGGACACGCCGGTCAGGTCGCGCCCGTCCAGCGTGACCCGGCCCGCGACCGGCCTGCGCAGCCCGGACACCACGTCGAACAGGGTGGTCTTGCCCGCGCCGTTCGGCCCGATGACCCCGCAGACCTGGCCGGGCCCGGTCTCGAACGAGACGCCGTCCAGCGCCCTGACGCCGCCGAAGGCCACGGACACGCCCTGCACCGCCAGCATTCACCTCACCCCCAGGTAGGCGGCGGTCAGCCGGTCGCCGTCCACCTCCGAGCGGGGGCCCGTCCAGGTGACGGCGCCCAGCCGCATGAACGCGACCCGGTCGGCGACGGCCAGCGCCTCGGTCGCCTTCTCCTCGACCAGCAGCAGCGCCACGCCCCGGTCGCGCAACTCGGCGAAGACGTCGAACACCTGCCGCACCACGAGCGGGGCCAGGCCGAGCGAGGGCTCGTCGGCGATCAGCACCCGGGGCGGGCGCACCAGGGCCGGGGCCAGCGTGAGGAGCTGCTGCTCGCCGCCCGACAGCGCGCCCGCGGCCACCGTACGGCGGGCCGCGAGCTGCGGCAGGCGCCGGTAGACCGGCTCCGGATCGTCCAGCCAGGTGCGCAGGTTCTCCTCCACGGTGAGCCCGGGGAAGACGCCCCGCCCTTCGGGGGCCAGCAGGACGCCGGCGCGCGCCCGCCGGTGCGCCGGCCAGGCGGTGACGTCCACGCCGTCGAGCAGGATCCGGCCGCCGGTCACCGGCAGGTCCCCGGCGGCGACGGCGCACGCGGTGGACTTGCCCGCGCCGTTCGCGCCGAGCAGCGCCACCACCTCGCCGGGCCGCACCTCCAGCCGCACCCCGTGCAGGACGGTGCAGTCGGCGTAGCCCGCCACGACGTCCTCCAGCACGAACAGCGGCCCGCCGGACCCGCCGCCCCCGGCCGCGGCCCGCCGGGCCACGACCCCGGCGACCACCTCGGCCGGAGGCGCGGAAGGCGTGCCGGAAGAAGCGGCGGAAGAAGCGGTGGGAAAAGCGCCGGAAGGAGCGGTGGGAAGGCGGCGGGCGCGGCGGCGATGGCGGGCCTCGGCGAGCTGGGTGAGCACGCCGTCCGGATGCCGGGCCAGGATCATGCCGCCCGCGCCGAACAGGATCGACCCGACGTGCGCGGACACGTCCCAGGTCGCCAGCAGTTCGGGCACGGCCACCGCGACCAGCCCGCCGAGCACCGCCCCGCCGATCCTGCGCACGCCCTGCAGCACCACCACGGCCAGCCAGACGAACCCGGCGAACGCCGGCAGGTCGGTGGCCGTGACCGACCCCTTGGAGATCGCGAACAGCACCCCGCCGAGCCCGGCGATCGCCGACGCCAGCACGAACAGCACGATCTTGGCCCGCGGCGCGGACAGCCCGGAGGTGACGGCCGCCGCGGGTGCCGACCGCACGGCGAGGACGGCCCGCCCCGACGCCGACCGCTCCAGGTTGCGCACCAGCAGCGCCACCAGCCCGATCAGCGCCAGCAGCACGGCCACCCGCACCCGCGGGTCGGAGGTGTCGGCGAAGCCGAGCCCGAGCGCCGGCAGCGCCCATCCGATGGTCCCGTTGCTGAAGGCGTCCACCTGGAACAGCACCTGGTCGGCCAGCAGCGCCAGGGCCAGCGTGGCCAGCGTCAGCACCCGTCCGCCCAGCCGCAGCGCGGGCAGCGCCACGACCAGCCCGACGGCCCCCGCGGCGGCCACCCCGAGCAGGATCGCCACGACGAACGGCAGCCCGGAGGCGAACGCCCACCCGCAGGTCAGCGCCGCCATGGCGGCGAAGGCGGCCTGCGCCAGGTTCACCATGCCGCCGATCCCGGTCACCACCACGAACGAGCAGAAGATCAGCGCCAGCACCAGCCCCTGGGCCGCGACGCCCACGTAGTACTCCGGCCCGAGCAGGGCGAAGACCGCCAGCGCGGCCAGGCCCGCCGCCCACGGCAGCCGCCTGCGCCAGGCCGGCACCCCGGCCAGGTGGTCGGGCGGCGGGACGTCCTCGGCGGCGCTGCCCGCCACCCGCTCCCGCGACCGGTTCAGCAGCAGCAGCCCGGCGAACAGCAGGATCACCGGCACGGCCGTGCGCAGCCCGGTGACCTCCTCCAGGAAGTCGGTGTACCCGGCGACCAGGTTCTGCACGACGCCGAGCGCGAGCCCGGCGGCGAACGTCCAGGGGATCGAGCGCAGCCGCCCGAACACCGCCGCCGTCGCCGAGGCGAACAGCAGCACCGTGTACGCCGTCGCGTCCAGCCCGAGCACCGGCGCCGCCAGCACCCCGGCCAGCCCGGCGAGCCCCGACCCGAGCATCCAGGCCAGCGCCGAGGTGGCGTCGGCGTCGATGCCCCGCAGCGTGGCCAGGCGGCGGCGGTCCACGGAGGCGCGCATGCGCAGCCCGTACGGCGTGTGCCGCAGGAACGCCCACAACCCCGCCGCCGCGACGGCCGAGAAGGCGAAGGTGATGAGCTGGTCGGTGTCCAGCCGCACGCCGAGCGGGTCGAACGACACAGCCGGATGGGGGCCGACGCCGCGCGGCAGCGAGGTGGCGTCCGTGGCGGGCAACCCGGCCAGCTCCACGGCCAGCAGGCCGAGCGCGGGCAGCGCGATCGTGAGCCCGATGGTGGCGACGATCTGCGCGGTCTCCCCCGCCTGGGCGAGCCCGCGGAACATGGCCCGGTGCAGCAGGTAGCCGAGCGCGGGCGCGAACAGCCCGGCCGCCACCACCGCCGACAGCCAGGCGGGCAGCCCGGCGGCGGCGGTGAGCTCGTAGAACACCAGGGCGGCCAGGAAGCCGACGGCGCCGTGGGCGAAATTGAACACCCCGGTCGCCGCGTAGGACAGGGTCAGGCCGGAGCCCATGATCGCGAAGACGGCCCCGGTGACCAGGCCGCTGAGCACGTACTGGAGGATCATTTCAGCGGCACGTTGTCGAAGCAGGCCATCCTCCTGGCCACCTGGAAGGCCCCGCCCTCCAGTTTGACCAGGGCGCCGCAGCCGTTCGGCTCGCTGTGGTCGCGCGGGTAGCGGATGCGGCCGAACCCGGGGTTCTCGTAGAGGTAGTCGCCGTTGGCGGTGGCCAGGAACTTCTCCCTGGTCAGGTCCTTGCCGGTGCGCTTGAGGACGTCGAGGAAGATGTCGGCGGCCCAGTAGCCGATCGCCAGGTGCTGGGTGAGCGCGGTGCCGGGGGCGACCTGCTCGACGTCCTTCTTGAGCTGGGCGATCTCGGGCGCCGGCGACTCGAACGGCTCGAACATGGGCGCGGCGATCACGCCGTCGAGCGCCTGCGCGCCGGCCGGGTCCTTGAGGATGGCCAGGTCGTAGCTGGTGGCGTCGGTGAGCACGCCCTTGTACCCGGCCCGCTTGAGCGCCGCGTAGAGCCCGACGTTGAACTTGGTGCCGGCGATCACCGAGACGACGACGTCGGGGGCCTTGCCGCCGTCCGAGGTCATGATCTTGTTGACGTACGGGAGCCAGTCGGGCGGCGGGGCGGCGGCCGGCAGGCCGGAGTTCACGCCGGCCAGCTCGAACCCGGCCGCGGTGAACGACTGGGAGATGGTCGTGCCGCCGTACTTGCTGCCGCTGGAGTCGCTGGTCTGCACGTAGACGCTCTTGCCGGCGGCGCCGCCGAGCAGGTCGGCCATCTGCCTGCCCCACCACGTCTGGGAGCCGGCGCCCTGTTTGGGGGCCAGACAGCCGTTGTAGCCGAACCCGGTCCTGGTGCCGCACCACTGCGGCCCGGTGGCCCAGCCGAACCAGGGGACGCCCTGCTGTTCGAGGAAGGCCGCGCCGCCGAAGTTCGGGGCGTGCACCGGGACCAGGGCGAACACCTGGTCCTTCTGGACGAGCTTCTTGGCCGCCGCGTCGCCCTTGGCCGCGTCCTGGGCGTCGTCCTCGGCGCCGATGAAGTCGATCTTCCGGCCGTGCACACCGCCCTCGGCGTTGGCGCGGGCGAACCTGGCCTTCGCCCCGATCTCGGCGTCCCTGGTCGAGTAGCCGCTCGCGCTGGTCTTGGTCAGCACGCCCCCGATCTTGATCGTGGTGTCCGTCACTCCCGCGCCCGACTGGGCCGCGCCGGTCTGCTGAGCCGCGCAGCCGGCGACGAGCAGCGTCAGGGTGAGCGCCGCCGCGCCCCGCCGTACCATGTTGTTCTCCTCGCGACTCGGCCTAGCGCTCGCTTGGTTTCGCTGAGCGTAGATTTGCCGGAAGAGGGTGTCAACGGCATACCGAGCAACCGCTTGCTCGCAGACGGCGCACCGGGCTAGCGTGGGCCCATGCTGATGCGCGCGGCCGTGCTGACCGGGTTCCACGCCCCCATGGAGATCCGCGACGTCGAGATCAACGACCCCGGCCCCGGCGAGGTGCGCGTCCGGATCAGGGCCTCGGGCGTGTGCGGCTCCGACCTCAAGGCCATCGACGGCAAGAGCCCGGTGGTGGGCGCGCCGCCGTTCATCCTGGGGCACGAGAGCGCGGGCGTGGTGGAGAGCGTCGGCGCGGGCGTCACCTCCGTCAGGCCGGACGACCACGTCATCATCGCCATGAGCGGCCCCTGCGGGCGCTGCCGCCACTGCGGCTCCGGCCGCTTCCACCTGTGCTCGGGCCCGCAGCGGCTGCCGACCATCATGGGCGGCCCGCCCAGGGTCACCCTCGACGGCCGGGAGACCCGCCGCTTCATCGGCATCGGCTCGTTCGCCGAGTACGCGGTGGTCGCCGAGGCCATGTGCGTCAAGATCGCCAAGGACGCGCCCTTCGCCGCCATGTGCCTGCTGGCCTGCGGCGTGGTCACCGGCGTGGGGGCGGTGCTGAACGTGGCCGAGGTGCCGCCGGGCGCCTCGGTCCTGGTGGTCGGCTGCGGCGGCGTGGGGCTCAACGTCATCCAGGGCGCGGTGCTCGCCGGCGCCACCACGATCATCGCCGCGGACGTGGCCGAGGGGAAGCTCAAGCTGGCCGAGCGCTTCGGGGCCACCCACCTGCTCACCGCCGGCGACCTGCCCCGCCAGGTGAGCGCGCTGGTCCGCGGCGGCGTCGACTACGCCTTCGACGCGACCGGCGTCCCCGGCGTGCTGGCGGACGCCTTCGCCGCCACCCAGCCGGGCGGGACCACGGTCATGGTCGGCAGCCCGCCCCAGGGCCACCCCATGGCGCTGGACACCGGCCTGCTGTTCTCCTCGCGCCGCCTCATGGGCACCCAGGGCGGCGACGCCGCGCCGCACCGCGACCTGCCCATGCTGGCCGCCCAGTACCTCCGCGGCCGCCTCGACCTCGACGGCCTGATCACCGAACGCCTCCCCCTCGACCAGATCAACGAGGCCGTCGCCCACGTCCGCCAGGGGACGGTCGCCCGCACGGTCATCACGTTCTGAGGCGCTATTCTCATTTTCTTTGGAATAGTGGAGGTTGTCCCATGTCGTACCCCCAGCAGCGCTACCTCGGCGAGACCGGCGAGATCAGCGCCACCCTGCGCCCGGCGGACAACGGCCCCGACCTGTCGATGGCGACCGGCACCCGCGTCCACTACCTGGGCACGGGCGGCTCGACGAACGGCGCCTACGGCCTTTACCGCTGGGAGATGGGCCCGCGTCCCGGCGGCGCGTCCCCGCACTTCCACCGCACCATCACCGAGTCGTTCTACGTGCTGACCGGAACCGTCCAGCTCTACGACGGCGACAAGTGGGCCGACGGCCGCCCCGGCGACTTCCTGCACGTGCCCGAGGGCGGCGTGCACGCCTTCCGCAACGCCTCCGGCGAGCCGGCCTCGATGCTGGTGCTCTTCACGCCGGGCGCGCCGCGCGAGGCGTACTTCGAGGAGCTGGCCGAGATCACCCACAGCGGCCGTGAGCTCACCCCCGAGGAGTGGACCGAACTCTGGCTGCGCCACGACCAGTACGCGGTCTGATGGCGGATTTCCCCGAAGAGCCCGTCTACCGGCACCTGGCCCGCGTCGGCAAGGCGCTGGCCAGCCCGGTGCGGCTGCGCCTGCTCGACGTGCTCGACCAGGGCGAGCGCACGGTCGAGGAGCTGGCGCGGGCGGCGGGCGTGCCGGTCAAGAACACCTCGGCCCAGCTCCAGCACCTGCACGCGGCCCACCTGGTGACCAGCCGTCGGGACGGCACGCGGGTCCGCTACCGGCTGGCCGACGAGCAGGTCTCGCGCTTCCTGGGCGACCTCCAGCGTTTCGCCCACGACCGGCTGTCCGGCCTGCGCGAGGCGGTGCGGGAGCACCTGGGCGACCTGTCCGGCGTCACGGCCGACGAGCTGGCCGCCAGGCTGGCCGATCCCGGCACGGTGGTCGTCGACGTCCGGCCGGCCGCCGCCTACGCCAAGGGGCACGTGCCGGGCGCGATCTCGGTGCCCCTGGACGACCTGGCGGGCCGCCTGGCGGAGCTGCCGGCGGACGCCCGGGTCGTGGCCTACTGCGGCGGGCCGTACTGCGTGCTCTCCCCGCAGGCCGCACGCCTGCTGCGCGAGCGCGGTCTCGACGCCCGCCCGCTGGACGGCGGCCTGATCGGCTGGCGGCGTGCCGGGCACGAGGTCGTGCGGGAGCGTACTGTGAGCGGGTAATCGCCCACAGTGAGGGAGGCCCGCATGCTCGCCAGAGGAGCCGTCGCGGCCGGTCTGCTCGCGGTCGTGACCGTGGGCGGCGCCGGCCCCGCGCAGGCCCGCTACCGCTACGACTTCCGCAGCCGCGAGGTGGTCATCTGGAGCGAGCCGAAGGGCGGCGCGGCCCAGCTCGGCGTGGGCCGTCCCGGCGACGGCTTCGACTCCGACCGGTCGGAGGAGCACGAGCTGTTCCGCTGCGACGACGCCTTCGACAGCACCCTGTGGCACCACGGCACCGACGCGGCCACCGGCGTCGTCGGGTGGGTGCCGGCCTGCCACCTCGACGACCCCGACTGACCGGTCGCCGGCGGGGTCAGCGCCCGGCGCCCACCGGCTCCTGCGCGCGCTCGCGGCGCGGCTCCGGCTCGTCCTCCTCGTGGCCCTCGACCGACAGGTTCGGCAGCAGCCGGTCCAGCCAGCGCGGGCACCACCAGTTCGCCCGGCCGAGCAGCACCATCGTGGCCGGCACGAGGAAGCCGCGGATGACGGTCGCGTCCACCGCGATGGCCACGGCCAGCCCGACGCCGAACGTCTTGACCATCGCGTCCGGGTAGGCGATGAACGCCACGAACACCGCCACCATGATCAGGGCGGCCGAGGTGATGACCCGGCCGGTCGAGCCGAGGCCCTCGGCCACCGCCCGGCTGTTGTCGCCGTGCCGGGCGTGGGCCTGGCGCACCGCCGTCAGCAGGAACACCTCGTAGTCCATCGACAGGCCGAACAGCACCGCGAACAGCATCAGCGGCACGTAGCTCTCGATCGGCACGGAGAAGAACAGCGTCTGGAGGTAGGAGGAGTCCATCGGGGCGTCCATGCCGACCAGGCCGCTGCCGAGGCCGATCGAGAACACCAGCGCCAGCGCGCCGAACGCGGCGCCCAGCGACACCAGGTTCATCACGGCGGCCTTGACCGCGACGACGGGCGCGCGGAAGGCGAACAGCAGGAGCAGCGCGCTGAGCAGCACGACCACGCCGATGACCAGCGGGGTGCGCTCGTTCATGCGGTCCCCGGCGTCGGTCAGCCCGGCCACCTTGCCGCCGACGTGCACCTGGACGCCCGGGATCGAGATGGCCCTGACCTCCCTGACGACCTCGGCGGCCTTCGGGTCGCTCGGCGCGTAGTCGCTGATCGTCTGGAGCAGCACCGAGCGGCCGGAGGCGTTGACCTTCGGGTCCGACACGTGGGCGACCCCGTCGACGCGGGCGACCTCGTCGGCGAGCCGCTTGACGGTGGCGTCCCCGGCGCCGGAGACCTTCTCCGGCAGCTCGGCGACCACGATCAGCGGGCCGTTGCTGCCGGGCCCGAAGGCGGTGGCCATCAGCTCGTACGCGCGCCGCCCGGCCGAGTCCTTGGCCGCGTACCCCTCGTCCAGGGGCCCCAGCTGCAACGCGAGCGCGGGCGCGGCCAGCGCGCCGAGCACGAGGACGCTGCCGATCAGCACCCGCCACGGCCGGCGCGCCACCCACGCGCCGAGCCCGGCCCAGCCCGCGCCCCCGCCGCGGGTGGACGACCGCCCGCGCACCAGCGGCACCTTGAGCGCGTTGACGCGGTGGCCGAGCAGCCCGAGCAGGGCGGGCACGAGGGTGACCGAGGTCAGCACGGCGAAGACGACGGAGATGCCGGTCACCCAGCCGAGCGTGCTCAGCAGCGGGAACCCGGCCAGCATCAGCGCGCTCAACGCGATGATCACCGTGCCGCCGGCGAACACGACGGCCCCGCCCGAGCTGGAAACCGTCCGGCGTACGGACTCCACGACCGGCACGCCGTCGGCCAGCAGCTTGCGGTGGCGCGACAGCAGGAACAGCGCGTAGTCGATGCCGACGCCGAGCCCGATCATCGTGGACATGATCCCGGCCTGCTTGGGCATGTCCACGACGTAGCCGAGCAGGCCGATCACACCGAGCCCGGTCGCGACGCTGACCAGCGCGGCGAAGATCGGCACCATCGCGGCGACCAGCGTCCCGAACGCGAAGACCAGCACGAGCAGCGCGCAGACCACGCCGATGATCTCGCTCGGCCCGGTCTTGATCTCCTTGCTCGCCGGGTTGGAGTCGGCGGCGGGCACCACTTCCAGCCCCGCGTCCCTGGCCGGGGCCGCGGCGTCGGACAGGGCCTGGGTGTCCTCGCCCACCTTGTCGGGGTCGTTGCCCTGCATCTTAACGGTGATCACGCCGATCTGCAGGTTCGAGGCGATGCCGCCCATCCGGTAGGGCGTGTCCACCTGGACGACGTGCGGCATCGTGCGCATCGCGGCCACCGAGCGCTCGACGGCCTGCTTATGCGGTCCGTCGGTGAGCTTCCCGTCCGCGGAGTACAGGAGGAGTTGCACGGTTCCGCCGGTGGCGTAGCCGGGGCCGAAGCCCTCCTTCATCAGGTCGTGCGCGCGCTGCGCGTCGGTGCCCGGGATGGAGGCGTCGTTGCTGACCGGGCTGCCGAGCGCGAGGCTCGCCCCCATCAGGCCCGCGGCCAGGACCACCCATAAAGCCAGCACGATCCGCCCGTGCCGCGCACACCAGCCACCCAGCCGACCAAGAAACCGCGTCATCGTCTCGCCCCTGCCCGACGGCCGTCCTGTACGGTCGTACAGGACTACGATAAAACGGAGGACATCGGAAATTCCGGATCCCGTGGGAAATGAGACGATGACCACACCCGACGACACCCGCTCCCGGATCCTGGCGGCCGCGCGCGAGCTGTTCGCCGAGCGCGGCTACGCGGGCACCTCGCTGGCCGACATCGCCGCCGCGGTCGGGCTGACCAAGACCGCCGTCGCCTACCACTTCCACCCCAAGGACCGGCTGGCCTCCGAACTGCTCTCCCCCGCCGCGGCCGAGATGATCACGCTGCTCGACACCGAGCACCCCGACCGCAAGGCGTTCGTCGAGGCCCTGGCCGTCTTCGCGGTGCGGCACCGCGCGGTGATCCGCCTGTTCATGGAAGACCTGGCGGCCGACGACAGCCAGCCGCCCGGCTCCGAGCGCGCGGTCGTCGGTACGTTCAGGGACGAGATCTTCGCCAAGCTCGCCGGCGAGAACCCGGGCCCTGAGGCCAGGGTCAGGTGCTGGGCACTGCTCGGGGCGCTGCAGTGGGGCGTGGTCAAGACCATGGACCTGCCCGAGGACCAGGTCACGGCGGTCATGCTGGAGTCCGCGCTGGCCTTCTGACGGCTTCCCCGCCGCCTCCCCGCCCCCTCTCCACCACCTTCCCGCCGCTTCCCCACCGCTTCTCCGCCGCCTCCCCCCGCTTGTGGGCGCGCCGGCGGCGGCTACAGGCCGGTCGAGGGGTCGGTGGCGGGGCCGGTCGGGGTCTGCGTGGGCTCTTCGGGGCCGGGGCCGGGGCCGCCGGACTGGCCGGCGACGCCGACCGTGATCACCACCACGTCGCCGGGCGCGGCGCAGCTGCCCGGGGTCAGGCTCTGGCTCAGGACGGTGTCCGCCTTGGCGTCGTCGTCCACGACCTGGGCGCGGGACCGTACCGTGAAGCCGGCCGCGACCAGGTCGGCCCGGCCGTCGGCGCGGGGCCGCCCCACCACCGACGGCACCTCCACGCCCTGGCGGGCCACCGTGAGCGCCACCGTCGCGCCGCCCGGCAGGCGCGCGCCGGCCTCCGGCCGCGTCGCGAGGACCTGGCCGTCCGGCTGGTCGGAGCAGGCCCGGGTGACCGTTCCCGCCGCGAGCCCGGCGGCGGTGAGCGCCGCCTCGGCCGCCGTGCGCTGCCGCCCGATCACGGACGGCACCGGCACCCCCGCCGACACCTCCAGCGCGACCGCGCCGCCCCGGCCCACCACCGTGCCGGCCGCCGGACGGCTGCCCAGCACTCGGCCGATCTCCCGCGGCGAGTCGGTTCTGGTGACCGTGCCGACGGTCAGCCCGGCCTGCTTGAGCGCCTTGACCGCGTCGGCCCGGCCCAGGCCGGTCAGCGGCGGGACCACGACCGTCACCGGCCGCCCGGCTGTCGGCTCACCGGTCGGCTCACCTGTCGGTTCGACGGCGGGCGCGACGGTGGGCACGCGCTGCCGCTCCGCCGGCTTCCCGCCCGGACGCGAGGAGGCGTGCGCCGAACGCGCCGGGCTCGGCGGGTTCGGCGGCAGCACGGACGCCTGGCCGGAGCGGTGGCCGTTGAGCGCGGGCACGATCACGGTGAGGACGACCGCGGTCACCAGCAGCGCCGCGCACACCGCCACGACCGCCTGCACCCACCCGGCCCCGCGTCCCCGGCCCTGCCGGTCCGGCGCACCCCTCCCGGCCCGCGTCCGCAGGCCGTCCGGCGTCCTCGGGCCGTCCGGCGGGCCGACCTCGTCCGGCGTCCGCAGGCCGTCCGGCGGGCCGGCCTCGTCCGGCGTTCTCGGGCCTCGCGTGGGCGCCTCGACCGGCGCCGTCGGGCCCCGCGGGGTCGTCGGGGTCGTCGGGCCGGTGGACGTGGGGGGTTCCGGGCCGGCGCCCGTCCGCGAGCGCAGGTGGTAGGCGCCGGCCACGCCGGTGACCTCGGGCTCGGCCAGCGGCACTGGCGGACGTTGCCCGGGGACCAGCGGCACGTCGCCGTGCCCATGGTCCGGCGCGTCCGGCTCGCCGAGCAGCGCGAGCAGCAGTTCCCTGCTGGCGGGCCGGTTCCTGACGTCCTTGTCCAGGCAGGCGGCGACCAGCACCCGCAGCCGCCCGTCCAGCCGGCCCAGCTCGGGCGGGGCGGTCAGGATGCGGTGCAGCACCGGCGCCACCGAGTCCTGCCCGAACGGCGCGCTCGCGTTGGCCGCGAAGCACATCGTCGCGCCCCAGGAGAAGACGTCGGCCGCCCCCGTCACGGCCGAGGCGGTGATCTGCTCGGGAGCCATGTACGCCGGCGTGCCCACGCCCCTGTTCGTCACCGTGGCCGCCGCGTCCAGCGCCCTGGCCAGGCCGAAGTCGATCACCCGCGGCCCGTCGGGCCCGAGCAGCACGTTCTGCGGCTTGAAGTCCCGGTGCACGATGCCCGCCCGGTGGATCGCGGCCAGCGCGGTCGCGGTGCCGACCGCCAGCCGCTCCAGCGCGCCGCCGTGCCGCGGCCCGGTCAGTGAGACCTCCCGGTGCAGCGAGGGCCCGTCGACGTACTCGCTCACGATGTACGGCCGGCCCTCGTCGAACCCGGCGTCGATCACCTGGGCCGTGCAGAACCTCGCCACATGCTTGGCCAGCTCCACCTCCCGCAGGAACGCCCCTTGCTCGTCCCCCACGGGCCCGTGCAGCAGCTTGACCGCGTACCTCTCGCCGCTTCGCGAACCGAGGAACACCGCGCCCTGTCCGCCTTCACCCAGCCGCCCGGCGAGCTCGTACTCGCCGAGTCTGTGCGGGTCCCCCGTTCTCAGCGGCTGCGCCGTCGGCACGGGGCGCCTCCCCTCGCCGCCACCCCTTCTTGCTCTCCACTGAAGGCAACGGGCGGCGTTCAGTCAACAGTGTGCACGGCAATCGCCGCCTGACCGTGACACAGCCGGTCAGGAGGCGCGGGAGAGCCGGCCCGAGTACATGACGGCGCCGGTGTCGGACCGGGTCACCTTGACCTGGAACCGGTTGGGGTCGTCCGAGGGGACGATGCGGACCGTCCCGGCGTGGCACGCCTGGCCCTTGACCTGGCCGAGTGCGAACACGACGGCGCTCCTGGTGGGGGTGAGCCGACCGGAACAGTGCAGGTCGGCGCCCCAGCGCATGGTGGATGCGCCGCCGGCGCGCAGGCGCAGCTCGACCGGGAAGACCCGGCCGGCCGTGGGGTGCTCGGCCGATCCCGTCCAGGTGCCGTCCAGGGGGGCGCGCGTCGCGTCCGGTTTCCCGGTGGTGGGGGTGGGGATGTGCTGGGCCGTCCCCTTCCCGGGGCCGTCCATGCCGGGTCCTTGGGACGCGCGCAACCAGAACACGAAACCGGCGACCCCCATCGCGACCCCGGCCACCGCCACGACCACCTGCCACCTCCGCCACGACCTCCGCCCCGCGCCGGCGGGCGTCCCTTCGGCGGGAGTGAAGGAGGGGCCCCCGCCCGCGACGGCGGGCGTCCCTATGGGGGGAGGGGAGGCCGCTCTCCCGGCCGCGACGGCGGGCGTCCCTTCGAGAGGTGCGGTGGGCGCTTCCCCGGGCGCGGGGGCGGAGGGCCTTTCGGCGGAGGGCCAGGGGACTGTGGCGGGCGCGTCTTCCGGAGAGGGGCGGGGCGCGGTGGTGGGGGTTCTGTCGAGGGTGGGGGTGGTGTGCGGGAAGGGGGGCGGCGAGGCTGGGGCGGCGGCTTGGGCGCCGGAGGGCAGGACGTCGCCCGTTCCGCCGTCCTGGCCGAGCAGCGCGCGCAACGTCTCCTCGGCGTCCGGACGGTCGCGCGGGTCGTGGGCCAGGCACGCCTCCACGATCTCCCGCAGCCGCCCCGACAACCCGCGCAGGTCCGGCTTGCCGTACAGGATCCGGGCCAGGACCTCCTGGTAGGTGTCCGCCATGTACGCGTGCCGCCCCCCGGCCGTGTACGCCACGGTCAGCCCCCACGCCCACATGTCCGCGGGCGGCCCCGCGGCCTCCCCGCTGATGCGCTCGGGCGACAGGTAGGCCGGCGTGCCGATGGGCGACCTGGTCGTGGTGGCGGCGGCGTCCATCAGCCGGGACACCCCGAAGTCGATCACCCGCGGCCCGTCGAGGCTGAGCAGCACGTTGCCCGGCTTCAGGTCGCGGTGGACGACCCCCGCCCGGTGGATCGCCCCCAGGGCGGTGGCGGTGCCGATGGCCAGCCGGTCGAGCGAGCCGCCGCGCCGCGGCCCACCGGCCATCACGTGCTCGCCCAGCGAGGGCCCTTCGACGTACTCGCTGACCAGGTAGGGCCGGTCGCCGTCGAGGTCGGCGTCGAGGAGCTGGGCGGTGCAGAAGGCCGCGACCCGGCGCACCGCCTCCACCTCGCCGAGGAACCTGCGCCGCACGTCGGCGTCCTTGGACACGCTCGCGTGCAGCAGCTTGATCGCGACCTGCCCCCCGGCCGCCGAGTGACCGAGGAAGACGACGCCCTGGCCGCCCTGCCCGAGCCTGCGCGAGAGCCGGTACTCCCCCAGCTGTCGGGGATCATCAGCATGGAGCTCGGACATAGGGCGTCATTATGACACCGCCTGCAGCAGCGCGGCGTAGCCGTCGAGGGCGCGCAGCACGACGTCCGCCGGGCCGCTCGGCAGGGTGGCCACGGCCTCCTCGATGCCGAGCCCGGCGAAGTAGTCCAGCTTCTCCCTGGTGGGCAACGTCCCGAACGGGATCACCCTGGCCATCGGCCGCCCGGCCTTCTCGCACGCCTCGCGCAGCGCGGGCAGCGCGTCCTTGACGCCCTTGCCGCCGATGGGCATCCAGCCGTCGCCGTATTCGGCGATGTGCGCGAACAGCTTCGGTCCGGCGGCACCGCCGAGGTAGACGGGCAGGTCGTGCGCGGGCTTGGGCCACGACCATGACGGTTCGAGCCCTTCGACGGCGGCCACCTCGTCCCGCCAGAAGGCCCGCATGGCCAGCACGTTGCGCCGGGCGACCTCGCGCCGCCGCCCGTACGGCACGCCGTGGTTCTCGATCTCCTCGACGTTCCAGCCGAACCCGACGCCGACCACCACGCGCCCGCCGGACAGGTGGTCGAGCGTGGCCAGGGCCTTGGCGGTCACGATCGGGTCGCGCTGGGCGGCGAGCAGGATGCCGGTGCCGACGCGCAGCCGCCGGGTCGCGGCGGCGGCGAAGGAGAGCGCGACCAGCGGGTCCAGGGTGCGCTTGTACTCCTCGGGCAGCTCGGCCTGGCCGCCGGCGGGCGGCGTGCGGCGGCTGACCGGGATGTGGGTGTGCTCGGGCAGGTAGAGCGAGTCGAACCCGCGCTCCTCGGCCGCGGCCGCGAGGTCCTGGACCGGCATGGCCAGATCCGTGGCGAACATCGTGACACCCAGCCTCATACGGCCTCCTCATGTCAACCAAGCGATTGCTCGGCTAAGATTTCCAGGGTAGCTTGCAAGGCGACGTCCGCGGAAAGAGGTTCCCGGTGAAGTTCTCTATCTTCCTGAATCCGCAGATTCCAGGCTCTGGATACGCGGCCGAGGAGAACGCCAAGGCACGGCGTCCCATCGGACGCGACACAGAGTCGTATCAGCGGCTGCTGCACGAGGTGCGGGAGATAGCCGTCCACGCCGACCAGATCGGGTTCGACGCGCTGATGATGACCGAGCACCACTTCCACTCCGAGGGGATGGAGTTCTCGGTCAATCCGCTGATGTTCCTCACCGACCTCGCCGCGCGGACCGAGCGCATCCTGCTCGCCCCGCTCGGCATGGTGCTGCCCGCCTGGGACCCGATCAGGGCCGCCGAGGACGTGGCGCTGCTCGACCAGTTCAGCAAGGGCCGGCTGCGGCTCGGCGTGGCCCGGGGTTACCAGAACCGCTGGATGAACGTCCTCGGCCAGCGCTGGCAGGCCGCCGCCGCCCGCTCCGACGGCTCGGCCTCGGACACGCGGAACTTCGACGTCTTCGGCGAGGTGCTGAAGATCATGAAGATGGCCTGGACGCAGGAGACCCTCCGCTACAAGTCCGACGTGCTGGACTACGAGGTGCCATACCCCTTCGACGGTATCGAGGGCTGGCCCGCGATGGAATGGACCAAGACCTTCGGGGCGCCCGGCGAGGTCTCCGACGACGGGAAGATCCAGGCCGTCTCGGTCTGCCCCCGGCCGTACCAGAACCCGCATCCGGAGTTGTGGCAGCCGTTCACGATCTCCGACCGGTCGGTGATCAGGGCCGCGCAGGAGGACATCCTGCCGTGGATGTTCACCCCCAATCCCGACGACCACGCCGCCAAGGCCAAGCTCTACCAGGAGGAGTCGGCCCGGCAGGGCCGCCACTACAAGCTGGGCGAGCACACCGGCATCCTGAAGATCGTCGGCATCGCGGACACCACCGAAGAGGCGATCAACACCTTCGGCCGCAGCATCCCCAAGGACTTCGCCGCCTTCTTCGGCCCCTTCGGCTACCTGGAGGTGCTGCGCAAGAAGGAGGACGAGAAGCACAAGCCGATCTCCCCCGAGAAGGGCGACGCCAAGCGCATGAACGACGTGGAGATGGCCCTGTTCGGCACGCCGGACGACGTCAAGCGCGGCATCCAGCGCATGCTCGACCGCATGCCGGACCTGGAGTGGTTCGGCCTGTACATGCAGGGGCAGCAGGGCGTGCTCCCGCTGGACACGGTCAAGCGGAACCTGGAGATGTTCGCCACCAAGGTCGCGCCGGAGTTCCGATGAAGATGTGGCTGGGGGCCTCGTTCGTCCCGACCGACCAGTTCGTGGAGCTGGCGCGGGCGGCCGAGCGCTGCGGCTTCGACACCTTCACGCTGTCGGACCACCTGTTCTACGCCGACTTCGCCTCGCGGTACCCGTACTCGCGGTCGGGCGCGCCCCGGTGGGACGCCGAGACGCACTGGCCCGACGTGTGGGTGACGATCGGCGCGATGGCCACGGCGACCACGACGCTGCGCTTCTCGCCGAACGTCTACATCGCCCCGGCCCGCGACCTGTTCACCGTGGCCAAGCTGGTCTCCACGGCGGCGGTGCTGTCGCGGGAACGGGTGACCTTCGGGGTCGGGGTGGGGTGGTGCGAGGAGGAGTTCGCCGGCACCGGCCAGGACTTCCACACCCGGGGCCGCCGCCTCGACCGGATGCTGCCCACGCTGCGCGCCCTGTGGTCCGGCGCGACCGTCGAGCTGGACGGCCTGCCGCCGCTGTCGATCTCCCCCACGCCGGCCGGGCCCGTGCCCGTCTACGTGGGCGGCGACAGCGAGGCGGCGCTGCGCCGGGCCGCCCGCTTCGGCGACGGCTGGCTGGGCAACCGCATCTACACCGAGGAGCAGCTCGACCCGGTGCTCGACACCCTCCGCCGGCACCTCGACGAGAACGGCAGGACGGGCCCGTTCGACATCGTCGCCCCGCTGGCCGTGCTGCCGGACGCCGAGACCTACCGCCGCTTCGCCGCCAAGGGCGTGACCGCCACCATGGCCGCCCCCTGGTGGCTGGCCACCCCCGAGGAGAAGGCCCGGTACGGCGAGGACAGCCTCGAACTCAAGATCGCCACGATGGAGCGCTTCGCCGAGGAGGTCATCGCCAAACTCTGACCCCGAAGGCCCGGCCCCCCAGAAACCAGAGCCCCGGAGCCTCAGAACCTCCGACGATCCTGGCCGGGAGCGCGGTACGCGCGCGCCCCGGTCACGATCCCCCTTCCGCCAGGTTGGCCATGATCCGCCGAAGCATGCCCGTGACCTGCTCGATCTCCTCCCCGGAGAAGCCCGAGAAGACCTGGCGGCTGACCCCGCCGAAGATCGGCGGCAGGCGCGGCACCAGCGCGTGCCCCTCGTCCGTCAGCTCGATGACGACCGAGCGCCGGTCCTCGGGCCGCCGGACCCGCCGCAGCAGCCCCTTGGCCTCCAGCCGGTCCAGCAGCCGGGTCATCCCCGCCGTGTCCGTGCCGAGCCGGCCCTTCAGCACGCCGGGCGTGCTGCGCCCGCCCGCCGCGTGCAGCAGCAGCGCCGCCTGCTGCGCCGTGAGCCCGAGCGGCGCCAGGCGGCGCTCGGTCTCGGTGTTGAGCTCCCGCCCCACCTGCACGAGCAGCGACCCGCCGCCCAGCACCAGTTCGAACGGCGGCGGCAAACGATCGTCGGTCACGCGACCAGAATAGCTGGCGCAAGCATTTACTGTCGCGACAGCTATCGTCTATCGTCGGATCCATGGACACTTCTGCCCACGTCATCGTCGCAGGAGGCGGCATCGGCGGCTTATCCCTGGCCCAGGGCCTGCGCAAGGCGGGTTTCCAGGCCACCGTCCTGGAGCGCGACCCCTCGGCCGGCCACCGCCCCCAGGGTTACCGCATCAGCCTCAAGGAGACCGGCGCCGCGGCGCTGCGCGAGTGCCTGCCCCCCGGCCTGTACGACCTGGCCGTGGCCACCTCCATCCGCCCGGCCACCCGCATGACGTTCATGGACACCCGGCTGGTCCCCAAGTTCTCCAAGGACGTCCCGCCCCAGCTCCCCGGCGTGGACGGCTTCGGCGTCAACCGGCTCACCCTGCGCGAGATCCTGCTGTCCGGCCTCGACGTGCGCTTCGGCACCGAGTTCACCCGGTACGAGCCGCTGCCCGGCGGCCGCGTCCGCGCCCACCTCGCCGACGGCTCCGCCCTGGACGGCGACCTGCTCGCCGGCGCGGACGGCGTCGGCTCCCGCGTCCGCGCCCAGCTCCTCCCCGACGCCGTCGTGGACCGGCTCGACTGGGCCCTGTACGGCAGGACCGTCCTGACCCCCGACCTGCTGGCCGCCACGCCTCCCGACCTGGTCGACACCTTCAACCGGGTCACCGCGCCCGACCACACCGCGATCTCGGTCGCCACCTGCCGCCCCTGCGCGCCGGTGGCCGAGGCCGCCGCCCGGCACGCCCCCGGCGTGGAGCTGACAGACGTCCCCGGCTACTTCTCCTGGACGCTGACCGCCCCCGGCCCCCGGCCGGACGACACCTCCCCCGCCGCCCTGCACCGGCTCGCGCTCGCCACGGTCGCCGGCTGGCACGAGGGCGTGCGCCGGATCGTCGAGCGGGCCGACCCCGAGGCGACGTTCCTGGTGCACACCCACTCGGCCCGGCGCGTACGCCCCTGGGACGAGCCCGCGGTGACCCTGCTCGGCGACGCCGTGCACAGCATGAGCCCTGGACGCGGCGAGGGCGCGAACGTCGCGCTGCGCGACGCCCACACCCTGAGCGCGGCTCTGGCCGCGGCCGCCGCCGCAGGCCGCCCGCTCGCCGAGGCGAAGACGGCCTATGAGCACGCCATGCTCGACTACGCGTTCACCGCCGTCGAGGCTTCGTTGCGGCAGCCGTTCGCCCCTTTCGCCCGACCTGTCCGGCCACCGGCGCGTTGAACCGGCCCGGAGTTACGGACGGAGGCCAGGGGGACGATAGCCTCGTCCCGTGCTGGAAAAGATCGCAGCCACCCGATATGTGACCCCGCTGCGGGAGGGCGGGTCGCTGCCGGGCGTCGTCGAGGCCGACGACCTCGGCACGTACGTGGTGAAGTTCCGCGAGGCGGGGCAGGGCCGGCGGGTGCTCGTCGCGGAGATCATCGCCGCCGAGCTGGGCCGCCGGCTGGGGCTGCGCACCCCCGAGCTCAAGCTCATCGACCTCGACCCGCAGCTCGGCGTCCGCGAGCCCGACGAGGAGGTCCAGGACCTCCTCAAGGCCAGCACCGGCCTCAACCTGGCGGTCGACTTCCTGCCCGGCGCGCTCGGGTTCGACCCGCTGGGCTGGATCCCCGACCCGGTGTTCGCCTCCAGGGTCGTCTGGTTCGACGGGCTGATCCACAACATCGACCGGAGCTGGCGCAACCCCAACCTGCTGGTCTGGCACCGCGACACCTGGCTCATCGACCACGGCGCGGCCCTGTGGTTCCACCACAACTGGCGCACGGCCGACCCGCAGCGCCCCTTCGACACCGGCGACCACGTGCTCGCGCCGTTCGCGCCCGACGTGCTCGCCGCCGGCGACGACCTGGCCGGCCGGATCACCCGCGAGCTGCTCGGCGAGGTGACGGCCCTGGTGCCCGACGAATGGCTCGACGGCGAGCCGGGCTTCGACTCAGCCCAGGCCGTGCGGGAGGCCTACACCGAGCATCTGCTGAGCCGGGCGCACGGCCCGCGCGAATGGCTGCTGCGCGGCCCCGACAAGGAACGCAGGGCAGTCGGGCCCGGCTCGGTCGGCGAGTTCTGGCGGGGAGGCAGCCGGTGACCAGAGACGTCTACGAGTACGCGGTGATCCGCGTCATGCCCAAGATCGAGCGCGGCGAGCTGATCAACGCGGGCGTGCTGCTCTACTGCCAGCCGCGCGACTACCTGTGCGCGCGCGTGCATCTCGACCCGGCCCGCCTGCGCGCCCTCGACCCCGGCGCCGACCTCGACGGCGTGCGCCACGCGCTCAGCGCCTACGAGCGGGCCTGCGGCGACCGGCCGGGCCCCCTCGCGGGCGAGCCGCTGGGCGGCCGGTTCCGCTGGCTGACCGCGCCGCGCAGCACGATCGTCCAGACCGGCCCGGTGCACGCCGGCCTCACCGCCGACCCCGCCACCGAGCTGGCCCGCCTCTTCGACAAGCTGGTCAGCCTCTAGCCGCACACCCTCAGAACAACACCGACATGAAGGTGTCCACCTCGCGGAACCCCACCTTGCGGTAGACGGCCCGCGCCGAGTGGTTGAAGTCGTTGACGTAGAGCGACACGACGGGGGCGAAGCAGCTCATCGCCGCCTCCACGACCGCCGCCATGCCCGCCACCGCGTGCCCCTTGCCGCGCTGGTCGGGGGCCACCCACACGCCCTGGATCTGGCAGGCGTGCGGCGTGACGGCGCCCACCTCGGCCTTGAACACCACCCGGCCGTCGTCGATGCGCGCGTAGGCGCGGCCGATGCGGATCAGCTCGGCGACCCGGGTGCGGTAGAGCGCGCCGCCGTCGCCGAGGTTGGGCGAGACGCCCACCTCCTCGGTGAACATCGCCACGCACGCCGGCAGCACGATGTCGAACTCCTCGGGCCGCACCCGGCGCACCAGCGGATCGGCGGGCACGGGAGCCTTGCTGGAGGTCGCCATCACCGGCTGCGCCCACCGGATGGCCCGCGCCCTGCCCCAGTGCGGCTCCAGCCGCTCCCACAGCAGGGACACCGCCTCGACGGGGCCCACGATGGACGAGCACCTGCGCCCCTGCTTGCGGGCACGGTCGGCGAACGCGTGCACGGCCTCGGGGCCGGCGTTGACCGGCACCATGTTCGCGCCGGCGTAACAGAGCGACACGAGCCCGCCGCGCGGCCCGAATCCCCACATCTGCCCCCCGAGGCGTGCCGGATTGAGTCCGACGGCCCGCACCCGGGAGGAGACGAAGACGTTGGCGACCGGATCGCAGTCAAGCAGGGCGAGAACCTCGTCCCGGTCGCTGTCGTCGAGCACGCGCGACGCCGATGTACGCAGCATCACATGGTCAGACTACGCGAACGTCCCCCGAATAGCTCACCGGGACAGCACGTCGGTGAGCCGATCGTGACCCTGCGCGCCGCGCGCGGCCATGTGGGCGGCCGGAGCCGGGTCCGGCAGGGCCGCGCAGGAGACCGTCCGGGCCGGCAGCGTGCCGTCGGCCAGGTACGCCGCGAGGTGGCCGTCCACGCACCGGTTGCCGGCCAGCGACACGCCGTGGTTGCCGCCCTCGTCGATCACCATGCCGCTGCGCGGGAATCGCCGGTGCATGGCCAGCGCCCCCCGGTACGGCGTCGCGGCGTCGTCGCGCGACTGCAGGAACAACACCGGCGGCAGCTTCGGCGAGCCGTGCACCGCGACCGGCGTGCCGCCCTTGACCGGCCAGAACGCGCACGGCGCGTTGAACCAGGCGTTCGGCCAGGTCAGGAACGGCGCCCTGTGGTGCAGCCGGGTCATGTCGGTGCGCCACTTGGTCCAGTCGCGCGGCCACGCGGCGTCGCGGCACTGCACGCCGAGGTAGACGGCGTAGCCGTTCTCGTCGTCGGCGTCGTTCTTGCCGCGCCGGTTGTACGCCTCCACCAGCGGCTGCGGGTCGCCCTTGCGCACGTAGGCGGACCAGGCGCGGGCGAACTCCGGCCACACCCGGTCGGTGTACCCGCCGAGGGTGAAGGTGTCGTCCAGCTCGCTCGGCCCGACCACGCCGCCGGCCGGGCGGGTGCGCAGCCGGTCGCGCATCGCGTAGTAGGCGAACGAGGTCTGCTTCAGCGTGCCGCCCAGCCGGTAGACGTCGTTGTGCCGGGCCGTCCAGGCGAGGAAGGCGCGGTGGCGGCGTTCGAAGGCGACGTCCTGGCCCAGGTTCGACCGGTACCAGACGCCCTCGGGGTTGACCGTGCTGTCCATGACCAGCCGCCTGACCCGCTGCGGGAACAGGGTGGCGTAGACGGCCCCGAGGTAGGTGCCGTACGAGTAGCCCAGGTAGCTGATCTTCTCCTCGCCCAGCGCCGCCCTGATCGTGTCCATGTCCCTGGCCGAGTTCTCGGTCGTCAGGTGCGGCAGCATCCAGGCCCAGAGGTCGCCGCAGCGGGTGGCGTACTCGTCGGCCCTGGCCAGCAGCTTGCTCTCGTCGCCGGCCGTGCGCGGCACCGCGTCGGGCCGCGGCGCCCGGTAGTAGGTGTCGGGGTCCACGCAGTGGAGCGACGGCTCGCTGCCGCCGACCCCGCGCGGGTCGAACCCGACGACGTCGTAGCGCTCGCCCAGCCTGTTCGGCAGCCCGTTCGAGACGAACTCGGTCAGGTCACGGCCCGAGGCTCCCGGGCCGCCCGGGTTGATCAGCAGGGTGCCGAGATGGTTGCCGTCCCTGGACACCTTGGCCTTGATGCGGTTGATCGCCAGCTTGATCGACTGGCCCCAGGGGTCGCGGTAGTCGAGCGGCACGCGTACAGTGGCGCACTCCAGGTCGGCCCGGACCGTCTTGCCCTCCTTCGCCGGGCACGGCCCCCAGACCACCTGTTGCGCCCCCCAGGCCGCGCCCCTGCCGGCCGACGCCACACCGTCCGCGCTGACAACCCCGGCGACCAGCACCGCGATGCCGACGGCAACACTGAATACGCGCTTCACCCAGCCCCTCCCCCTCGTCATGGCCCTGTGATGCTCCCGCGGGCGAGCGGGTCATGACGCTGGGTATGGGGAAAGGCTTGCCAGATTGTAATGGTGCCATTGCACCGGGTAACCGGCCCCTCGGGGCACTCAGCCCACGGTCACCTGGGGCCCGGAGACGTCGTCGTCGAGGTCGACCTCGACGCCCATCTCCTCGGCCAGCCGCAGGGCCTCTTCGATCAGGGTCTCGACGATCTGCGACTCGGGCACGGTCTTGATGACCTCGCCCTTGACGAAGATCTGGCCCTTGCCGTTGCCGGAGGCGACGCCGAGGTCGGCCTCGCGCGCCTCGCCGGGGCCGTTGACGACGCAGCCCATGACGGCCACCCGCAGCGGGACCTTGAGCCCCTCCAGGCCTGCCTGGACCTGCTCGGCCAGCGTGTAGACGTCGACCTGGGCGCGGCCGCACGACGGGCAGGAGACGATCTCCAGCCCCCGCTCGCGCAGCCCCAGCGACTCCAGGATCTGGGCGCCGACCTTGACCTCCTCGACGGGCGGCGCGGACAGCGAGACGCGGATGGTGTCGCCGATGCCCTCGGCCAGCAGCGCGCCGAACGCCACGGCGGACTTGACCGTGCCCTGGAAGGCGGGGCCGGCCTCGGTGACGCCGAGGTGGAGCGGGTAGTCGCACTTGGCGGCGAGCAGCCGGTAGGCGTTGATCATGACGACGGGGTCGTTGTGCTTGACCGAGATCTTGATGTCCCTGAAGCCGTGCTCCTCGAACAGCGAGCACTCCCACAGCGCGGACTCCACCAGCGCCTCGGGCGTGGCCTTGCCGTACTTCTGGAGCAGGCGGGGGTCGAGCGACCCGGCGTTGACGCCGATCCTGATCGGCACGCCGTGGTCGGCGGCCGCCCTGGCGATCTCGCCCACCTTGTCGTCGAACTTCTTGATGTTCCCCGGGTTGACGCGGACCGCCGCGCAGCCCGCCTCGATGGCCGCGAACACGTACTTCGGCTGGAAGTGGATGTCGGCGATGACCGGGATCTGGGACTTCTTCGCGATGATCGGCAGCGCGTCCGCGTCGTCCTGCGACGGAACGGCCACGCGCACGATCTGGCAGCCGGACGCCGTCAGCTCGGCGATCTGCTGCAACGTGGCGTTGACGTCGGCGGTGACCGTCGTCGTCATCGACTGGACGGAGACGGGCGCGTCGCCGCCCACGGGAACGCTGCCGACCATGATCTGGCGGGAGTGCCGGCGTTCGGCGAGCGGCTTGGGGCGGACCGTCGGGATGCCAAGTGCTACAGAAGACATTTCTACCCTTAGGTGTGACGACGCTACCCAGTCTAGGTAGCTAGAAGGACTGCCCGGCTGTGAGTTCGGCCGCACGCGCCCGGGCCCAGGCGTCGGCGGCCAGCACCTCCTCCACGCTGGAGGCCGGGGTGACGCGGTGTTCCTCGACGACCTTGGCGACCGTGTCGACGATCGCGGGGAAACGCAGCCCGCCCCTGGTGAACGCCTCGACGCAGACCTCGTTGGCGGCGTTGTAGACGGCGGGCGCGGTGCCGCCCTCGGCGCCGACGTGCCGGGCCAGCGCGACGGCCGGGAAGGCCGCGTCGTCGAGCGGCTCGAAGGTCCAGGTGTGGGCCTTGGTCCAATCGACGGGCCGGGCGGCGCCGGGCACGCGGGCCGGATGGGCCAGCGCGAGCGCGATCGGCAGGCGCATGTCGGGCGGGCTGGCCTGGGCGATGGTGGAGCCGTCGACGTACTCGACCATGGAGTGGATCACCGACTGCGGGTGGACGACGACCTCGATGCGGTCGAAGCCGATGTCGAACAGCAGGTGGGCCTCGATGACCTCCAGCCCCTTGTTGACCAGGGTGGCGGAATTGATGGTGATGACCGGGCCCATGGACCAGGTGGGGTGGGCCAGCGCCATCTCGGGGGTGACGTCGGCCATCTCCTCGCGCTTCATGCCCCTGAACGGGCCGCCGCTGGCGGTGATGACGAGCTGCCTGACGGCGGCGGGGTCGTGGCCGCCGGGGCCGGACGCCCACAGGCACTGCTGCACCGCCGAGTGCTCGGAGTCGACCGGCAGGATCTGCCCCGGCGCGGCCAGCCGTTTGACCAGCGGCCCGCCGATGATCAGGGACTCCTTGTTGGCCAGCGCGAGCGTGCGGCCGGCCTCCAGCGCGACCAGCGTGGACGTCAGGCCCAGCGCACCGGTGATGCCGTTGAGCACGGTGTCGCACCGCCAGCCCGCGACCTCGGCGACGCCCTCGTGGCCGCCCAGCACGACAGGGGACGCCCCGCGCGCGGCCAGCGCCTCCTTCAGCGCCGGGACGGCGGCGGCGTCGGCCACCGCCACGACCTCCACGCCGAACCGGGCCGCCTGCGCGGCCAGCTCCTCGACCCTGCCGCCCCCGGCCGCGAGCCCGGTGACCTCGAACCCGGTGGGGTCGGCGGCGATGACGTCGAGGGCCTGGGTGCCGACCGAGCCGGTGGAGCCGAGCACGACGACGGAGCGGAGGGTCTCTGCATGCACGTGTCCATTGTCCCCGCTGCCGGACGCGGACGGGCACGTGAGGGGCCGACCGGCGCGATCCCGGGTCCCGAGTGACGCGCGATAACCCAGGCCATTTAAGTCCAAATATCGCTATATCGGGATGCGCATATCTTGAGAAATCCTGATTATTGTGCGGCTACCTTCCAAGCCCCAGCTCCGGTTTCGGGAGGTTACGTAATGCCCCGCAGATTTGCCCTGCTCTCCATCCTCACCCTCGCCACCGGGAGCATCGCCCTGCTCCCCGGCACCGCGGCCCAGGCCGGCGCGGCACCCCGTCCCGCCCAGCACGCCGCCGCGGACTCGACGTCCGAGCAACGGCAGGTCACGCGGTACTGGACCGAGGCCCGCATGGAGAGCGCGCAGCCGCTCGACCTGCCCGCGCCCAAGAACGGCGGGAAGGCGGCCCAGGGCGCGGTGGCCGAGCCCGGCGAGCCCGGCGGCGGCACCCCCTGGCAGGCGCCGCCCACCGGCGACCGGGACGACGGGCGGCAGCTCCGGTCGGCCAACAGCTCCGGCGCCCCCTGGAGCGGCGGCGGCGCCGTCGTGAAGACCACCGGCCGGGTCTTCTTCACCTACCAGGGACGCAGCGCCTCGTGCTCGGGCTCGGCGGTGACCAGCGCGAACAAGAGCGTGGTGCTGACCGCCGGCCACTGCGTCAAGCTCGGCGGCGCCTTCCACACCAACTGGGTGTTCGTGCCCGGCTACGCCGCCGGCCAGCGCCCCTTCGGCACCTGGCCGGCCGCCAAGCTGCTGACCACCCCCCAGTGGAACGCCAGTGAGGACGTCAACTTCGACGTGGCCGCCGCCGTGGTGGCCCAGGTGGACGGCAAGAGCCTGGTGGACGTCGTCGGCGGCCAGGGCGTGGCCTTCAACCAGCCGCGTGGCCGGCAGATGTACTCCTTCGGCTACCCGGCCGCCGCCCCCTACGACGGCTCGAAGCTCATCTACTGCAGCGGACGCACGTTCGACGACTTCCTGCTCTCCGACGACCTCGGCCTGACCTGCGACATGACCGGTGGCGCGAGCGGCGGCCCGTGGATGCTGAATTTCGACGAGTCGACCGGTCTCGGCACGCAGAACTCGGTCAACAGCTTCAAATACAACTTCGCCCCCAACTGGATGTTCGGCCCGTATTTCGGAAACGAAGCGCAGGCCGTTTACCAAGCAGCGCAAACCACCGGCGCACTCTGATCAATTTACGGAAAGTAGCCGCAAGAACACACGTCGTGGTGCACACTCGGGGGCCATGACCCTGAGCACCTCCCTGCTTGCGGCCGCCCCGCTGATCGCGGGACTGACGGGACCGGCGATCCTCGGCGCGGTCCCCGGCCAGCACCAGGTCGATCGTCCCGCCGTCGAGCACGCCGTCGAGCACGCCGCGGCCCGGCGGAGCATGGTGGTCGAGCACGAGGCCGCGCGGAGCGACGCCGAGCAGCGGCGCGTGCTCGGCTACTGGACCCCGCAGCGCATGGCGGCGGCCCTGCCCATCGGTCTGCTCGACTCCGTGACCGACGGCGACGGCCTGCTCGGCGGCCTGACCGGGCGCGGCGGGGCGCAGGCGAAGCCCGGCGGGTCCGGCGGGTCCGGCGGCCGTACCGAGATCAACGTCGGCCGCCGGCACCAGGCGTCGTCCCGGCCCCAGGCCAGCACGATCGGCGCGCGCTGGAGCACCGGCGGAGCCGTGACCAGGACCACCGGGCGGGTGTTCCTGACGCTGGCGGGCGCCGACTTCGTCTGCTCGGCCAGCACGGTCACCAGCGCCAGCAAAGACCTCGTCGTCACCGCCGGCCACTGCGTCAAGGACGGCGCCGGCGAATGGGCCCAGAACTGGACGTTCGTCCCCGGCTACGGCAGGGGCGGCGAGCAGCCCTACGGCCAGTACGCGGCCCGCCGCATGTTCGTCTCCGCCCCCTGGTCGCGCTCCGGCGACGACAACCACGACGTCGGCATGGTCGCCCTGGCCACCTCGGGCGGGCGGCACGTCGCCGACGTGGTGGGCACCCAGGACATCGCCTTCAACACCCCGCGCGGCGGCCAGACCTACGGCTTCGGCTACCCGGCCGACCCGCCCTACGACGGCGACCAGCTCGTCTACTGCGCCGGGCGGCTGCGCGACGACCCGTACAAGCAGACACACGACCAGGGGCTGGGCTGTGCCATGACCGCCGGGTCGAGCGGCGGCCCCTGGCTGTCCGGCTTCGACCCGATGACCGGCCGCGGCACGGTCACCTCGCTGAGCAGCTTCAAGTACAGCGACGACCAGCACACCATGTACGGCCCGTACTTCGGCCAGGCCGCCAGGACGGTCTACGCCACGGCCGAACGCGCCTGAAAGGCCACCGCCGGACGCGCCTGCAAAACGGTGCCGGACGCGCCTGAGAAACGGCGCCGGACACACGACCGCCCCGCGCCGGGGGCGCGGGGCGGGCCGGGAGCTACAGCGACAGGCCGGTGAGCACCATGACCTTCTCGTAGGTCAGGTCCTCCATGGCCGAGTGCAGGCCCTCGCGGCCGATGCCGGAGTCCTTCACGCCGCCGTACGGCATCTGGTCGGCCCGGTACGACGGCACGTCGCCGATGATCACGCCGCCGACCTCCAGCTCGCGGTTGGCCTTGAAGGCGGCGTCCAGGGAGCGGGTGAAGACGCCGGCCTGGAGGCCGTACTTGGAGTCGTTCACCATGGCGTACGCCTCGTCGATCGACGCGGCCGGCTGGAGGATCATGACCGGCCCGAAGACCTCCTCGCAGGCCACCTTGGCGTCGTGCGGGACGTCGGCCAGCACGGTCGGCGCGACCGTGGCGCCCTCGCGGGTGCCGCCGGCCAGGACGCGGGCGCCGGCGGCGACCGCCTCGCGCACCCACTGCTCCACCCGCTCGGCGGCGGCCTCCGACACCAGCGGCCCGACCTGGGTCTTCTCGTCGGCCGGGTCACCCGTGACGAGCGCGCCCACGGCCGGCAGCAGCCGCTCGACGAACGCGTCGTAGACCGGCTGCTCGACGATCACCCGCTGGACGGCGATGCAGCTCTGACCGGCCTGATAGTTGGAGAACAGGGCGATGCGCTGCGCGGCCCAGTCGAGGTCGGCGTCGGCCAGCACGACGGCCGCGGCGTTGCCGCCCAGCTCCAGGGTCACGTGCTTGCGCGGCACCTGGTCGGCGATGGCGTAGCCGACGGGCGCGGAGCCGGTGAAGGAGACCACGGGCAGGCGGGGGTCGTCGACGAGGGCGGCGGCGCGCTCGTTCTGCACGGGCAGCACCGAGAACATGCCCGCGGGCAGGTCGGTCTCGGCCAGGATCTCGCCGAGAACCAGCGAGGACAGCGGCGTGGCCGGCGCGGGCTTGACGATGATCGGGGCGCCGACGGCGATGGCGGGCGCGACCTTGTGGGCGACCAGGTTCAGCGGGAAGTTGAACGGGGTGATCGCCAGCACCGGGCCCTTGGGCACGCGGGAGACGTAGGCGAGACGGCCCGCGGCGGCCGGCTCGGTGTCGAGCCGCTGCACCTGGCCGGACCAGCGGCGGGCCTCCTCGGCGGCGAAGCGGAACGTGGAGATGGCGCGGTTGACCTCGCCGCGCGCCCAGAAGATCGGCTTGCCGTTCTCGGCGGTGATCAGGTGGGCGATCTCGTCGGCCCGCTCGGCCAGCCGGCGCGAGACGTGGGCCAGGGCCTCGGCACGTACGTGCACGGGCAGCGCGGCGGCCTCGCGCGAGACCGCGTGAGCGGCCGCGACGGCCTCCTCGACCTGAGCATCGGTCGGTACGGAGTACCGGCCGACCGCACGACCGTCATGGGGGTTGGTCACGGTGAGATCGGTTTCGCCGGTGGCGGGCCGGCCGGCAAGCCAGAAGGTGCGCACGTCCATACCCACGACGTTATGCCAAGCGGGAGTCCGGGGATTTACACCACGGTGCACAAGACTCCCATGAGCGCTCACCGTTAAGTACAAGCCCTGGTGTATACCCATGATGTAACAGAAGTAGACCCAATTCGGGATGTTTACCATGCGGAGTGGTTTGAGCGATCTCCGCCATGGCTAAGTCATCGGGTGCGGGTCTCCAGCGCGGTGGGCCCCCGATCAGAAAGGCGTGGGCCCCGTGACCGAGCAACGTGAGGTCACAAGGACACTGAGCTCCTTGGTCGCTGGGGAGGTCGCATGACCTCGACCCCGCTGGGCCTGCAGGGCGCCTACCTGCTGGGCGAGCGCGCCACCCACGACGAACTCCGTTCCCGCCTGCTCGACGTGGCGGTGAACCTGCTTCAGAGCGAGGGTCCCGACAGTCTGACCATGCGCAGGATCGCGGCCGAGGCCGGCTGCACGACGACCGTCATCTACACGATGTTCGGCAACCGGGAGGGCCTGGCCGAGGCGCTGTATCTGGAGGGTTTCGAGCGTTTCCGCCGCTTTCTCGAAGCGGTCCCGCAGCGGCGCAACCCGCTGGAGTACCTGACCGCGCTCGGCCCCGCCTACCGGCAGGCGTGCCTGTCCGAGCCGGGCTACTACAACCTGATGTTCGAACGGGCCATCCCCGGTTTCGAGCCCAGCGAGCGGGCCAGGACGCTCGCCCGCGCGGCGCTGAACATCCTCGACCGGGTGATCGCCGACTGCATCTCCGCCGGCTACCTGACGCCGACCCAGCCGCGCAAGATCGCCGACGCGCTCTGGGCCGCCGCGCAGGGCGCGATCAGCCTGGAACGGGCCGGCCACCTGCGGGATGACCGCACGTACGAGGCGGTCACCCTGGCCACGATCTGCTGCTACCTGGTGGACAAGGACAGCCTGCCCTCGGCCCCCGGCCGCTGAAACACCCGCGGTCCAGCGGCGGGGTCAGCGGCGGGCCGCCTCCAGGGCGAGCCACAGCTCGGCGCGTACGCCCGGGTCGTCGAGGTCGCGGCCGAGGAGTTCGGCGACGCGCCGCATGCGGTAGCGCAGGGTGTGCCGGTGGACGCCGAGCCGCTGGGCGGCGGCATCCCAGTGGCCGTTGCTGTCGAGGTAGGCGCGCAGCGACTCGACCAGGTCCGCGCGGGATCCGTACGCGGTGAGCGGGGCCAGCAGCGCGCCGGAGAACGCGCGCAGAGTGTCGGCGTCCAGCAGCGCGAGCAGGCCCTGCCCGGCCAGGTCGGCGAAGCGCGTCAGGCCGCCGTCGCTGTGGGCCAGCGCGCGGCGTGCCTGGTCGAGCGCGTCGCGCAGGCCGTCGTAGCGGCAGGGCGAGCTCAACCCGACCGGCCCCTCCACCTCCCGCGCCACCTTCTCCGCGCCCCCCTCGGACACCAGGCAGACACTCACCGGCTCCCCGCCCTGAAACCCGCCACCCCTCCCCCTGCCGCCACCACCGTGACCGCCGCCGAGAGCGCCGCCGTGAGCGCCACCCTGAGCGCCGCCGTGACCGCCGCCGTCAGCGCCGCCGTGACCGCCGGTGCCGTCGTCGAGGAGCGCTGTGAAGCCGTGCGGTTCCAGGGTCTCCAGGGCGGCCGCGCCCGCCGCCAGGACCACCAGCGGCTCACCGGGCAGCCGCGCGCCGAGCGTGCCGGCCACCGCCCGCGCCTGCTCGACCGCCCCGCCGAGCAGCAGTTCCAGCACGGCCGAGCGGAGCCGCCGGCCGGCCTCCCGCTGGGCCCTGCCCTGCTCCATGGCGAGCGTGAGCAGCGAGCCGGCGGCGTTGATCACCGTGTGGGTCACCGGCGAGAACGGCTTGCGGGCGCCGACCGCGAAGAAGCCGCGCGGCCGTGGACCGCCGCCGAGCGGCTGGATCACGACGTGCTCGTCGGGCCCGGACAACGCGAGACTCGCCGGCACCCGCTCACCGGCCTGGACCGCACCGCGCCTCCGCGCCCCGACCGGCACGCCGGCGCCCACCCGCTGCCCAGCCTGGCCACCACCCCGCACGCGTTCGCCGGCCGGCGCGCCACCGCCCATCCGCTCACCCGCCTGGCCACCACCCCGCACGCCTTCCCCACCCGGCACGCCACCGCGCACCCGCTCACCGCCCTGCCCCGCGGTGGCGGCGGGCTCGCCCGTGGGCGGGCGCTCTGCTCCGGCGGTCTGGTCGGGCTGGGGTCCTGCCGGGCCGCCGGCGCGCAGCCGGCGCAGCTCGGCCACCACGACCGGCACGTCGGCCCCCGGCGTGGCGTGCCGGACCTCGCCCGTCTCGTCGAGCAGCGCCGCCCAGCCTTCGATCTCCTTGGCCACCCGGTCGATGACCGCGTGCATGCCCTCCGGACGCAGCGCCGCCCGGGTCAGCCGCCCCTGCGCGGCGAAGGCGCGGGTGATCTCGTCGTACTGCTCGGCCGCGAGCAGCTCGCTGACCACCTTGCCGATGGCGATGAACGGCGTCTCGCGCGGCACCTCGAACAGCGGCAGCCCCGCCTCGTCGGCGGCCGCGACCAGGGCGGCCGGGACGTGCTCGTGGGAGAGCCCGACGCCGAAGCCGAGCCCGGCCACCTCACGGCCCACCAGCCGGGCGACATATCCGGAGAAGTCGCCTTCCAGGCGGATCCCGGTCGTCAGCAGCAGCTCCGAGCCCTCAAGGAACGGCGTCGGGTCCTCCAGCTCGCTGACCGCCACCCAGCGCACCTCCGCGTCGAGCGCTCCGGCGGCCCCCGCGCCCGCCAGCTGACGCAACTTCATCCGTCGCGCCACGGTGCGTAGCGAAGGTGCCATACGAGTTTGTCCATTCCGGCAAAGGTGAGCACCCCCAGTGTGCCATATCGACGTATCGGCCCAGGTCGGAGCCCGACGTAGCGTCGAGCCCATGAGCATTCCCCAGGAGCGGCGCGTCGTGACCGCGATCCCAGGCCCCAAGTCGCAGGAGCTGCTGGCCCGCAAGCAGGCCGCCGTCCCCTCCGGCATCGGCACCACGCTGCCGGTCTTCGTCACCCGCGCCGGCGGCGGCATCCTCCAGGACGCCGACGGGAACTCTCTGATCGACTTCGGCTCCGGCATCGCCGTGACGAACGTGGGCAACTCCGCGCCGAAGGTCGTCGAGCGCGTCCAGAAGCAGGTGGCCGACTTCACCCACACCTGTTTCATGGTCACCCCGTACGAGTCGTACGTGCAGGTCTGCGAGAAGCTCAACGAGCTGACCCCCGGCGACCACGACAAGCGCACCTTCCTGGTGAACTCCGGCGCCGAGGCCGTCGAGAACGCCGTCAAGGTGGCCCGGCACGCCACCGGCAGGCAGGCCGTCGTGGTGTTCGACCACGGCTACCACGGCCGCACGCTGCTCTCGATGACCATGACCGCCAAGAACATGCCGTACAAGCAGGGCTTCGGCCCGTACGCGCCCGAGGTGTACCGGGTGCCGCTGGCCTACCCGTTCCGCTGGCCGACGGGCGCGGACAACTGCGCGGAGGAGGCCGCCGCGCAGGCCATCGACCAGATCAACAAGCAGGTCGGGGCGGAGAACGTGGCCGCCGTGGTGATCGAGCCGATCGCCGGCGAGGGCGGTTTCATCGTCCCGGCCAGGGGCTTCCTGCCGCGGATCGCCGAGTTCTGCCGGGCGAACGGCATCGTCTTCGTGGCCGACGAGGTCCAGACCGGCTTCGCGCGTACCGGTGACCTGTTCGCCTGCGAGGACGAGGGCGTCGTCCCCGACATCATCTGCACCGCCAAGGGCATCGCGGGCGGCCTGCCGCTGGCCGCCGTGACCGGCCGCGCCGACCTGATGGACCACGTGCACGTCGGCGGCCTGGGCGGCACGTACGGCGGCAACCCGCTGGCCTGCGAGGCCGCGCTCGGCGTCCTGGAGACGATCGAGTCGGAGGACCTGGTCGCCAAGGCCCGCCGCATCGGCGAGATCATGCTCCCCCGTCTCCGCTCGCTCCAGGAGCGGTTCCCGGCGATCGGCGACGTGCGCGGACGCGGCGCGATGATCGCGATCGAGCTGGTCGAGCCGGGCACGAAGAACCCGGACCCGGCGGCCGTCCAGGAGATCGTCAAGCGCTGCCACGCCGAGGGCCTGGTGGTCCTGACCGCCGGCACGTACGGCAACGTGCTGCGCTTCCTGCCCCCGCTGGTCATGCCCGAGCACCTGCTTGAGGAGGGCCTGGGGATCCTGGAGAAGGCCATCTCCGCTCTATAGCAAAGACCGAAAAATCGGGCATCCAGCTTGCGGCTGGATGCCCGATTTTGTGTGTGTAACGCAGGTCACTCGGGTAGAGAATTCACCCTGGCTTGACGCTCAGCTAGACGATCACGGCCTCGGTCAGGGTTATAACGGATCCGGACATGCGGAGGGGCGATGGCAGCTGGGAGCGTGATGAACTGGGGTCCCACCAGAACGGCACGGAGTATGTTGACGTTCGACCCTGAGGGCCTGACGCCGGCCCAGCGCGACGGCGACGCCTGCGTGGTGTGCCACAAGAGGTGGCCGCGGCCCCGGGTCCGGGTCGGCAAACTGCCCGACAACTCCTCCGTGCTCGCCTGCACCGAATGCGCCGAGGCGCTCCTGCCCGCTCCCATGGCGACCGTGGTGGCCTTCCCCGGCCGCTAGACCGGCCGTCAGTCACGACCGTCAGGCCGCCGCGGCCGTCTCGCGCAGGCCCCACGGCGAGCCGTACTCGCGCAGCAGGTCGAGGAACGGCACCGCGTCGAACGCCTCGGGGCCGAGCACGCCCTCGCCCTTCCACACCCCGGTCGCCACCAGCTCCAGCGCGACGACCGGATGGATCGCCGTCTGCCACACGACGGCCTGGGAGCCGTACTCCCGCATCGACCACTCGTTGTCCACCACGTGGTACAGGTACACCTCGCGCGGCGAGCCGTCCTTGCCGGTGCCCTTGACCCACGTGCCCGCGCAGGTCTTGCCGCGCATGCGGGCGCCCAGCGTCGCCGGGTCCGGCAGGCTCGCGGCGACCATGTCGCGCGGCGCCACCTCCGCACCGCCCACCCTGATCTTGTCGGCGCTGTCCAGGCCCAGCTTGCGCAGCGTCTTGAGCACGCCGATGAACTCCTCGCCGAGCCCGTACTTGAACGTCACCCGCCGCGCCGGGATCCACCTCGGGACGAGCAGCACCTCCTCGTGCTCGACGTTCACGCACTCCACGGGCCCGATGCCGTCGGGGAAGTCGAACACCTCGGGCTCGCTGAACGGCTCGGTGGTGCGCCACTGCCCGTCCTCCCAGACGACGGGCGGGTTCAGGCACTCCTCGATCGTGGTCCAGATGGAGAACGTGGGCGCGAAGTCGTAGCCGTCCACGACGAGGTTGGCGCCGTCCCTGATGCCGATCTCGTCGATCTCGTCGAACAGGTGGTCGGCGGCGTAGCGGGCGAACACGTCCGCGAGCCCCGGCTCGACGCCCATGCCGACCAGCGCGAGCCGGCCCGCGCCGCGCCACTCGCCGTCGCGCTCGAACTGCCGGTCCCCCAGCTTCACCCCGGGCTTGCGGTACGGCTCGCGCGGATGCGGCTTCGACAACGACATCGCCATGTCCAGGTAGTGGGCCCCGGCCTCCAGGGCGGCCTCGAACAGCGGCATCGTGAAGCGCGGATCGACCGCGTTGAACAGCACGTCACATCGGTGCTCCCGGAGCGCCGCGGCGACCTGGGCCCGGTCGGAGGCGTCCAGCTGGATGGCGGTGAAGCGGGGGTCGTCCACGGCGGCGACGGCGCGGGCCGCCCGGCTCTGTTGGGAGTCGGCCACCACGATGTGTTCGTAGAAATGGCGGCGGGCGGCGATGGGCACCACGGCGGAGCCGACGCCTCCGGCGCCGACAAGAAGGATTCTCATGGAGAGAACATACTCACTGACTGGTCATTCAGTCGAATTTTCGCACCGACGAGTCCCGGAACCTGACGCTCTTCAGCCCGGAAACGGCGAGACGCCGTGGACGTCCTTCAGCCCGGAGACGGCGAGACGCCCCGGGACAGGGGGGAAGGCCCGGGGCGTCTCAGCAGGCGCACCCGGGGGAAGGCGCGCCCGCGATGGGGTCGAGCGGGGGCGGAGATCTCACCTACTCGGCGAGTTCGGCCCACCGTTTCCCCCAGACGGCATAATCAGTGCATTCCCCGTCCTCGCCGCGGCAACCGCCCGGCGGCCGGACGGCGAAGGCGATCCGGTCGAGCCGCTTGGGGTCGTCGGCGCCGTACAGGTCGCAGATCGACTTGGCCCGGCCCTTGCACGCCTTGTCGTTGGCCGGCGCGAGCCCCACCCAGGCGGCCGCGTCGCGCTGGGCGTCGGCCGCGGTCATCCAGGTCAGCCAGCGGTAGGCGCAGGTGGTGTCGGGCAGGTTGGCGCCGAGCATCCAGGAGTCGAGCCAGCCGGTGGCCGTCTTGGCGCCGACCGTCCGGACCGGCTTGCCGGCCTTCTGCAGCAGCAGGCGATAGTACGGTGTGGCCTGCGCGTAATCCAGCGACCCGGTGGCGAAGCCCTTGATCAGGTCGATCGGCTTGCGCCAGTAGGTGCGCTCCTTCTGCCGCCCGAGCAGCGCCATGGCCCGGTCGAGCTGCTCCTGGCTCAGCTCGTACGGGTCCTTGACGGTGGCGTCGGTCAGCGCGGCGTCGGCGATGGTCAGGGGGGTGTCGCGGAGCGCGGCCCGGCCGGAGGCGAACACCTGGCTCATGCTCGCGTCCTTGACCCTGGCCGAGTCGTAGATGAACTCGTGGTACCCCCACAGGAACGGCACGCCGTAGACCTTGCCGGACACCTTCGTCATGTCGCGGAAACGCTCGTTCAGGTCGTCGTAGCCGCTCACCTTGGCCGGGTCGATCGGCTGCACCAGCTTGCGCGTGATCAGGTCGCCCGCCAGCGCCGGGCCCGCCGAGATCAGGTCGTACGGGCGCTCGGCGGCCGCGACGGCCCGCTCCATCTCCTCGGCGGTGCGGACGGTGTCGACGCGGGCCAGGCGGCAGCCGGTCTCCTTCTCGAAGGAGCCGACCCAGTTGGCCTTGGAGCTGAGGCCGCCGTACTCGGCGTAGCCGCGGTAGGTGAGGATCTGCAGCGTGCCGTCGCTCTGGGTGGCCGTGGGCGACGGCGTGGCCGACGGGGTCGGCTTCGGGCTGGGCTTGGCGGCCGGCTGTGTTGCCTGCTGAGCCGCCTGCCCGGCAGCCGAGGACACCGCTCCCGTGCCGGCGACCAGCGCCGCCGCGGCCAGCGCCACGGCGGATATGCGACGGCGTCTCACGATGTCCCCCCTTGTCCGTTGCGCTGGAGCTTACCGGGGACGGGACCGGGAGGGACGCCGGTCCCTCCCGGCCGTGAGGCGTGAGTTACCCGTTCGTGGGGAAGCCGAGGTTCACACCGCCGTGGGACGGGTCCAGCCAACGCGAGGTCACCACCTTGCCCCGCGTGTAGAACTGCACCCCCTCGGCGCCGTGCACATGCGTGTCACCGAACAACGACGACTTCCACCCGCCGAAACTGTAGAACGCCATCGGCACCGGGATCGGCACGTTGATCCCGACCATCCC